>DVMF01000027.1 GCA_018715125.1 Candidatus Coprousia avicola | reverse complement strand
CCCTTCACGGGTGCGTGGATTGAAACCACGGTTTGACCGAGAGCCCAAGCCCCCTGAGGGTCGCACCCTTCACGGGTGCGTGGATTGACCGGACGGTCGTCGGCAGGGCGTCAGACGCCTACGTCGCACCCTTCACGGGTGCGTGGATTGAAACTGCCGCCGTCGGGGGCTCCCGTGGGTGCCCATGACGTCGCACCCTTCACGGGTGCGTGGATTGAAACCACGGTTTGACCGAGAGCCCAAGCCCCCTGAGGGTCGCACCCTTCACGGGTGCGTGGATTGAAACCGGACGGTCGTCGGCAGGGCGTCAGACGCCTACGTCGCACCCTTCACGGGTGCGTGGATTGAAACTTTGACGGCTACGTGACGCTTCCCGCCGTCTCCGTTGCATCTCCCGGCGGCGCGCGGGTTGAAGCTCCGCCGATTTGTCGCCGAAAATGGTGCGTGAGGAGCGTGTGCGTTGTTCTTCAAAAATGACTATATGGACTATTGACCGTTGCGCGCTGGGCGACCCGCTGCCGCCGCGCCGAACGCAGAAAGAAGGGATGTCTCGGCATCTTTCGAGAAACTATGCTTCGGCAGAGAAGCAGCGATAAAAATACTTGGATATCAAACTAAATATGCTATACTGACGCAATGTCAGACGATCCGATAGGGGAGGTGCTCAAACATGCAGGGCTTTGCCTCTGAGATTTCGCGCACGCGCGCGCTCGTCAACCAGTTTCTCGCCGGCGAGCTCGCACGGCGCGGCTATGCGGGCCTCGCGCCCTCGCATGGCGACATCTTGGCGCAGCTCTGCTCTGAGGACCGGGTGCGCATGTCTGAGCTTTCTCGGCGCATCGACCGCGACCCCTCTACGGTCACGGCGCTGGTACGCAAGCTCGTTAAGCTCGGCTTTGCCGAGACCGCGCGCGACGAGTCCGACGGCCGTGCCACGGTGGTCTCGCTCACCGACCGGGGCCGCGCCCTCGAGCGCGACTTCGGCGAGATCTCCGCGCTGCTCCGCGCGACCTGGGTAGACGGGATACGCGAGGCGGATCTGGCGACAGCTGCGCGTGTGCTCGCCGCGATGCGCTGCAACCTGCACGCAGCGATAGAGCGCGGCGCGCCCGGCCAAGGTGCCGCATCTGAGCGCGACGTCGACGCCGCGTGAGCCGTTGGCGCCGCGTCGGGCGCTGATGCCGACCCAAGTGCTTTTCTGCATCACGTTTCTACATAACCCCAACCTGAAAGGATGCTCATCATGATCGACCGTATCCAGACCTCCATCACCCGCCGCGGGCTTATCGCAGGCGCGGCAACCATGGCGGCGGCCCTCGCGGGCTGCTCGGGCGGCCAGGGCGCGGCGGGCGGCTCGTCCGCGGCGGCGGGCTCGGCATCCGATGGCGCCGCGCGCACGCTCCGCGTCGCCATGGAGCTCGCCTACCCGCCCTTCGAGACCAAAGACGATGCGGGCAACCCCTCGGGCGTCTCCGTCACGTTCATGCAGGATTTCGCCGATGCGTACGGGTACGACCTCCAGATCGACAACATCAGCTTCGACGGTCTCATCCCCTCGCTCCAGACGGGCAAGGCGGACGCCGTCATGAGCTCCATCACCATCACGCCCGAGCGCGAGGAGGAAGTCGACTTCACCGACCCCTACGCCATGGCGCAGCTTGCGATCCTCGCCGGCGCGGAGTCCGGCGTCGAGCAGGCCGAGGACCTCAACCAGGCGGACAAGACCGTCGCCGTCAAGACCGGCTCGACGGGCGACGTCTACGCGACCAAGAACCTCGCCAACGCGCAGATCCTGCGCCTTGCCGACGAGAGCGCCTGCGTGACCGAGGTTGCCCAAGGCCGCGCGGACGGCTTCCTCTACGACCAGCTCACCATATACCGCAACAACCTCGCCAACCCCGATACCACGCGCGCCGTCTTCATCCCCTTCCAGGATCCGGAGGCGTGGGGCATCGCCGTGGCCTCGGGCAACGACGAGCTGCGCGAGGAGCTGAACGCCTTTATCGCCGAGAGCAAGGAGAACGGCGAGTTCGACCGTCTGACCGAGCAGTATCTGGCAGACGAGAAGGCCGCCTTTGACGAGCTCGGCTTCCGCTGGTTCTTCGACTTCGACGACGCGGATGCCGAGGGCGTGGCCGCAGCCGACGCGGGTGCCGAGGCGGATGCGTAATGCGCAACCCCTTTACCGTGCGCCCCGGTGAGCGGCCGGGCCCCGTCAAGGCGGCGGCGAGCTACCTCATCGTCTGCGCGCTCGTGATCGGCTTCTTCTGGCTCTCGCTGCTGCAGGTGGGCGTCGCGCTCGACTTTGGCTTTGTGGCGCAGTACCACGTGCGCATCCTCGACGGCCTGCTGCTCACGGTGCAGATCGCGGTGGGGAGCCTGGTGGCGAGCCTCGCCATCGGCCTGCCTGTCGCGGTGGGGCAGGGGAGCCGCATCCTGCCCGTGCGCTACCTCTGCGACGTTTACGTCAAGCTCATGCGCGGCACGCCGCTCCTCGCGCAGATCTACCTCTTCTTCTACATCGTCGGTACAGCGTGGGGTGTGGAGAACCGCCTGGTGGCGGGCATCATCATCCTGTCGATCTTCTCGGGCGCCTACATTGCGGAGATCGTGCGCGGCAGCCTCACCTCGCTCGACGCCGGCCAGCTCGAGGCGGCGCGCGCCGTGGGCTTTACGCGGCGGCAGACCCTGCGCTACGTGGTGGTGCCGCAGCTCGTGAGCCGCACGCTGCCGGCGCTCACCGGGCAGCTCGCGAGCATGATAAAGGATTCGTCGCTGCTCTCGGTCATCGCCGTGATCGAGCTCACCCAGACCATGCAGGAGATCAGCTCGGCCACGTTCAACCTGTTTGGGACGTATCTCTTCCTTGCGGGGGCGTACCTGGCGCTCACGCTGCCCCTCATGTTTGTGAGCCGCTACTTTGAGAGGAGGCTCGACTATGCGCATGCAGATTGAGGGCCTCGCGCAGCGCTTCGGCGACCGCGCGGTGCTCGAGGGCATCGATTTTGACGACGAGGTCACCACGCTTGCCATCATCGGCCCCTCGGGCGGCGGCAAGTCGACGCTGCTGCGCATCCTGGGCGGTCTTCTCGCGCCGAGCGCGGGGTGGGTCGCCTTGGACGGCGAGCCGCTGCCCGCAGACGAGCCCGGTCTCGAGCGGTACCGGGCGAGCCTCGGCTTTGTCTTTCAGGACGGCGGGCTCTTCCACCACCTCTCCGCGCGCGAGAACATCGCGCTGCCGCTGCGCGCCGTGCACGGCATGGGAGAGGCCGATGCCGCCGCGCGTGCCGACGAGCTGCTCGACCGCTTCGGCCTTGCCGGCGAGGGCGACAAGCGCCCGGCTCAGCTCTCGGGCGGCCAGCGCCAGCGTGTCGCCATCGCCCGCGCCGTGGCGCCGCGCCCGCGGATGCTTCTGCTCGACGAGCCCACGAGCGCGCTCGACCCCGAGTACACCACCGAGGTGCTGGACCTGCTCGCCGACCTCAAGCGCGAGGGGACGCGTTTCATCACCGTCACGCACGAGATGGGCTTTGCGCGCCACGCGTGCGACAAGGTGGCGTTTCTGTGCGGGGGCACCCTCATGGAGTACGGGCCGGCGGCCGAGGTCTTCGCCGCGCCCAAGACGCCCGAGCTCAAGCGCTTCTTGGGCAAGCTGCTGGAATGGAGCGTGTGATGGAGCGAACGGTGCAGACAGGCGCGGGCGCGATGCGGGACGTTGCGGCGGGGCGGGAGCTTGCGGCGACGCAGGACATTGCGGCGACGCAGGTCGCCTATGTTGCCGACGGGCCGGCGGCGGACGCCCCCTGGGTGGGCGTGCTCTATGAGTCGAGCGAGTGGTCCGATTTCAAGCTCGCCCAGGAGCTTGCGGCGCGCGACCTCCCGGTTCGCCTCATCGATATGGAACGGCCGGATGCCGTCCGGGCGGCGCTCTCGTGCCGGCTGCTCGTGAGCCGCGTGTTCGCAAGCGCCCTCGCGCGCGGGCACGCCGCATCGCACGCACGCATGGCGGAGGTGGTCGCCCGGGCGGGAGAGCGTGGCATCGCGCTCATCAATCCCGGTCGCGCCCATGTCTTCGAGATCAGCAAGCGCGCCGCCACCGAGGCGCTCGGGCGGGCGGGCATCGCGGTCCCCGAGGTGCACGCGTGCGACGTGCCCGGCGCCATCGACCCGGCGGCGCTCGCGTACCCCTGCGTCATCAAGCCCGATTGCGGTGGGCGCTCGGCGCGCACGGCCGTGCTCCGCAGCGCGGACGAGGCGCGGGCGTTTCTCGCCGAGGCCCCGGCGGAGACCGCGTTCATCGTCGAGTCGTTCGAGCGGGCGCGCTCCGGCTACCTCACCCGTATCGAGATCGTGGGCGGAAGGGCTGCCCACCTGCATCGCCGGAGCATCGCCGCAAACGGTCTTTCGTCCTATCACTTCGGCTCCACGTACGAGCCCTATGGCGACTGCCCGGAGCCGGTCGTGGCGGCGGCGGAGCGGGCGGCGGCGCTCCTCGGTTTCGAGGTCGGCAGCTTCGATGTCATCGAGACCGTCGACGCCGCCGTCTTCATCGACGCTAACGCGGTCTCCAATGTGTCGGCGGACTGCGAGGAGCTGCTGGGTTACGACCTCATGGCGGAGCACGCCGCCTACATCGCCGGGCGGTATCGCGCGCTGTTTGGATGAGGGGCGCACGCGCGGCGGGGCTGCCGTGTGTGCGGCGCCCCTCGCGGCGGAGCGGGCGCTTGTGCGGCGCCCCTCGCGGTGCGTGCTGGACCTGGTTGCAAGGTGCCCCGACGCCATCGCCTGCCGGGGCAAGAGAGAGGAGAGGGCTATGAAGACCATGCAAGAGGTATACGAGCTGTTCAACGAGGTGGGCTGCTGCAGCTTCGCCACGCTCGACGGCGCGGGCGGGGTCGACTCGCGTATCGCGCACTTCTTTGCGTACGACGACGAGGGCCTCTACCTGCGCACCATGCGCGTCAAGCCGTTCTATCGCCAGCTCAAGCTGGGTGCGCTCACCGTCTCTGCGGAGAAGACCGCCGAGCACTGCACTTGGG
Organism: Candidatus Coprousia avicola; assembly: GCA_018715125.1. GTDB lineage: Bacteria > Actinomycetota > Coriobacteriia > Coriobacteriales > Coriobacteriaceae > Coprousia > Coprousia avicola. Next base: position 36,678 of record DVMF01000027.1, on the reverse strand, counting down.
ACGAAGACAACCTGCCGCATTTCCAGCCCGGCTACATGGTGCGCGTGTCGGGCACGGTCCGCGAGCTCACGCAGGCCGAGGTCGACGCCAAGGCGGCGGCGAACCCGCTCTTCAACGTTGCGGTCTACGACATCAACAAGTACCCGGAGACGGTCGTCTTCGTGCTCGAGCGCTTCCACGGGGAATACTACGACTACGACTTCAACATGGCGCACCGCGACCACAAGATCCTGCGCGAGCGCTTCGCCTTTGGGGGAGACGCGTTCGAGGAGCCCGGCCTCACCATCGACCCGGATCCCTGCATCGCCTGCGGCGCCTGCACGGAGGCGTGCACCCACAAGGCGATTTTCCCCACCGCAGACAGTGCGGCGTATGAGATCCACGGGGAGCGCTGCGACGAGTGCGGCAACTGCTATCACGCGTGCCCGGCGGGCGCCGTCATCTCCAAGGGCTAGTGAGCGCACGGACGGCGAATGGCCCGCGTCGGTGCCGCGGCTCCGCTCCGCAGCCGCGCCCCGCGAAGGAACTCGCGTTAAGGCCCCCTACAGGGACGGAAAGGTGGCCTAAACGCGGGTTCCTTGGAGTCGGGATTCGCTGTCCCGTCGACGGATGGTACGATGGAGAGCTCGTCGGTTATTGCACAAGGAGAGCTGGAGGGATGGGGTCAATCTCAATCTCCGACAATATCAGCAAGGTGTGAAACCGGGGAAGGACCCAGCTGCGCTGCTCACGGAATTCTTCGCACGAAAGGTCATGCCTCATGTGCTACAGACCGCTTGCCGAGCGATCATGACCGTTCACCGGGTCTGCCCCGTGCGCAACTCTGGAGTTGTTGACCGGTGCGGTAGCCTTTATATCGGTGATTGGACTGTCACTCCCTCAACGGAGGCATAACCAATATTGATAACGGTATTATCAATATTGCCTGCCTTACGTTGAGGTATTTTTTTGCTTCCCCGTGTGCGGGAATCAGCTGTCTAATGACAAGGGATGTCTCAAGTGTTCGTTTGCGGTTCTGGACTGCTGACGTTGCTCATGCCGGCAACCATGAAAGGGGGGATACCAGAATGAGACTCATGAAGAAGATCAACAACAACTTCGCCTTAGCTCAAGATTCGAGTGGGGAGACAATAATAGTCGAAGGGCGTGGCATTGGCTTTCGGCCGATGCCATGCGAGCTCGATGATTTATCCAAAGTGAAGCGAACGTACTATGGCATTAAGCCAAATAGCGTCAGCATGCTGGAGAATGTTCGCGAAGATGTGCTACAGGTTGCGAGTGATACATATGAGTACGCGTCGCGGAGATTGCCTTCCAAACTCAATCAGAATCTAACGTTAATTCTCGCGGACCATATTCAGTTTTGCATCGATCGTATCGAACAGCACATCAATGTAAAAATGCCGATTTACTACGACTTCGAGCATCTTTATCCCGTCGAATCAGACATTGCTCGTTTCGCGATGAGGCTGATACGTGAGCGATTGCACATTGCTTTACCGGTTGCAGAAAAAACGGGTATTGCGTTGAATATCATCAATTCGGAAATCGATCAGAGCGCGGGCGCCATCAAAACCCAGGAAATAATCAGCCTTTGCACATCGATTATCGAAACGACCATGGGCTTCACTATAGACCGAACATCCTTCAGCTATTCGCGTTTCGTGACGCATTTGGAATATCTGTTGAAGCGAACGGGAGATAAGTCCGATTCTGTCTCAGAAAAAGGACTGGACATATTAAAGATGCTTACAGGTTCGCTCGATAATATGGGCCCGGAATTCGAAACGTGCTTGAGCACCATGGAGATAGAGCTAGAACGACGTGGGTATCCGTTGAACGATGAGGAGAGAATGTACCTCATTATGCACCTGGTTCGCATCTGCGACAGGTCGAAACCCTAACATCAAATCAACTCGCATCGCAACATGTCTTTTTGAAGAGCGGTCGCTCGGGTGAAGGCCCGCTGTCTACTTCATGGTCGCATGCGTTGGGAAGCAAGATAACTCGCGTTGCGACAGTGCAGATAATGCCGTACATCACCATTCAGAAAACGTCCGCACTAGGACACTCGGAAGGGGATTGCGATGGCAAACCTAAATAACTACACCGAAGTCATTACGCAATGCGTAGACCTTGTTGGCGGCAAGGAAAACATTAGCCAGTTTCTGTATTGCACAACGCGGCTCCGCTTTAATGTCAAAGATAAGGGTCTTGTCAAGACCGATGAGCTTGGAAGGCTGAAGGGCTGTTTAGGAACGCAGTGGACGGGAAACCAACTCCAGCTCATCATTGGTCAGGATGTGGCTGAGGTATATAAGACAATCTGCAAAACGTATGGTATCGATCGTGAGGACAAGGTCGACGAGAACCTTGACGCCGACCTTTCCGGTGGAGAGAAAAAGAAGGTTCCGCTGAAGGACCGCATTTCTATCCAAGGCTTCTTTACTGCCATGTCCGCTTGCATCGTGCCGATTATCCCTATGCTTGTAGCTGGCGGCATGGTCAAGTCGATCCTTCTGATTCTGAGCCAGCTCGGTCTTCTTGCCACCGACAGTGGGACGTATGTGACCTTGTCCTGGATGTGCGACGCTTCGACGTACTTCATTCCGGTTGCACTTGGCTATACCTGCGCGAAGCGATTTGGCATGGATCCGAGCATGGGTATCTATTTGGGTGCCATCCTCATATCTCCTACGCTTATTTCCATGGTGTCCGAGGGCTCAGCTGGCTCCATCTACGGCCTTGCAATTCCCGCCAAGTCCTACACATCGTCAATCTTCCCGGTCTTCCTTACGATCTTGGTGGCAAGTTATGTATGGCGTTTCTTGAATCGCTATATTCCGACAGCGGTGCGAGGCATGTTCGCGCCGATTCTGACCCTGTTGATCATGGCACCCATCTCCTTGTGCGTTACCGCTCCCTTGGGGTCGACGCTCGGTACGTATCTCGGCGTGGCCATCAAGTGGCTCTATGACGTCTTTGGGCCCTTTGGAACCGCGATTTATACGGCGATCTCTCCGTTCCTGGTGATGACTGGCATGCATGCCTGCCTTTCGGTGTACTCGACAAATGCCATTGCGACGACGGGAAAAGACATCTTCGTCGGCGCCGCTTCGTTCATTCGCAATTTGAATCAGGGCATTGCCGCGCTCGTTGTCGCTCTTAAGGCAAAAGACCCCGACCAGCGCGCAACTGCTTGGTCTTGCGCCATTACAGCCATCGTGTCGGGCGTGACCGAACCGGCTCTCTTTGGCGTGAACCTTCGTTACCGTAAGCCGATTTACGCTGCATGCATCGGAGGATTCTTTGGAGGTTTGTACGCAGGGTTTATGGGTGTCGCCCGTTACGTCTACGGAGGAATCGGCCTGTTTGGTCTGACCGTATTCGTGGGAGAGGATCCCAGCAATTTGATCAACCAGGTGATCGCCATGGCTATTGGCGCAGCCGTGACCTTCATTGTCGGCTGGATCATCGTTAAGCCTGAGGACCTCGCCGCGAAGTGACGCGGCTCTGTTACAGGTGCGGGCCGCTTGCCAAGAGACCTATGCGTGCGGCCCGCGCTTCCGATTTTGATTACGAGGTTCATTGGCTAACGTGTTGTTAGGAGATAAATGATGGCTCACAAGGGATTTCCCGAGGGATTCTATTGGGGTGCCGCAACTGCTGCGAACCAGTGTGAAGGGGCTTGGGATGTTGATGGAAAAAGTCCAAGTATCGCCGACTGTCTTGTGAAAGGTGGAGTAAACGAGGCCCGGCGTATCACGTTGGATATCGATGAGGACAAGTACCTGTATCCGTCGCACCAGGCAACCGATTTTTACCATCACTACAAGGAGGATATTCGTCTACTCGCCGATATGGGCTTGAAGATGTTTCGTATGTCCATCAATTGCACGCGTATTTTCCCGACTGGGGATGAGGACGAACCCAACGAAGCGGGTCTTGCGTTTTACGAAAATGTCTTTCGTGAGCTCAAAAAGTACGGTATAGAGCCTCTGGTTACGCTATGCCACAATGACATGCCTTTAGCATTCACGCGAGAGTTTAACGGCTTTAAAGACAGGCGTACCATTGACTACTTTGTCAGATTTGCTGAAGTGGTCTTTAAGCGCTACAAGGAGTACGTGCGCTACTGGCTTCCCTTCAACGAGATTAACTGCACCATGCGCCCAACGGGCAACTGGCATCACGCGGGGATTCTCAATCCGGGCACTACGACTTTTCGCAATCAGGTGGATGACCCTCAGGCACGATTCCAGGCGCTGCACCATCTGTTTGTTGCGAGTGCGCGGATGGTGAAGTTGGGTAGGTCGATCTGCCCGGATTTCCACTTTGGAAGCATGATTGCCTACGGAACTGTCTATTCGGGGACGTGCAATCCCGAGGACGTGCTTCTTGCACAGCGAGAGGACAAGATCAAGAACCATTTTTGCGGAGACGTTTTGGTGTTCGGTAAGTACCCGTACTACGCAAAGCAGTACTTCGATGATTTGGGCATCGAGATCGAAATGACCGATGAGGACCTCAAGGATTTGCGCGAGGGGACGGTCGATTTCTTCACCTTCTCGTATTACAACAGTAACTGCTTGGGGAGTACCACGACTGGCGAGATTGTGCACGGCAACTATGTCGATGGGGTCAAGAACCCTTATCTGGAGTACACGCCTTGGGGATGGGGTATTGATCCGATCGGCTTGCGTTACACGCTTAACAATGTCTACGACCGCTATCAGCTGCCGATTATCATTACGGAAAACGGCCTCGGAACGGTCGACGAGCCAATTCGCAACGAGGATGGCAGCGTAACTGTTGAGGACGACTATCGGATCAATTATCTCTCACAGCATATCGCCCAGATGAAGCGTGCCATCGTTGAAGATGGTGTCGATCTGATCGGCTATACCGCTTGGTCCGCAATCGATATGATTTCCCTCTCAACGGGAGAGTATAAGAAGCGGTACGGATTCATCTTCGTTGACGTGGACGATGAGGGCAACGGCAGCATGAAGCGTTATCCAAAGAAATCGTTCGGTTGGTATAAACACGTTATCGAGACCAATGGTGAGGAGCTCTAGCTTCAACGGGAACTTTTGGAGCAAACGTGACGGCGCATTATACGATGCAGGTATGAATGCGCCTTCACGGTAATACTGCCGGGCGAACTCGTAAACGCTCTGCATGTGGGTGCGGATGACCCGGTAGACTCCATGAGGGGCTGCGCCGGGCCGGATGTCGCGGGTAGGGAGCGCCGTGGGGTACTATGGGGGTCGGTAGTAAAACGGTGCGCATGCCGGTGCGTGGGGGGCGGTCCATGGGCGGCAAATCGTACAAGCTCATCGAGCCGGAGCGGTATCAGGAGCGCGTTGCGGAGGCCATCGCTGCGCGCAACCGCTTTCCCCAAGGGTGGCTCCGCGACAGCGACGCCCTCAAGCCCCTCCCCTTCGCGGGGGTAGCGTTGGCCGTCATCGCGGTCTGCCTCTGGGTTGGCGTGCAGAACGGGTTCGTGCTGCCGTACGTCATCATCATCGCGGTCTGCGCCGCCATCGCTGCCGTGCTTATCGGCTTGTCGCTCGTACTTTACCGGCGGCATGTCAAGGAGCCCGTACGCTGCGACCTCTTTGTGGCGGACGGCGTGCTCTTTGCGCCCTCGTGGGTCGAGCATCGCAAGAAATACGGTACCAGCGGCAAGGGCATCGTGCGGATTTCCGCGATCTCCCTCGAAGATGCCCGAGGGTATCACAACAAAAAGGAAGGCATCGTGTGGATTATCCCCCAGCGGCAGGGCGCTTTGCGCGATGTCTGGCGCCAAGGGCATCGCTGGGACGAGTGCCGCGCACTTTGCGAGAAGCTCATCCAGAGCGGCATCCAGGGCAAGGGCGATGCGGACCCCTTTGTTGGTGTGGAGGACGTGTTTCTCGACTTCTTGGTCGAGATCGGCATCCCTATTGAGGAGACGACCGTGCCGGTCGACTTTCTTGCCGGGACGGCTCGGGGCGTGCTGGCGGGGGACGGAGACTAGCCAATGTGCCAGCGAATGTGTCCGCTCACCGTTGAGGAGGCCGAGGAGGCGCTCGAGGCGCGCCGCCGCAGTGGCCGCGCACGGCTGGAAGGGGAGGACGAGGACTTCGATCCCGCGCGCGACGCCTGGCCGGGATCGCTCGTGCCCGCCTACGTGCCCGGTGAGGACGGCGTACTCATCACGGTGTCGCTCGTGTGGGGCTTCGACTCGCCGCGGGACGGGCGGCCCGTCTTCAACACGCGACTCGATACGGCGCTCTCCCAGCTCGAGCGCGGGCATGGCCTCTGGCTGGACGCGATCGCGCACGGGCGCTGCCTCGTGCCGGTGCGTGCGTTTTACGAGGGCCACCAGACCGAGCGCATGCTGAGCGAGCGCACCGGTAAGCCCGTGCGGCGGCAGTACCGCTTTCGCCTGCCCGGCGCCCGGGCATTTCTGCTCGCGGGCGTGACTGCCGAGGGGCGCCTCTCCATCGTGACGACGGAGCCCAACGCGACGGTTGCGCCCGTGCACGACCGCATGCCCCTCGTGCTGGGGCCGGGCGAGTCGGCGCGCTGGCTCTCGGGCGATTTCGCGGCGCTCGCGGACCGCGGGCGCATCCGCTTGACGGCGACGCCCGAGCGGTAGGGCTGCGCTATCTCGAGGCTTTCGTGTCACGGCCGTCCTGCGCGCATCGCGCGGTGTGGCGCATGTCCGCGCGGGCGGGTAGACTGGTGGCAAGCAAACGTCGAGAGGATGCCCCATGTCAGACACCACCGCGCCCGAGGCTCGCCGCACCTTTGCCGTCATCGACGGCAACTCGCTCATGCATCGCGCGTTCCACGCCGTGCCGCCCACCATGAACGCGCCGGACGGCCGCCCCACCAACGCGGTCTTCGGCTTTCTCAACATGTTCCTCAAGATGGTCGACGCGTTTCACCCCGACGGCGTCGCCGTCGCCTTCGACAAAGGGCGCCCGCGCGTGCGCATGGAGATGCTCCCGCAGTACAAGGCGCAGCGCCCGCCCATGGACCCGGACCTGCGCCAGCAGTTCCCCATGGTAAAGGACCTGCTCGCCGGTCTCAAGGTCCCGATTCTCGAGGCCGAGGGCTGGGAGGGCGATGACATCCTGGGCACACTCGCCCGTCAGGGCGAGGCGGCCGGGTGCGACATGTACCTCATCACGGGTGACCGCGACATGTACCAGCTCTCCACCGAGCACGTCAAGATCGTGGGCACCAAGAAGGGCCTCTCGGATGTGCAGGTCATGACGCCCGAGACGGTGGAGGATCTCTACCACGGCATCACCCCGGCGCTCGTGCCCGACTTCTACGGCCTCAAGGGCGACACCTCCGACAACATTCCCGGCGTGCCCGGCATCGGCCCCAAGAAGGCGAGCGCCCTCATTGCGCAGTACGGCTCGCTCGACGAGGTCATCGCGCACGCCGACGAGGTCAAGGGAAAGATGGGCGAGAACCTGCGCGCCCACATCGACGACGCGCTGCTCTCGCGCAAGGTGGCGACCATCCAGACGAATGCGCCCGTGGAGCTCGACTTTTCCGGCACGGCGTTTCCCGCGTACACGGCAGACGACGTGACGGCAGCGCTCGGCACGCTCGGCATCATGGCGATGCAGAACCGCTTCCTCGCGCTTATCGACGGCGCCTTTGCCGCGGCGACCGCCTCGGCCGCGTTCGCGCTGCCCGAGGCGATGCGGGCGGACGGGACGGACACGGCGGCGCTCGAGCGGGCGCTCACCGAGCTCGATCGCGCCCTCGCGGCGGACGAGTGGCTCGGCGTGGCGCTCGTGGACGATCGCGAGGCCGGGGCGCTCTTCGGCCTCACGCACACGCTGTGGGTCGCTACGTCGCGCGCGCTTGTCGCGGTGGAGGAGGCGGCCGATGGCATGGGGGCAGCAGTCCCCGCGGAGACCGTCGCCGGCTTCTCGCTCGCGCACGGGCTGGTGGCGGGAGTGCTCGCGCGCCTTTTCAGAGAGGGCCGCGTTGCAGCGCCGGATGTGAAGGAGCTCCTGCACGCGCTCTCGCCCGTCGATTCGGCGGACGCCGAGGTGCTCGACCCGCTCGCCGTCGACCCGGCGCGCCTGTTCGACACCGTGGTCGCCGCCTACCTGCTCGACTCGGTGCGCTCGAGCTTCGATGACGCGTACATCGCCGACACCTACCTCGCGCAGGCGCTGCCCCCCGCGGCGGGGGAGGACGGCGCTCCCGAGGATGCCCCCGACCCCGCTGCCCGCGCGGCCGCCGTCGCCCGCGCGGCCGTGGAGCCGCTTGCGGCCGCCCTCGAGCGCGAGGGCGCGCGTCCGCTCTTCGACCAGATCGAAATGCCGCTCGTGCCGGTGCTCGCCGCCATGGAGCGTACGGGCATGTACGTCGACCCCGACCGCCTGTCCGACCTCGCGCGCGGGCTCGGCGGGCAGATCGACGACCTCGCCCGCCGCATCCGCGCCGCCGCCGGCGACGAGACCTTCAACATCGCGAGCCCCATGCAGCTCTCGCACATCCTCTTTGACGTGATGGGCCTCCCCGCCAAGGGCCTCAAGAAGACGTCGCGCGGCTATTACTCCACCAACGCCCGCGTGCTGGAGGAGCTCGCGCGCGACCACGAGTTCGTCCGTCTCATCTTGGAGTGGCGCGAGAAGACCAAGATCAAGAGCACCTATCTCGATACGCTGGGGGCGCTCCGCCGGCAGGACGGGCGCGTGCACACCACGTACAACCAGACCATCACCGCGACGGGCCGCCTGTCGTCCTCTAACCCCAACCTGCAGAACATCCCCACGCGCTCCGAGCTCGGCCACACGGTCAAGACGGCCTTCACCGTTGCCCCTGGCAGCGTCTTTGTGGCGGTCGACTACAGCCAGATCGAGCTGCGGCTCCTCGCGCACCTCTCCGGCGACGCGCACCTCATCGCGGCGTTCAACGAGGGGGAGGACTTCCACGCCGAGACCGCCGCGCGCGTCTTTGGGGTTCCGGTGAACGAGGTCACGCCCGCGCTGCGCAGCCGTGCCAAGGCCGTCAACTTTGGCATCGTGTACGGCCAGCAGGCATACGGCCTCTCGCAGTCGCTCGACATCCCCATGGCCGAGGCGCGCGAGATGATCGACCGCTACTTCGAGGCCTACCCCGGAGTGCGCACCTACCTCGACCGTACCGTGGCAGACGCCAAGCAGACGGGCTTTGCCGAGACGCTCTTCGGCAGGCGCCGCCCCATCCCCGAGCTCAAGATGCGCGTGCCGGCGCAGCGCGCGTTTGGCGAGCGCACGGCCATGAACCATCCCATGCAGGGCACCGCGGCGGATATCATCAAGATCGCGATGGTCCGCGTGGCGCGCCGTCTGCGCGACGAGGGCTTTAGGGCCCGCATGATCTTGCAGGTGCACGACGAGCTCGACTTCGAGTGCCCGACCGATGAGGTCGAGCGCCTCATCGCCATGGTGCGCGAGGAGATGGAGGGTGTCGTCGCGCTCTCGGTGCCGCTCGTGGCGGAGGCGTCGGTCGGCGAGACCTGGGCGGACGCGAAGTAGGGCACCGCGCCCGTTGCCGCGCCCGCTGCTCCCCGCTACCATAGTGCCCATATGCTCGGCCTTGGGGGCCGAGGGCTGTGAGTTGGGGAGGAGGGCCGGTGCCGGATCGCGATGGGGCTTTGCCGCGGGGGACGCTGCTGCTGGTGGCGACGCGCTTTCTGCTCTACCTGGGCGTGCAGGCTGCCTATTTCATCGGCGTGATAGGGACGCTCACCTACGAGGTGGGCGCCTCCACGTGGGAGCTTGCCTGCGCGGTGGGGTTCTTCAACCTCTTCATCATCTTCGGCAACACGGCGGGCGGCGCCCTGCTCGACGTGCGCGGCCCGCGCGTGCACTCCGCGGTAGCGCTTCTCGGCGCCGTGGCGACGAGCGTCGCGTTCCAGATCGTGCCCATGACGGTGGCAAACGTGCTCGTCATGAGCATGGCCTTTGGGTTCGCGACGGGCATGGGCTTCATGTACCTCTCCTCGTACCCGGCCTACCTCACCGATGACGCGGGCGACCTCAAGCGGATGAACGCGCTGCTCTCGGTCGTGTCCAACGCGGCGGTGGTGGTGGGGCCCGCGGTGGGCGGCGCCATCGCGACCGTCCTGCCGGCGCAGCGCGTCTTTCTCGCGACGGCGGTGTTTGCCGTCCTCGCCATGGTGCCGGCGGCGCTCCTCGTCGAGCGGGTCTTGCGCCTGCGCGCCGCGCGCGTGCGCCTGCGGGCGGCGGAGGGGAGGCGCGACTCAGCCGAGGGGCCGGCTGCCGAGGGCGCCGGCACCGCCGCATCCGGCCCCGACGCCGCGCGTCCCCGCGCCACCTTCGCCGACTCCGTGCGCACCGTGTTCACCGTCCCCTCGCTCGCCCTGCTGCTGGGCGCGGGCGTGCTGGCGTACGCGGGCTACGGTGCCTTCGATCCGTTGGAGTCGCTCTTCTACCGCGACGTGCTCCGCGTCGACATCTCCTGGATGGGATGGCTCTCCAGCGCGGCGGGCATAGGGAGCGTGGCCGGGGCGCTTCTGGCGATGCGCGTCCCGCGCCGCCACGTCAACGTGCTCACCCTCATTCTGCTCATCGCCCTGCAGGGCGCGGGCTGCCTGCTGTACGTGGGCACGTCCGAGGTCGCCTGCGCGTTTGCGGGACAGGTGCTTTTGGGCTGCGCCTTCGGGATGGTGACGCCGCTGCAGAACACCTTGGTGCAGATGCACGCGCCGCTTGCCGTGCTCGGCCGCGTCAACTCGGTCATGAACGCGGGCTTCAACGGCGCGGGCGCGCTGCCCCTTTTCGCGGCGCCCGCGCTGGCCGAGGTGTTTGGCGTGCAGGGGGTGCTCATCGGCGCAAGCGTGCTCGTGCTTGCGGTGCCGCTCGCCTATCTGGCGCTGCGCCGCCGCACCGTTGCCGCCATCGTGGAAGACGAGCGCGCCCGCGCCGCGCGGGATTCCCTGCGTTCGCCGGTGCGCGCGGTGCACTAGTGCCCTCGGAGTGCTCGCGCCGCCCGGTCTTAGGAATTCCTTCATGTTCGCCGGCCGTGCCCGCGCTATGCTGCGTGGGGGATGAGAGAAAGGGGCACGCGTGGCGGAGCGGATTCTCATGGTCGACGACGAGCGCGAGATCGGCGACCTGGTGCGGGTCTACCTCGAGAACGAGGGCTTTATCGTCGAGGTGTTCGTCGACGGCGCCCGCGCCCTCGCGCGTATCGAGGACGCGGCGGCGCCCCCGTTCGACTTGGCGCTCCTCGATGTGATGCTGCCCGGTGTCGACGGCTTCGCCCTCTGCCGTAAGATCCGCGAGCGCCACACCTATCCCGTCATCATGCTCACCGCCAAGGGCGAGGAGGTCGACCGCGTCACGGGGCTCACGCTGGGGGCCGACGATTACGTGGTGAAGCCCTTCTTGCCCCTCGAGCTCGTCGCGCGGGTCAAGGCGCAGCTCAGGCGGTATAAAACCTATTCTGCATCTGGGGCCGAGGATACGCGTCGCGGCGAGGTCCTCACCTATGCGGGGCTCGTGCTCGATGTGCCGGCGCACGCCTGCACGCTCAACGAGCGCCCGCTCGCGCTCACGCCCACGGAGTTCTCCATCTTGCGGATTCTGCTCGAGGCGAACGGCGCGGTGGTCTCCGCCCGCGAGCTCTACTGCAAGATCTTCGGCGACGCCTACTATGAGAACGGCTCGGGCTCGATCACGGTGCACATCCGCCATCTGCGCGAGAAGTTGGGGGACTCCTTCGATGAGCCCAAGTACATCAAGACCGTATGGGGGTGCGGGTACAAGATTGAACGCTGAGAGCAACGCTGCCGGACGCCCCGAGGCGCCCGTCGAGACCTCCCTTCCCGCCGCCGCGCGCGCCGGCCGCCGCCGCGAGCGCCTTCTTATCGCCGCGGTCCTCGTGGCGGGGGGCGCGGTGGGCGTCATGCTCTACCTGCTGCTCTTCCGCTTCGTCGACGACGGCATGAACGGCGCGTTCGTCGACTGGTTCTTCGGCACCTTCGTCTCCACCTGGGAGGTCGACTACCAGACGGGGATGACCTACAACCTCGTCTTCGACCCCACCGGGGCGAAGGAGTTCTTCCTGCGGCTCGGGCTCGTCTTCGTGCTCGTCTTGGTGGCGGTGGCGACGTTCGCCGCGTACCTCGGGGCGCGCCGCGGCGAGCGGCGGGCCGCCGAGCGCTCCGCGGGGCTGCTCTCGTTCTTCATGCGGCACGATGCCGAGGCGAGCGAGGTCTTTCCCGAGGAGTTCGGCGCGCTCGCCCTCACGGCGACCGAGGTCAAGGCGACCATGCTCTCGCACGAGCGGGCGCTTCGCGACGAGGCGCAGCGCCGCAGCGACCTCATCACCTACCTCGCCCACGACCTCAAGACCCCGCTCACCTCGGTGATCGGGTACCTGTCGCTTCTGGACGAGATCCCCGAGATGCAGCGCGAGCAGCGCTGCCGCTACGTGGGCATCACCCTCGACAAGGCACGGCGCCTGGAGCGGCTCATCAACGAGTTCTTCGACATCACGCGCTACAACCTCTCGCACATCGAGCTGGAGGTCGAGCCGGTCGACCTGTCGTACCTGCTCGTGCAGATGGCAGACGAGTTCTACCCGCTGCTGCAGGCGCACGGCAACACCTGCGCGCTCACGGTGGAGGGCACTCCGGTGAGCGTCGAGTCGCCGGGTGCGGAGCTGGTGATCGAGGCCGACCCGGGCCGCTTGGCGCGCGTGTTCAACAACATCCTCAAAAATGCCGTCGCCTACAGCCGCGAGGGCACAAAGATCGCGGTCGCGGTGGAGCGCGTGGAGCGGGACGGGGCGCCCTGGGTGCGGGTTGCCGTTACCGATGAGGGGGCGACCATCCCGCCGCACAAGCTCAAGGCGATTTTCGATAAGTTCTTCCGTCTGGATGAGACGCGGGCGACCTCTACGGGCGGTGCCGGCCTGGGCCTTGCCATCGCGCGCGAGATTGTGGAGCTCCACGGCGGCACGATCGCCGCGGCGAGCGAGGCGGGTATCACGACCTTCACCGTCGAGCTGCCGGCCTAGGGTGCTCGCGGCGGCGTTAACCAAAGCTTAGGGTTTCCCTCAAGACTCGTTATGCGGGCCCTCCCTATGGTGGATGCAGGTCATCCCCGAGAGAAAGGACACGCATGAACGGCAGCTCTTATCGATTTGCGGCAGGTGGGCGCGGGTACGCGGCGGAGCCTATCGGCAACACGGCCCCCTTGGGCGCGGCGCGCGCGCCGGTGCCCGCAAGGCGGCGCCCCGCGGGCACCGCATCGGGTGGACGCCGAGGGGTCTTGAGGAGGGCGCGGTACCGGCGTGGGCCCCGTCTCGGGCGGCGCTTGCTCGCAGCGGCGCTCGCCCTCGTGGCGCTCGGGCTTGCGTGCGCCGGCGCGCTGGGCGCGGTTGCCGACGGCGGCGCGTGGGCGGCGGTCGGGGACGCGGTGCTCTCCGGCCTCGCGGGCTCGGGCCCTGCCTCCACGCCCCGCTCCGCATGGCGCGCCGGCGAGGTGCCCGAGCTCTACCAGACCGACCTCGCATGGGCCGCCGAGCCCTATGCGGGCGGCACCGTGGGCGAGAACGGCTGCGGCCCCACCTGCCTCACCATGGCGTACGTTGCGCTCACGGGGCGCGATGACATGACGCCCGCGGACATGGCCGCCTTCGCGGAGCGCGGCGGCTACACGGTGGACGGCATGACGGCATGGTCGTTCATGACGGAGGGCGCCGCCCAGCTGGGGCTTGCGAGCGTTGAGCTGCCGGCAGACGCGTCGCAGGTGCGCGCGGCGCTCGAGGCGGGCTCCGTGGTCATCGCGAGCGTCCGGCCCGGAGACTTCACCACGACGGGGCACTTCATCGTGCTTGCGGGCGTCGCCGAGGACGGCACCGTGATCGTGCACGACCCCAACAGCGCCGAGCGGACGCACACCACGTGGGATATCGAGCGCGTGCTCGACCAGGCGAGCAACCTGTGGGCGCTCGGCTCCTGATGCGGCCCCGCGCCGGCACGCGGAGGGCCCGTCCACAACATCTAGGTCAAGAGATTTTTTCATCCGTTTGCCGATAGGCGAACGGTCGGACTTGTGGAACTATTCTGAGACCCAAAAACTTCAAAATCCAAACCCCTGCAGGTGAGGGCGCCGGGGTGCGAGCGCGGGCGCTCCGCTCTCAACCAAAAGGTAATGTGTCCGTAACTTCACCAATTGCTTTCACCTGCAGAAACACAACATGTAGTGTTGGGAAGAGAAAAATCCTCAGCATATGGTGAGCTCCGGTAGCCTATTATGGATATCACGCTCTCGCGCCACATACCCGTTGCACCGTGCCGCCTCACCCCATGGGGCCCGGGCGGTGGGTTTTGTGCGGCCCGGGGCCCGACCCAGAAGACTTGCGACAGATACGAGGATTCGCATGAAGATCATCAAGCGCAGCGGTACCGAGGTAGCCTTCGACATCACCAAGATCGAGAACGCCATCCGCGCCGCCAATCTCGACGTTCAGGAGAGCGATCGCCTGACGGAGCGTCAGGTGATCTACGCCTCGCAGAACGTGACGGAGGCGTGCGAGAACGCCGGCCACACCGTTTCGGTGGAGGAGGTCCAGGACCTCGTCGAGGACGAGCTCATGAAGCTCGACAAGTTCGAGGTCGCGCGCAAGTACATCATCTACCGCTACGTGCAGGGCCTGAAGCGCCAGAAGAACACGACCGACGACAAGATCCTCTCCCTCATCGAGTGCAACAACGAAGAGGTCAAGCAGGAGAACTCCAACAAGAACCCCACCGTCAACTCCGTGCAGCGCGACTACATGGCCGGCGAGGTCTCCAAGGACCTCACCAACCGCGTGCTGCTCCCGGCCGATGTCGTGGAGGCCCACAACGAGGGTATCATCCACTTCCACGACTCCGACTACTTCGCCCAGCACATGCACAACTGCGACCTCGTGAACCTCGAGGACATGCTGCAGAACGGCACCGTCATCTCCGGCACGCTCATCGAGCGCCCCCACAGCTTCTCGACGGCGTGCAACATCGCCACGCAGATCATCGCCCAGGTGGCGAGCTGCCAGTACGGCGGCCAGTCCATTTCGCTCACGCATCTCGCGCCGTTTGTGGAGGTCAGCCGCCAGAAGATCCGCCGCCAGGTCGAGACGGAGCTCTCCGAGCTCGGTGTCGACGCGCCCCAGGATAAGATCGCCGAGGTGGTGGAGGAGCGCCTGCGCGACGAGATCCGCCGCGGCGTGCAGACCATCCAGTACCAGGTCGTTACGCTTATGACCACCAACGGCCAGGCGCCGTTCGTGACGGTGTTCATGTACCTCGGCGAGGCCCGCACAGAGGCCGAGAAGCACGACCTCGCGATGATCATCGAGGAGACGCTCCGCCAGCGCTACGAGGGCGTGAAGAACGAGGCTGGCGTGTGGATCACCCCCGCCTTCCCCAAGCTCATCTACGTGCTCGACGAGGACAACGTCTACGAGGACAGCCCGTACTTCTACCTCACGCAGCTTGCGGCCAAGTGCACCGCCAAGCGCATGGTGCCCGACTACATCTCCGCCAAGAAGATGCGCGAGCTCAAGTTGTCGGCGGGCGAGAAGCCGGGCGAGGGCGACGTCTATACCTGCATGGGCTGCCGCAGCTTCCTCACGCCCGACCGTTCCGGCAACGGGTACGGCAACGTGGCGCGCGCCAAGAACTACGAGCCGGGCAAGCCCAAGTATTACGGCCGCTTCAACCAGGGCGTCGTCACCATCAACCTCGTGGACGTGGCGTGCTCCTCGGGTCGTGACGAGCAGAAGTTCTGGGAGATCTTCGACGAGCGCCTCGAGCTCTGCCACAAGGCCCTGCGCTGCCGTCACGAGCGTCTCAAGGGCACGCTCTCGGACGCCGCGCCCATCCTGTGGCAGTACGGCGCGCTCGCCCGCCTCGACAAGGGCGAGACCATCGACAAGCTCCTGTACGGCGGCTACTCGACCATCTCGCTCGGCTACGCCGGCCTCTACGAGTGCGTGCGCTACATGAAGGGCGTGAGCCACACCGACG
The DNA here is from genome assembly GCA_018715125.1 of Candidatus Coprousia avicola. Classification (GTDB taxonomy): domain Bacteria; phylum Actinomycetota; class Coriobacteriia; order Coriobacteriales; family Coriobacteriaceae; genus Coprousia; species Coprousia avicola. The sequence continues at coordinate 20,627 of DVMF01000027.1, read as the reverse complement.
AGCACGGCAAGGACTTCGCGCTCGCCGTCATGCAGCACATGAACGACAAGTGCGCCGCGTGGAAGGCCGCCGAGGACATCGACTACTCGCTCTACGGCACCCCGCTCGAGTCGACCACCTACAAGTTCGCCAAGTGCCTGCAGCGCCGCTTCGGCATCATCCCCGGCGTGACGGACAAGGGCTACATCACCAACAGCTACCACGTGCACGTGTCCGAGAAGATCGACGCGTTCGACAAGCTCAAGTTCGAGAGCGAGTTCCAGGCGCTCTCGCCCGGCGGCGCCATCTCCTACGTCGAGGTGCCCAACATGCAGGACAACCTCAAGGCCGTCATCCGCGTCATGCAGTACATCTACGAGAACATCATGTACGCCGAGCTCAACACCAAGAGCGACTACTGCCAGGTGTGCGGCTACGACGGCGAGATCAAGATCGTGGAGGATGACGGCAAGCTGGTGTGGGAGTGCCCCAACTGCGGCAACCGCGACCAGGAGAAGCTGAACGTCGCCCGCCGTACGTGCGGCTACATCGGCACGCAGTTCTGGAACCAGGGGCGCACCGAGGAGATCCGCGACCGCGTGCTGCACCTGTAAGGTGCTCGTTTGGGTGCTCGTTTGGGGACGGGGTCGTTTTGACGCATCCGCCCCTGTGAGGCCGGGGCCGTTTCGACGCATCTGCCTGCATTCGGTAAGGGGAGAGGGGGCTGGCGATGAACTACGCCGAGATCAAATACTCCGACATCGCCAACGGCGAGGGCGTGCGCACGTCGCTGTTCGTCTCCGGCTGCCGGCGCGGGTGCCCGGGGTGCTTTAACTCGGGTGCGTGGAGCTTTGCGGCGGGGGAGCCCTTTACCCGTGAGGTGGAGGACCGGATCATCGAGAGCCTCGACCATCCGTTTGCCGACGGTCTCACCGTGCTGGGCGGCGAGCCCATGGAGCCCGAGAACCAGCGCGGACTCGTGTCGTTTCTCGAGCGGGTGCGCGCGCGGTTCCCGCGCGGGGTGCACGCGGACGGCAGTCCGGCGAAGACAATCTGGTGCTTCACGGGCGATGTGCTCGACGAGCTCATGCCCGGCGGCCGTCACCATACCGAGGTGACCGACCGCGTGCTCGATACCATAGACATCTTGGTCGACGGCCCCTGGATGCAGGAGCTCTACGATATCAGCCTGCGGTTTCGCGGCTCGTCCAACCAGCGCCTGATCGACCTCAACGCCACGCGCCGTGCAGCAGCGGCGCGTGGCTGCTCGCTTGCCGAGGCCGTGGTGCTCTGGCGCGACGAGGAGGTCTATTCGACGCATTCGATGTAGCGGCAAGCGCGGCGGCGCGCCGGGGCGGCGTCGGGCGGCGTCCCGGCGCGGGCGCTGCGCGGGAGAGGGGAGCGCGATGATGACGGAGACGCACGTGAGGTATCCGCACAAGCAGGGCCTTCCCAATATGCCGCGTGTCGATGCGATCTGGCTCCATCCTGCCTATCAAACCGCATATCGCTGGCTCGCGCACCTCGAGTGCGACCGCCCCTTCTGCCGGCACCAGCTGCGCCATCTGCTCGATACGGCGCGCCTCATGTGGATCGCAAACCTCGAGGAGGGCTGCGGGCTCGACCGCGAGGTGGTCTATGCGGCGGCACTCTTGCATGACATCGGCAAGGCCACACAGTACGCCATGGGGGCGCCGCATGAGCTCACGGGCGCGCGCCTTGCGGGCGATATCCTGGCGAGCCTCGACGGGGACGTCGCCTTCACCGACGTGGAGCGTCTCTCCATCGTGACGGCCATTCGCGGGCATCGGCGCCTGCGCGCGGATGCCGAGCCGCTCGAGCAGCTGCTCTGCCGGGCGGACAAGGCCTCGCGCCCATGCTTCGCCTGTCCGGCGGACGTGCGCTGCGCCTGCTCGTGGCCCGACGCCAAGAAGAACCTCTGCATTCAGATTTGACGCTCTTTTGCCCCGCGCCGTTGCGGGCTCGTGCCGTGCGGGTATAGAGGAGGTCGAACGACGATGGGGTCACCCGACGCGGGCGTGGGCGCTGTCGCCCCGGCGTGCCGGCGACCCCAGGGGAAGGATGATTGCCATGACCGATAAGCATCTGCCGGAAGACACCTCACGCGGCGAGGAGACCACGCTTGTGCAGCGCGACCGGGCGGGATTGCCCGTCGCCCGCCGCGAGCTCGCCAAGCTCGACCCCGCGGCGCTCGAACACGCCGACAAGATCTTGATCGAGGGCCTCGAGGTCTTTGCCAACCACGGCGTCTACCCTGCGGAAAACGAACTCGGGCAGAAATTCGTCGTCTCGGCGACGCTCTACACGAGCCTCCGCCAGGCGGGTAAGACCGACGACCTCGACGCCTCGATCAACTACGGCGAGGTGTGCCATACCATCGACGCGTACCTGCGCGCGCACACGTTCAAGCTCATCGAGGCCGCTGCCGAGGCCACGACAGAGCGCCTGCTGGCGGACTATCCGGCGCTCATCGCGGTGCGCCTGCGCATCGCGAAGCCGTGGGCGCCCATCGGCCTGCCGCTCTCGAGCGTAGCCGTCGAGATAGAGCGCACACGGTAGCGGTGCGCCCCGTTTGCGCCCCCGCGGGCTCGTCGGGGCGATGGGACCCGGGCTTGCTTGCCACCTGTGGCGGAAGTCCTCTAGACTGATGTCCGAGGAGGTCGCCCATGGATATCAATCAGGTCGCCCAGATGGCGGGGGTTTCGCGCGCAACGGTCTCGCGGTACTTCAACGACGGCTACGTGTCGCAGGAGAAGCGCGCTGCCATCGCGCGGGTGGTTGAGGAGACCGGCTATGCGCCGTCGCGGCAGGCGAAGACGCTGCGTACGGGCAAGTCGGGTCTGGTGGGCATCATCATCCCCAAGATCAACTCCGCGTCGGTGAGCCGCATGGTCGCGGGCATCACGGGCGTTCTGAACGAGGTCGGCTATCAGGCGCTTCTCGCCAATACCGGCAACGACGCCGCGCGCGAGGTCTCCTTTTTACGGCTTTTCTCCGAGCGTAGCAAGGTGGACGGCGTCATATTGATAGCGACCGTCCTTACTCCCGAGCACGATGCGGCGATGGCAGCCCTGCCGGTTCCGCTGGTGGTTCTCAACCAAGAGCTCGAGGGACGCTCGTGCGTCTACCAAGACGAATACGGTGCCCTGCGAGCGCTCACCGAGCGGGTGCTCTCCGCGGGAGACCGGCCCGCGTACATCGGCGTCCTGGAGGAGGACGTCGCGGCGGGCCGGCGTCGGCGAGAGGGTTTCCTGGCGGGGTGCGCCGCGCGCGGTGTCGTCGTCGAAGAGGGTGCCTGCGTCATCGCCGACTTCTCGATAGAGAGCGGCTACGCTGCTTGCGAGCGCCTGATGGAGCGCGGCGTGTCCTTCGATACGCTGGTCTGCGCCACGGATTCCATCGCCTACGGCGCCATGGCGTGCCTTGCCGACCGCGGCATCGCGGTGCCGGCCGACGTGCAGGTCGCCGCCGTGGGAGACAGCGATATCTCGCAGGTGGTGACGCCGTCGCTCACCTCGGTGCACTACCATTACAAGGCCTCCGGCGCCGAGGCGGCCCGCATGCTGGCGGGGTCCATGGCGGACGAGGACGCCGTCGCGCGCGAGATCAAGATGGGGTACGACGTCGTTGTCCGCGCTTCGACGCGTCAAAAACGAGCCTAACAAAAGAGAACGTTCCCATAATTAAATACGTAAACCCCCTGTCTGCTTCGCGAGAAAGATGCCGTCTACCGGTAAATAACTACCGTTTACAGACATGAGAACGATTACATATCGAAGCAGTCTTATTACTAAGACATGAGAACGATTCCACAACCGCAGGCATGAGATGCGGGTGGTGGGGAATCGGTGCAGGCTCACTCGAAGGAGGTATATGGTGGCACTCGATTATCGGCAGGCCGCGCAGGAGATCCTCGATGCGATCGGCGGGGCGGGCAACGTGGTCTCGGCGGCGCATTGCGCGACGCGCCTGCGCCTGGTGATTGCGGACGACAGCAAGGTGGATCAGGCAAAGGTGGATGCGGCGACCGGCGCCAAGGGCAATTTCAAGGCGGCGGGTCAGCTGCAGGTCATCTACGGCACGGGCACGGTCAACAAGGTGTACGAGGAGTTCGTCTCCCTGGGCAACATCACGGCCGCCTCTAAAGAGGAGGCCAAGGCCGCTGCGGCCGACCAGCAGAAGAACCCCCTCATGCGCGCTATCAAGCTGCTGGGCGATGTCTTCGTCCCCATCATCCCGGCCATCGTGGCCTCGGGCCTTCTGCTGGGCATCATGAGCGCCCTCTCGTTCATGGATACGAACGGCTTCATCGCGCTCGACACCGATAACGCGTGGTACCAGATCCTGAACCTCGTGTCCAACACCGCCTTCACGTTCCTGCAGATCCTGATCGGCTTCTCCGCCGCCAAGGCGTTCGGCGCCAACCCCTATCTGGGCGCCGTGGTGGGCATGCTCCTCATCAACCCCGGTCTCCAGAACGCCAACACGGTGGCGACCGAGGGCGTGGCTCAGACCTATGCCGTCATCCCCGGTGTCTACAGCATCGAGTGGGTGGGGTATCAGGGCCACGTCATCCCCATCGTGATCGCGGCGGGCATCCTCGCTTTTATCGAGAAGCGGCTCCACAGAATCGTGCCCGAGGCCTTCGACCTCTTCGTCACGCCGCTCGTATCGGTGGCGGCGACCGCCTACCTCGTCATGATCGCCGTGGGCCCCGTGTTCGTGTGGGCGGAGAACGCGATTCTCGGCGCCATCCAGTTCCTCTTGACGCTGCCGCTCGGCATCGGCTCCCTCATCATGGGCGCGCTCTACGCACCCACCGTGGTCACGGGCATCCACCAGATGTACACCACCATCGATCTGGGTCAGATCGCCGCCTACGGCGTGACCTACTGGCTCCCGCTGGCGAGCGCCGCCAACATCGGCCAGGCCGGCGCCGCCCTCGCCGTCGCCCTCAAGACGCGCGACGTCAAGGTGCGCTCGCTCGCGCTGCCCTCGTCCCTCTCCGCGTTCATGGGCATCACCGAGCCGGCTATCTTCGGTGTCAACCTGCGCTTCGTGAAGCCCTTCGTGGCGGGCTGCATCGGTGGCGGCCTGGGCGCCATGTTCGCCTCCGTCGCGGGCCTCGCCGCCTCGGGCACCGGCGTCACCGGCATCTTCGGCATCCTGCTCTGCCTCGCGCAGCCCGTGCAGTACCTCATCATGTTCGCCATCGCCGGCATCGTGAGCTTCGGCATCTCGTACGTGCTGTACCATGATGCCGACGCGGTATCCCAGACGGCGACTAAGGAGTAGCGATATGGGCATGACGAAGGCGACCTCCCCCTCGTCCTGGCGGTGCGGGTTTCATCTCATGCCGCCGGTGGGCTGGCTCAACGACCCCAACGGTCTCTGCCAGTTCCGCGGCGTCTACCACGTATTTCACCAGTACAGCCCCGCGTGGCCCGAGCCGGGGGCGCCGCGCGGGTGGGGTCATGCGACGAGCCGCGACCTCGTGCACTGGGAGCATCACGGCATGGTGATCGCGCCCGATACGGACGACGAGACGCACGGTTCGTACTCGGGCTGCGCCGTGGTGCTGCCGGGCGCGGCGGCGGATGGCGGAGACGCCCTGCGCCTCTACTACACGGGCAACGTCAAGGAGCCCGGGGACTACGACTACGTCCGTGCGGGCCGCCGTGCGACGCAGCTGATGATCGAGACCGACGACGGCTTCGCCCTCGGTCCCAAGCGGGTGCTCATGCGCAACGGGGACTATCCCATCACCTGCTCGTGCCACGTGCGCGACCCCAAGGTGTGGCGCGAGGACGGCGCGTGGTGGATGATCCTGGGCGCGCGCGACCTCTTCGACCGGGGCTTCGTGCTCGTCTACCGGTCGGACGACGGCGTCGCGTGGGCATTCCACGGGCAGGTGCGCACGCACGATGACTTTGGCTACATGTGGGAGTGCCCGGACCGCATCGCGCTCGATGGCCGCGAGTACCTCTCGTTCTGCCCGCAGGGCATGGAGGAGAGGCCCTGGGCCTGCGGGTTGCGCGACCAGGCGGGCTATCTCCCGGTGCCCGAAGGCGCGCGCCTCGTGGACGCGCCCGCGCTCGACGCCGCGGCGTTCCGCCGGTGGGACGCGGGCTTTGACTTCTACGCCCCGCAGACGTTTACCGATGATGCCGGCCGCACGATCCTTATCGGGTGGATGGGCCTGCCGGAGCCGCCCTACGCGAGCGCGCCGTTGGGCATGGACTGGTGCCATTGCCTTACGGTCCCGCGCGTCCTCGCCCGTGCGGCAGATGGCGTCATCGTCCAGGCGCCTGTGCCCGAGCTCGAGGCGCTGCGGGGACCTGAGCGGGAGCTGGAGCCGGGTGCCGCGCTCAAGCTCGCCGACCATCGTGCCGACATCGTCCTTGCGGGCGTGGGCGAGGGAGCTGTGCTCACACTCGACGGGGCGCTCGAGGTGCGGTGCGAGAACGGGGGCGTAACGCTTTCGTTCGCCGACGCGGCGGCGGGCGAGGCGGCGGTCGGCGGCGGCCGCGCGCGGCGCTCGTGCGCTGCCGATGGCGGCCGCGTGGTACGCGATCTGCGTGTGCTGGTCGACGGCTCGGCCGTCGAGGTCTTCGCCGACGGCGGGCGCATCGTGTTCGCCACGCGCTGGTTCCCCCGCGCAGACGAGCTCACCGTCGCGCTCGCCGGCGCGTGCGAGAGGGCGCGCCTGTGGGCGATGGGAGACGGCATGGCCGCGACCTGGGGCGCCGCATAGGCCCTCCGACGCGCAGCGTCCATCCGCCCGCCGGCTTCAAGCGGACAGCGCCCTTCAGCGGGAATCGGCGGGGCGCGCCGAGAGGGCGATATCGCGTGCCGGGCGCCTGAGCAGCGCCCGGCACGCGTCGCTCTCGGGACAGAAGCGGTTTACGAGCGCATGGAAGCGGGCGTTGTGGCTCGGCTCGATCAGGTGCACGAGCTCGTGGATGACGACGTAGGTAAGGCATGCGCGCGGGTAGGCGGCGAGGGTGCTGCTGATGCGGATGGTCCGCCGCGCCGGCGTGCACGAGCCCCAGCGGCTCGTCATGGGGCGCACCTGCCAGCCCGCCGCATGCACGCCGACGAGCTTCTCGGCGCGCCGGACCACCTCGGGCAGCGCGCGTGCCACCTCGCGGCGGTACCGCTCGTCGACGGCGCGCGAATCGCCCGGTGCGGGCACGAGCGCGCCCCAGAGCGGTACGGTGGCATCGGGTGCGGCCGCCTGCCGCGCCGCCTCGGCCGCCCGCGCGGTGCTGCGCGCCACGTGCGCGGCGATCCAGGCGCTCCGCCGATCGAGGAAGTCCTGCGCCCGCGCAAGGGGGACGCGCTGAGGGATGCTCAGGTTCACGCTGCCGTCCGGATGGACGCGGAGGTTCAGGTTCTTGATGCGCTTGCGGGTAACGGTGACGGGGATGCGCCCCAGAGCGGTCGTGACGACGAGCTCGGTTGTGGACATCGGGTCTCCTCTCGCCAAACGGCGCGGCCTGGCCGTTGTACCTAGGAGCCATGCGCTCCACGCATCCTAGGGCGGGCTCCAATTGTAAGGGATTGCCGGTCCTGCGCCTGACAAAACGCTTACTCAGGTAGAATAGGCGGCGTTGTATCTACCGAACCGGCGGCGCCGCGGCACGCCCGCACGCAGGCCGGCACGAGGGGAGACTCCCATGTCCAACCAAGGCAAGAAGGTGCGCGCCCACTACCGCGGCACGCTCGATGACGGGACGCAGTTCGACAGCTCCTACGACCGCGGTGAGCCCATCGAGTTCACGTGCGGTGCGCATCAGATGATCGCCGGCTTCGATGCCGCCGTGCTCGATATGGCGGTCGGCGAGAAGAAGACCGTCCACATCCCGGCAGCAGATGCCTACGGCGAGCGGCGCGATGACCTCGTGCTGCGCTTCCCGGCGGCGCAGGTGCCCAACATCGACCAGATCAGCATCGGCGACCGCCTGTTCCTCTCCGGCCCGGGCGGTCAGCCCGTGCCCGTGACGGTGACCGCGGTCGACGCCGACGGCGTCGAGCTCGATGCCAACCACGAGCTTGCGGGCAAGGACCTCAACTTCGATATCGAGCTCGTCGAGGTCGTCGAGTAACCCCGCTGCGTGCGGACAGCTTATACGCGAGGCTTACGCGGCCGCGCCGGAGCCCCCAGGGGCAGCCGGCGCGGCCGTTCGCGTTTTTTTGCGCAGCGCGTGCTAGTTTGCCATCCGAAACGTCGTCTCGCCCGGTTTCGCCGGTTCCTCGACGAGCTCCTCGAGCCAGATACGGCAGCGCATCCGCCGATAGTTGTCGTGCAGCGTGTCGAGGTGCCGGATGATGCCCGCCGGCGTGCCCTGTATCTCCATGTCGACCGAGCCGTCGTCGAGGTTCTTGACCCACCCGGCGAGGCCGAGGTTGCTCGCGATGCTCATGTTGGTCCAGCGAAAGCCGACGCCCTGCACGCGGCCGGTGAAGCGGAGGTAGAACCTGAGCGTGGGAGGCGTCGCGGCTTCAAGCTCGCCCTGCAGGCGCTCGATGAGCCCGCGCTCGAGCGGGCTGCGCTCGCTGGCGGGGTTGGCGCCGTCAGCAGAGCCCGCGTCGCCTGCCGCCGCGCGAAAACGATCCCAGAATCCCATAGGATGACCTCCCGTTACCGTATCTGCCGTCCGTGTGGTGGGCGCGCCTCAGGCCGCGTCGGCGGGAAAGACGATACCCGTCTGCCGCCTGGCCTCGTCCATGAGCTCGAGTGCGGCGAGCGTCACATCGCGGAAATACCCCACCGTGCCAAAGGGGCCCGCCGGCGCGTCCTCGGGCACCGCGCCCGCGCGGACGGCCTTAACCGCTGCGATGAAGTCGGCGAGCTCGTAGGCCATGGTGTTCTCGCAATGCGGCAGGTCGAGCGACACGCTGCGCGCGCCCTCTTCCACGCGCACGGCCTTGGCGGCGCCGCGTCCCGTGACACCTCGATAGTCGATGCGCGCCTCGGTGGGGACGGACACCCCTGCGAACGTGAGGGTGGCGGACTCGCCCTCGACCTGGCAGGGCAGGTTGTCGTTCATGATCTTGGTGTAACTCAGGGTCGCCGCCATGTGCGGCCAGGAGGCGACGATTACGCCGGCGCCGTCGAGCGGGCCGTGCGTGAGTCCGCGCGTCTCCTCGTCGAGCAACACCGAGGTCGCGCTGAGCGATGCAGGGGCGCCGAAGAGGCCGATAAGCGCCTCGACGCAGTAGACGCCGATGTCCATGAGCGCGCCCGACGCCATGGCGCAGTCGAAGATGTTGGTGTGCCTGCCGGCGAGGATCTCGTCGTAGCGCGAGGAGTACTTGCCAAAGCGCAAGTCGGCGCGGCGGATGCGGCCGAGCTCGGGCAAGACGTCGCGCACGGCCCAAAACGCCGGGTCGTGCAGCGGTCGCATGGCCTCCATGGCAACGACGCCCGCCTCCGCAGCGGCTTCAAAGATCTCGCGCGCCTCGCGCTCGTTGGCGCCCATCGGCTTCTCGACGAGTACGTGCTTGCCGCCCGCGATGCAGGCGAGCGCCTGGGCGGCATGGCAGGCGTTGGGGCTTCCGAGGTAGACGGCGTCGACCTCATCGCTCGCCGCAAGGTCCGCGATCTCGGTGAACGCGTGCGAGCCGCCGCGCTCCTCCGTGAACGCCCGGCCGCGCCCGCCGTCGCGCGAGAGCGTCCCCACAAAGGTGGCGCCCGCGTCGGCGGTGACGGCCTCGATAAAGTCGCTCGTGATCATGCTGGTGCCGATGGTGGCGATGCGAAGCATGGGCGCCCCTTTCGTCGCGCGGGTGCGGCGGCGCCGGCGATATCAGTCGGCGTCGCCGGCGGTAAAGCCGGTGTCTTCGCTCAGTCTACCCGAATCCGCGGCGGTCGTTGCAAGCTCGTCGCATCGCTCGTTGAGCTCGTGGCCGGCGTGGCCCTTTACCCAGATGAAGGTCACCCGGTGCGGCTCCTTGGCGGCGAGCAGCCGCTTCCACAGGTCGATGTTCTTGACGGGCTTTTTCGCGGCGGTCTTCCAGCCGCGGCGGATCCAGCCCTCGATCCAGTGCTGGTTGAAGGCGTTGACCACGTACTGCGAGTCGGAGTGCAGCTCCACCTCGCAGGGGCGGTTGAGCGTCTCGAGCGCGGCTATCACCGCCATGAGCTCCATGCGGTTGTTGGTTGTCTGGCGGTAGCCGCCCGAGAGCTCGCGCACAAACGTCTCCCCGGAGCGGTTGGTGTAGGAGAGCACCGCGCCGTAGCCGCCGTTGCCCGGGTTGCCCCGCGCCGAGCCGTCTGTGTAGATGGTGACCTTCACGTCGCATTCCTCCTGCCCCGCCGCGGGCGTGCCCCGCGCGAGCGTCCGCTTTCGTCCGGTGTGCGTTGGCATTATCCCAGAGGCGCGCCCCCGCGCCAACGCCCGGCTTTGCACGCGCCTTACGTTCTGCTTGCGTGCACCTGTTGGTCCCGCGGTAGGCTGTGGTGCAGCGACAGGAAGGGGAGAGCATGACGGTTGTGGCCACGTGCGCGCTGGTTATCGGCGGTATCGCGGCGCTTTTGGCGTCGGACTGGGTGCACGCGCGCGAGAGCGAGGCCGAGGCCGAGGAGGCGCTTCTCGACGAGGTCTCCGCAACGCTCGAGTAGGGGCTGCGACGGCGCGCTTGTGCCGCCCGGCGACTCCGCGGTACACTGGCGGCGCCATGCCACGAGCCCTTTTTCGCGCCTGAGGTGACCCATGCAGTACCGTATCGACCCTAAGACCCAGCATCGCCTGTCCGCCTTGGGACTCGGGTGCATGCGGTTTCCCGGTGCGGTGCCGGGGCGTCCCGATGCGCATGCCGCCGAGGCCATCATCGCCCGTGCGGTGGAGCGGGGCATCAACTATCTCGATACGGCGTACCTCTATCCCGGCAACGAGGCGTGCGTCGGTGCGGCGCTCGAGCGGCTGGGGCTGCGCGATCGCGTCTACCTCGCTACCAAGCTGCCGCACGGCTTCTGCCGGCGCCCGGAGGACTTCGACCGCCTCTTCGACGAGCAGCTGCGGCGCCTCAGGACCGACCGCATCGATTACTATCTCATCCACAACGTGACGAGCCCCGCGCAGTGGGAGCGCCTGGTGGGCCTCGGTATCGAGGGGTGGATCGCGCGGCAGAAGGCGGCGGGGCGCATCGGGGCCATCGGCTTTTCCTACCACGGGAGCGCCGACGATTTCCCGCTCCTCCTCGACGCGTTTGCGTGGGACTTCTGCCAGATTCAGTACAACTACGCGGGCGAGCGCTATCAGGCGGGAACGGCGGGGCTGCGCGCAGCGGCCGCGCGCGGGCTCGCCGTGTTTGTGATGGAGCCGCTGCTCGGCGGACGGTTGGCGGGCAAGCTCCCGCCCGAGGCGCAGCGGATCTTCGCCGAGGCCGCGGCCCCGGCTCTCGATACGCCCGCCGCGTGGGGGCTTGCCTGGGTATGGGACCATCCCGAGGTCACGCTTCTCCTCTCGGGCATGACGTCGCCCCAGCAGGTGGACGAAAACGCGCGGGTGGCCGAGCGCGCCCTGCCCGGGTCGCTCACGGCGGCGGAGCACGAGGTGATAGCCAGGGTGCTCGCCGTGTTCGAGAGGGCGAACCGCGTGCCGTGCACGGGGTGCAACTACTGCATGCCCTGCCCGCAGGGCATCAACATCCCCGGCTGCTTTGCGGCCTATAACGCCTCGTTCGCCCACAGCTGGTTCACCGGTGTGTCGCAGTATTTCACCGCGTCGGCCATCAGGAGCGGACATCCCAAGCTCGCGACCAACTGCGTGCGCTGCGGAAAATGCGCCGCGCACTGCCCCCAGCACATCGCGATTCCCGATCGGTTGGACGACGTCCGCCGGCGCCTCACCCCGGGCCCCGTCGGCGCGGCGCTCGCGTTGCTGGCCCGTCGCGACCGCTAGGACGCGCTTCACCAAGATTGCGAGGAAACCCATGCTCACCATAGGATGCCATCTCTCTGTTGCCCAGGGCTTTGCGGCCATGGGGCGCACCGCGCTCTCTCTTGAGGCCAATACGTTCGCCTTTTTTACCCGCAACCCGCGGGGCGGTAGCGTGCGCGCCCTCGACGAGGACGACGTTGCAAAGCTGCGCAGTCTTATGGACGAGAACGGTTTCGGCAAGCTTGTGGCCCACGCCCCCTACACCTACAACCTCTGTTCCGCCAAGGAGCGGGCGCGCACGTTTGCGCTCGAGGCCATGGCCGAGGACCTCCGCCGCATGGAGGCGCTGCCGGGCATGTACTACAACTTCCATCCCGGTGCGCACGTGGGGCAGGGTGCGGAGCGCGGCATCGAGCTCATCGCCTGCGGGCTGTGCCAGGTGATGGAGCCCGATCAGACGACGCGGGTGCTCCTCGAGACCATGGCGGGCAAGGGTACCGAAGTGGGTCGCACGTTTGAGGAGCTTGCCGCCATCATCGCGCGGGTGGAGGAGGCCCGCCCCGAGCTCGCGGGGCTTCTTGGTGTCTGCCTCGATACCTGTCATGTGAGCGACGCCGGTTACGACATCGTCCACGACCTCGACGGGGTGCTCGAGACGTTTGATGAGGTGGTGGGCATCGATCGGCTTTGCGCGGTGCACCTCAACGACTCGCTCAACCCGTGCGGCGCGCACAAGGACCGTCATGCGCGGCTGGGAGAGGGCTATCTCGGGAACGAGGAGCTGGGCGGGGGTTGGGACGTCCTGCGTGCGGTGGTGACGCACCCGGCGCTCGCGGGCCTGCCCTTCATCTTGGAGACGCCCAACGAGCTCGATGGCTACGCGCGCGAGATCGCGACCATGCGCGGTCTCGCGGACCGAGCGGAAGCGCGGGCTGCAGAGGGCGCCCGCTAGGCGAGAAGCCCTGCCTCATCCTTAGCGGTGAGGATGCGGAGCACGCTTTCGTCGACACGCTCCTCGGTGAGGGTTCCCGCATGCACGGCGTCGAGCACACCCTGGTAGGCGGCGCGCAGGTCGGCGGGCATGAGCAGCATGTCGCCGCCCGCTTGGAAGAAGCGTACGGCCGCGTCTGCGGGGCTGTAATTCTGCGTGATGGCGCCCATGGCGAACGAGTCCGAGATGACGATCCCCTCAAATCCCAGGTCGCCGCGCAGCACGTCGGTCATCATGACGGGCGAGAGCGAGGCGGGGAGCCCGTCGCCCGCGAAATTGGGTGTCTCGATATGGCCCACCATCACAAAGGGGCAGCCGCTGTCGATGGCGGCGCGGAACGGCGCGAACTCGCATGCCTCGATGTCGACGCGCAGGCGCTCCGCGTAGACGGCGCCCGTGTGCGAGTCCCCCGCGGTGTCGCCGTGGCCGGGGAAGTGCTTCACGCAGGGAAGGATGCCCGTCTCGCGCATAGCCTCGACCTCGGCGGCGACCATCGACGCCACGAGCGACGGGTCCGCGCCGAAGGCTCGCGCGCCGATGGCGGTGTTGCTGGGGTTGGTGAGGACGTCGGCATCCGGGGCGAAGTCGACGTTGAAGCCGATGTCGTGCAGATAGGTGCCGATGGCCGTGCCCACCGCGGCCGCCTGAGCAGGGTCGCCCGTGGCGCCGATATCGGCCATGTTGGGGAAGCGGGGCACGTCGAAGAGGCCCGAGTTGGCGATGCGGGCGACAAGCGGCCCTCCCTCCTCGTCCACCCCGAGGAAGGGCGCGATGCCGGCGCCCGCATCGCGGCAGAGCGCGGCGGTGCCGCTCAGCAGGTCCCGTACCTGCTGAGCGCTCTCGAGGTTCTGTGAAAAGTAGACGAGGCCGCCCACGGGGATCTGTGCGAGAGCGTCTGCCGTGAGGGTGCCGGCGACCGTCGCCACCGACGCCCCCGTGAGCCCCTCGGGGGTGACGAAGAAGAGCTGGGCGACCTTCTGCTCAAGGGTCATGCGGGCGAGCGCCTTCTCGGCGGGCGTCGGCTCCGGATCCGGATTCTCGACGACGGGGGAGGAGCCGGGACGGTCTGTGATCTCGGGCGCATCGGCGATGCCGGGCGCCTCTAGCGCGGCGTCGCAGCCGGAGAGCAGCGCGACGCCCATGACGCCGGCGCCCATGACGCCGGCGGCGACGGCGTGGCGGCGTGAGATGACGATGCGGTCCATAAGGTCCCCTTCCCCGAGGCAGATGTCCCCTTACGCTCTCATAACGCTTCTAGCGGGACAAGGGCATCAACATATCGTTGCTCCTCCCGTTTGCGGGGCGCTAGAGCGCGCTGCGGTAGATGGCGCGCGCGTCCTCGAGCGTGAGCTTCCGGAACGTGCCGAAGCGCTCGCCGCGGGTGACGCGCAGGCCCTCCAGAAGGCGGTCTATATCCGCTTCGGTCACACCGAGCTCACCCAGGGTGCGGGGCATGCCGAGCGAGATGAAGAAGTCCTGCAGCTCGTCGATGGCGCAGGTCACGGCGTCGTGAACGGCGCGCTCGGGCGTGATCTCCTCATCGATGCCGGCAAGGTCGTCGTCCGCCGGATCGACCGGCTCGATGCCAAAGACCTCGTAGGCGAACGCGAGGAAGCGCTCCGGGTGCGCGGTCCAGACGTAGCGCATCCATGCGGGGAGGATGACCGCAAGGCCCGCTCCGTGGGTGATGCGCGTGTCGAGGGCGGAGAGCTCGTGCTCCATGCCGTGGCACGTCCAGTCGCCGTCACGGGCGCCGGGCACGTTGAGACCGCAGCCGGCGATGCCGTTGTGGGCGAGCGTCCCCACCCACATCAGGTTGGCGCGCGCGTCGTAATCGGCGGGGTCGGCCATGACGCGCGGGGCGGCCTCCATGGCGGCGCGGATGAGGCCGCAGGCGATGTGGTCAGTCACCGGCACGCCCTTCTCGCCGGAGAAGAAGCGCTCCATCACATGGCTGATCATATCCGTGATGCCTGCGGCGGTCTGATAGGAGGGCAGGGTAAAGGTGAGCTCGGGGTCCATGATGGCGAGTGCGGGGCGGTTGAGGTCGGTGTTGACGCCGCACTTCATGCCGAGCTCGTCGTTGGAGATGACGCAGGAGTCGGACGCCTCGGAGCCGGATGCGGGGATGGTGAGCACGCAGGCGACGGGAAGGGCGGCGGCGGGCACGGCGCGCTTGCAGAAGAAGTCCCAGACGTCGCCATCGTAGGGGGCGCCGAGGGCGATGGCCTTGGCGGTGTCGATGACCGAGCCGCCGCCGAGCGCGACGATCGCGTCGACCCCTTCCGCATCCCGTGCAAGCTCGATGCCCGTGCGGACGAGCCCGACCTCGGGGTTGGGGCGCGCGCCGCCGAGTTCGCGGTAGGCGATCCCCGCGGCGTCAAGCGAGGCGCGCACGCGGTCGAGCGTACCGGTGCGCACGACCGAGCCCTGCCCGTAGACGAGCAGCACGCGGGCGAACCCCGCCTCGGAGAGCGCGGAGCCAGTGCGGTCGCAGGCCCCGCGCCCAAAGACGAAGCGGGTGGGAGAGTAGAAGTTGAAGTCGTTCATCGGTTCCTCCTTCAGAGGGTGGCTGAGCTGAACCGCACTCGGGTGACGGATAAGAAGATACCCCATGCGACGCCGTCAGGCGACGATGGCAAGGTCGCGCAGATCGTCGAGGGGGATGGTCGCGTCCACTATCGTGATGGTCCTCAAGATGAGGTCGATGCGCGCCACGCACCCCGTGCGCTCCACGTAGGCGTCGCCGTCGTAGTACACCGCGCGCACCACATCGCCGCGGCGCACCTCGCGGGCGACGGCGGAAAGCTCGCGCGCCTCCTCCTCGGTGAGCTCGTGGCGCGGCTCGGGCACGCGCTCCTTGGTGCGCAGGAGGTCGTAGTAGCCCCTCAGGGCGGCAAACGGCATGAACTGGGCGGCGCGATCCGCGCGCGGTCGTTTAGGCATGATGGCCCCCCACCTGCTCGTTGCGCTCCCGGGCGGTGCCCGCCTCGGTGAGGCTGATGCCGCGGACGAGGGCGTTTTTTCCAAACTTGCTCTTTACGGCGATGACGGCGCTCGCAAGGTCGTGCTCGCGCGCGTCCGCCTCCGTATCGGTGAAGAGGTCGACCGTGGTGAACTCCTCGGGCATGAGGTTGCCGAGACCGACGTTGATGCGCCTGATGGGGCGCGCCGGATCGACGGTCTCCCGCCACAGGCGCTCGAAATGCGCGAGGAGCTTCTTGCGCGAGTTGGTGTGCTCGCCGATCTTGCGCGACCCTCCGGCAGACGCCGCGGGGTCCCGGCGGTCCAGGCGCCGGGTGCCGTGCTCGCCGCGAAAGAGGTCGGGCTGCCTCGCCTGCGCGCCGCCGCCCGCGTCCGCCGCCGCGCCGCCGTAGGCGTAGCCCACCATGAGCGAGATGTGGCCGGCAGCCTCACCGCGCTCCACGAGCTCGAGCGCCGAGGCGTCCACCATCTCGCGCAGCACGAGCAGCGCCTCATCGTGGCAATAGTCGCGCGGGAGCACCTGTCCGTTGACGTAGGAGCTTTCCTCGGGGCGGTAGGCCTGGATGTCGGCTATGGTCACCGGCTCGCGCCCGAAGGCGTGGTCGATGAGGTACTCGGCATTGACGCCGAGCTCTCGGTACAGGATGTCCTCGTCGAGCGCCGCCACGCCCATGAGGTCGTATACGTGGTAGGCGGCGAGGCGCCGGGCGATGCCGGGTCCGATGCCCCAGATATCCGTGATGGGCCGGTGCGGCCAGATCTCGCGTTTGAAGCCCTCCTCGTCGAGCATGCCGATGCCGTCCGGCACATGCTTGGCGGTGATGTCGAGCGCCACCTTGGCGAGAAAGAGGTTGGGGCCGATGCCCGCCGTCGCACATATGGAGAACCGGTCGCGCACGCGGCCCATGAGCAGCTCGGCGAAGGCGCGCGCGGAGAGACCGTAGCGCGTGAGATAGGGCGTCGCGTCGATGAAGCACTCGTCGATGGAGTAGGGGTGGATGTCGGCGGGACTCACGTACTCAAGGTAGGTCCCGTAGATGTCGGCGGAGACTTCCATATAGTGGCGCATGCGCGGCCGCGCCATGATGGTGGTGGCGAGGATGTTCTCGGGTATCTCGAATACGCGGCAGCGGTTGCGGACGCCGAGCGCCTTGAGCGCAGGCGTTACGGCAAGGCAGATGGTGGTGCTGCCGCGCGCGGGGTCTGCCACCACCAGGTTGGTGGTAAACGGGTCGAGCCCGCGGTCGGCGCATTCGACGCTCGCGTAGAACGTTTTGAGGTCGATGCAGAGGTAGGTGCGCGCGGCGCCCGCGTCTTCTGGCGCATCGGGGGCGGGGACGGGGAGAAACGGGGCCTCGGTCACGGTGCACCTCCTAACATGAAACGTATGTTCGATACTATGACGTACGGACCTATCCGTCAAGTGGCAATGACGGTGCCCGCGCCGCGACGCTGCGCTAAGATAACAATAGCTATGTCGCGGGGTGGTGGACCCTGCGCAAGCCAGCAGAGACCCGTTGCAAAGGGAGGATCCTATGTCCTGTGTTCTCGCACCGATCGATGCCACTCAGACCCCTGCCTGGGCGGCGCTCAAGAACCATTACGATGCCCTGCAGAAGGAGGGCATCAGCCTTAAAAACTGGTTCGCCTCAGACTCCGCCCGCGTGGAGAAGCTTACCTTTGACGTGAACGACCTGCGCTTCGACCTCTCCAAGAACCTGGTGACCGATGAGACGGTCCAGCTCCTGTGCGACCTTGCGCGCGCCGTCAACCTCGAGGAGCGCCGCGACCAGATGTATGCCGGTGTGCACATCAACACCACCGAGGACCGCGCCGTGCTGCACACCGCGCTCCGCCGTCCGGCGGAGGAGGCCGGCACCATCATGGTCGACGGCCAGGACGCCGTGGCGGATGTCCGTCACGAGCTCGACCGCATGTACGCCTTCGCTGAGCGCGTCCGCTCCGGTGAGTGGAAGGGCGTTACGGGTAAGCGTATCGAGCATCTCGTCTCCATCGGCATCGGTGGCTCCGACCTCGGCCCGGTCATGGTCTACGAGGCGCTCAAGCCCTTTGCGGACGCCGGCATCGATTGCCGCTACATCTCCAACATCGACCCCAACGACATGGCCGAGAAAGTCAAGGGCCTCGACCCCGAGACCACGCTCGTGATCATCGTCTCCAAGACGTTCACCACGCTCGAGACGCTCACCAACGCGCGCGAGGTCAAGGCGTGGATGCTCGAGCACCTGAAGGAGCAGGGCGCCATCGACGGGTCCGATGCGCAGAACGCCGAGGCTATCGCCAAGCACTTCGTCGCCGTTTCTACGGCGCTCGACCTGGTGGCTGACTTCGGCATCGACCCTGAGAATGCCTTTGGCTTCTGGAGCTGGGTCGGCGGCCGCTATTCCGTCGACTCCGCCGTGGGCCTCTCGCTCATCGTCGTGTACGGCCCCGATCGCTTCGAGGAGTTCCTTGCCGGCTTCCACGCCATCGACGAGTACTTCCAGAAGACCCCGCTCGAGAAGAACGTCGTCGCCCTTATGGGCCTCATCAACGTGTGGTACCGCAACTTCTTCGGTGTGGCGAGCCACGCGGTGCTGCCCTACAACCAGTACCTGCACCGCTTCCCGGCATACCTGCAGCAGCTCACCATGGAGTCCAACGGCAAGCAGGTCCGCTGGGACGGCACGCCCGTCACGAGCGACACCGGCGAGATCTTCTGGGGCGAGCCGGGCACCAACGGCCAGCACGCCTTCTACCAGCTCATCCACCAGGGCACGGCCATGATTCCGGCCGACTTCATCGCCTTCGTCAACACCGAGAACCCCTACACCGACGGCGATCAGGACGTGCACGAGCTCTTCCTCGGCAACTTCCTCGCTCAGACCAAGGCGCTCGCCTTTGGCAAGACGGCCGATGAGGTCCGTGCCGAGGGCACGCCCGAGGAGATCGTCCCGGCGCGCGTCTTCACCGGCAACCGCCCGACGACGTCGATTTTCGGCGACCGCCTCACCGCCTATGCGCTCGGCGAGCTCATCGCCGTGTACGAGCACATCACGTTTGTCGAGGGCACCGTCTGGGGCATCGACTCCTACGACCAGTGGGGCGTCGAGCTGGGCAAGAAGCTCGCCAAGGAGATCACGCCCGCGTTCCACGACGATGCGGCGCTCGAGGCGCAGGACGCCTCGACCCAGTCGCTCATCGCGTTCTACCGCGCACATCGCCAGTAAGCTTGCGGCTCACGCAACGTGCTTGAAGGGCGGCGCCACCTACTGCGGTGGCGCCGCTTTTTTCGTGTAACGCAGGATGCGGCTGATGTCATCGTCGACCGCGTCGATGACGTGCTTCGCCCGGAGTTTGGCGAGCTTCTTACCCATCGCTGACAACCGCGTGGTACCATGGCGCCTGTGTGAAATCACGGCGAAGAGGAGACGCCCATGGCTATCAAGGCGATTGCGCTCGATATCGACGGCACGCTCACCAACGACGACAAGGTGGTCACCCCGCGCACGCGCGAGGCGCTCCTCGCGGCGGAGCGTGCCGGCGTGCGCCTTATCCTCGCCTCGGGCCGCCCGGCGCAGGGGTTGCGCGCGCTCGCCCGCGAGCTTGAGCTCGATCGCTACCATGGGCTTCTCGTCGCCTACAACGGCGCGCATGTGGTGGACGCCATGACGGGCGACGTCTTGTTCGATCAGCCCATGGAGCCCGCCATCATGCGCGAGCTCCTCGACCACCTGCGCCAGTTCGACGTCATCCCGTGGGTGACGGAGGGGGAGTACCTTTATGTGGAGGACGCCTACCGCTGCCACATCGGGTACCGCGGCGAGCAGATCAACATCGTGAAGTACGAGCGCGATGCCTGCGATCTCATCATCCGTGAGGTGCGCGACCTGGCGGAGGTGCTCGACCATCCGCAGGACAAGATCTTGACGGCGGGCACCGACACCTACCTCGCCGCTCACGCCGAGGAGATGTACGCGCCCTTCCGCGACCGTCTCTCGGGCATGTTCACCGCGCCGTTCTACTTTGAGTTCATGGCGCCCGGCATCAACAAGGCGCATGCCCTCGCCGGGGCGCTGCCCAAGCTCGGCATCGATGCTGCGGAGGTCGCGGCGTTTGGCGACGGGCAGAACGACGCCGCCATGATCGCCTGGGCCGGCATGGGCGTGGCAATGGCAAACGCCATCGACGAGACCAAGGCAGCGGCAAAGATGGTGACGGCCTCTAACAACGAGGACGGCATCGCGCTCGCCCTCGAGAAGATCTTGGGGTAGGAAGCGCCCCCTCGTTGCAACTTTCACGACCCCGATCCTCCGATGCCCCACGAAAGGACCGTCGCATGAGCGAGACCTTCCCCTTCAAAGCCGTCATCTTCGACATGGACGGCGTCATCGTTGACTCCGAGCGCTACTACTGGGACGAGCTGCGCGCCCTGGCAGACGACCTCGGCATCGACGTGACCGACGAGGAGCTCAACGCCCAGGTCGGCCAGTCCACGCAGGCCTTTGTGCGCATGCTCGTCGATTGGTACGCTCGGGCGGGCAAGGCGTTTGGCACCGATGACGTCGCGCGCGCCTACAACGATTGGGTTGCCGAGCGGACGTGCGATTATGCCTCGCTGCTGAACCCCGGGGTGCTCGAGGCCGTTGCCGGCCTCAAAGACCGCGGGGTCAGGGTGGCGCTCGCCTCGTCGTCCCCGCTCGAGAATATCCGCGAGGTGCTCGCCGCCTGCGGGCTCTCGGAGGCGTTCGAGCTCATCATCT
>DVMF01000026.1 GCA_018715125.1 Candidatus Coprousia avicola | reverse complement strand
TCGTGTCGGGGGTTCGACTCCCTCTCTGACCACCCTTTGACTGCTAGGTCCGTAGGTTTACCTGCGGACCTTTTTATTTTCGGCTTCCATATAGACATCCGAAAACGCATCGCCAGCGGCGTACTTCACGTGCCGTGGACTAGAGCCCGCTTCTTCAGCCCGCTTAGGACCTATAAACAACTAGAGCCAGTCCCCGAAAGGACCGGCCCTTACAAAACCTCGAAGGTTTTTTCGCCAGGAGGCGAAACGTCTCACGGAATGCATCGTCGAAACAGCTCACGTCCAGGAGGTCCCCAAAGTCGAGGTTCACGAACTTCCCGACATCGGGGCCGTCTTCATGGCGCTGGAAAAGCACCCGGTAAGCGGAGAGATGCAGATAAGTCTCGCCACTCGTAAGAATGTCAAGCGCACAGTCCTCAGCACAGCGCTCGAATGTGACGCCCCTGCCCTTGAGCAGCTCAATCTGCTGCTCAAGGGTCGTTATCAGCTTGATGGAAACCGCGTCACGCACGCCGTCGTCCATGCTCCATACTGTGTATTTCTCGACACTATCCATCAGCAAACAGTTCCACCCAACGCCCAATATCCAAAGGGCTCGGTGCCCGACACGCGCTCCATCACGGCGCAAGCATCGGCGCAGCGCACAAAGCGCCCCGGCGCCACACCTTCGTAAACGGAGAGGACCCCGCCCGTCGCATCGAGAAACGCGATGTCGAGTGCGCAGCCCATACCGATGGTGTGTACCGCAGAGCAGCGGGGAAAGCCCATAACGAGCCCGGAGCGCACGGCAGCGCGAGCGTCGCGCCCCATCATGCCGCGCAGCCGTTGTCCAAAGCGCTCGGCAATGAGGAGCACGCGGCAGTCCCATCCCAACGCCCGCGCCGCCCGTCGAAAACCATACGGGTCGAGACCCCGCTGGGCCCCGCCTCTGCGCCACGGAACCGTTACGCGCATCTTCTTGCACCTGCCTCTCATACCACCACCCCCGACCGCCACGGGTCGATCGTCACGCTACGCTCATGCACGAGCTCCGCCGGCGCTCCCAAGGACACCCCCGCGATGCTCAGGGGACCGGGCCACACGGTGAAACGCATCGTGCAGCGATAGGTGTGCAGCGCACCGATGAGCGCGAGCACCGTCGATGCCTCGCCCTCGCCCTGCTCGCACACGACGGCCACTTCGACCCCATATCCCTCCATCGCGCGGGCGAGCGCGCTCCTCACACTCTCCACCGTATCGGCCGTTGCCTCCCCGCCCGCCGGCGAGACAGCCTCCGCCATCACGATGTCGGCAACGATGTGGTCGAAGCGCGCCGTCGCCGCCGCAAACTGCATCAGGTTGTAGACGATGAGCGCCACCACGAGGAGCACCGGCAAGACGACCGCCATCTCGACGGTTGCCTGGGCGCGCCCCTCGCATACGATGCCCCTCATGACGCCCCTCCTCTCACCAGGTCGCGCAACCGGATCGTCAGCGGCAGAGAGCCCCCGCCGGGGAGCGGGATCTCCGCCAAGGTGAAGGTGAGCTCGTCGATGGTCTCGACCGCCCCGTATCCCAGCGCCGCGAGCAGCGCCTCGGGGTCGGTCGCGCCGACGGGAAGCGAGCGCATCAGCTCCTGTGCGTCGGCGAGCCCGCTCATGCCGGAGCGCGCGATCACATGAGAGGTGTCGGTGAGCACCGGCTTTACCAGAGACAGGTCGACCGGCTCCAAATCGAGCGCCGACGCGGCACCGTCGATAC
This sequence comes from Candidatus Coprousia avicola, assembly GCA_018715125.1. GTDB lineage: Bacteria > Actinomycetota > Coriobacteriia > Coriobacteriales > Coriobacteriaceae > Coprousia > Coprousia avicola. The sequence continues at coordinate 11,712 of DVMF01000026.1, read as the reverse complement.
GGTCGTTCAGCCATGACGCCACCGGTCCCATCCCCAGCGATGAGAGCCCCTCTGTCATCCCGTCGAATGCCGAGGCAAGACCGCCCGCGGCCTCGCCGTAAGACATCAGCAGACTGCCCCAGAGGCCCATCACATCATCCACGAACCCTATAGCGCCGCCTCCCGTCTCCTCGGAGACGCGGGCAAAGAACTCGGACAGCACGTTGTGCGATGCCGTCGCCGCCTCGGGCGCGAGCGCCGATGCGGAGAGCGCCCCGCGCGCGTCGAGAACCGAGCCCGGCGCAAACGCCTGCGCGAGCTCCTCCGGCGTGGCGCTCTCTCCGGTCACCGCGACGCCGATGCACCCGTAGCGTCCCGGCGGGGCGATACGCGGCCTCTTTCCCGCCAAGGTGCCCAACGCCTCCTCGAAGGCGCCGGCCGAGGCGTCCGCCGCCACTCGCGCGGCCCCCTCCAGGGCAAGCTCCTCGTTCCTGCGGACAACGTATTCGTCAAGTGCCTGGGTGAACGCCCGCAGGTGGTATTCGAATCCGTTGTCGATAGAGGTGGATGCAGCGGGGGTCTTGCCCACATCCCCAACGCCAAAACGGCACACCGGGCACTCGCGCGCCGCCCCGCTCTCCGTCGCCGCGAGGGCGAGCAGCGGCCCCGCCGCCCCGGCCGCACCCGGGCAACCGCTCCCGTAGTGCAGGGTGAGACCCTCGGCCTCGACCGTAGAGGGCCAGCGCGCATCGGAATACAGCGCCGTGCCCCGCACCTCATCGGTGTTGCGGGGGAGCAGCTCCAAGGTCGACACCATGCGTCCGTCCGCCTCCTCGATGCGCGCCCCCTCCAGCTCCTGCAGGGCATAGGCGTAGAACGCATCACGTGCGGCGGCGTCGGCGGCAGCCTCGACGCCCGGCCCTTCCGGCGCGTTGTGGGCGAGGCGCCAACGGTAATAGGCACGCGCCCGGTCGAGCGCCACCTGTGGCTCCCAGGTGATGCTCGAGGCGAAGTCGGGGTTCTCCGCCGCGGTCAGGCCAGAGAGGCGCCCGGCGCGCTCCTGCATGTTCGCCCCCTCGCCCCCGCAATCGGCAAGCCACGCCGCGCGCTTTGCGTCCTCCGCCTGCTCCGCCGCGGCAGAAAGGGCGCGCGCCGCCTCATCGAGCTCGTCCGCCGTGGCCGTCAGCTCCTCGGTGGAAATGCCCTCCCCCTCCAGGGCGGGGAAACGCGATGCGGAATCGCGCGGCGCGGCGAGAGCCGTCCCGGTGTAGGCGATCTCCTCCGTGCCCTGGGCGGCGCAGACCCTCGCGCCGTTGGCGGCGACCAAGTAGGGCAGGGCGCCCTCGAGCCGCGAGAGGCCCTCTGACGCGGACGCGGCAAGATCGTTCCTGAGGTCGAGCATTCGGATTCCCGCCTCCACGGTTTCCGCCGCAGCGGCCTGGGCGCCGGGGATGAGGGTCGCCACGAGCCCCGCCCCCGTCATGCAGAGACCTGCGAGCCCCATGCTCAGCACCGCCGCATCGGCCACCGTTGCCGCCGTACGATACGACGCCACCACGTTCGACCCCGCGAGCGCCGTGGCATCGGCGCTCGCCTGAACCTCTCCGGACCGGGCGGCGCTCCATATCGCCGTCACCGAAGAGAACAGGAGGGTCAGCACCACGAGCAGCGCAACGGCAGACGCCAAGGTGGTATAGGCTCCCTCCTCGAGAAAGCAGTCAATCCCAAACCGCCATCCACGTCTCATAATCCCCCTCCAACCATGACGGCCTCCCCTCGTACGCGACCTCGACCGCAAGCTCGATGTCCCCCTGGGCGTTGCGCGTCCCCCAAAGGCCCGCGAAGGCGCCGAGCACCGGCAGCGGCTCCACCGCACCGGTCACCGTCACGCGCACCGACCCTGCGCCCGCCGCGGCCGCCTCGCAGGTGATGTCCCAGGCGAGCGGGCCTCCCGCGTGGAAGATCGCGACGTCGGGCACGGCGGCGAGCCGTCGCAGCACAAAGGCGCGGTAACCTGCTGCATCCGGTTGCTCGCTCGTGATCATGAGGCGCGCCGTCTGTCCTGCGGCGCCCTCCATCACCGCCCGCGTGTACAGAAGACACACCGGCTGCAGGGCCAAAAGCAGCACCGTGAGGAACACGGGGAGCAGAAATGCGGCCTCGACCGTCGCTTGGGCCCGCGTCTCCCCCGCAGCCTCAATACAGGGCGATATCCAGCGCCCCCGTACCGTCCAGCTGGTGAGACGCCGCGTCTTGCGCAAGCCCCACCAAAACCCCTTCCTCTCCCGCGCGCCAGAGAAGGGCGAGCGCCACCACGATGGCGAGAAGCGCCACCGTGACCACCGCGTACTCCACCGTCCCCTGAGCGCGCTCCTCGCCCCAGAGCGCTTCCAGAGCGCCGCTGTCTGGCACGCGCCGCGCGCGTGCGCCCCCGGTTGCCGCAACCATCCCTGCACCTCCATCATCTCCCCGTCCTCTACGAGGCGGCATCGTCCTCCGCCCAGAAGCGGACCACCTGCACCCGGGCGGTCGCGTCATCGGCGGCGCCCGTCACCGTCACCATGTCGACCCATCCCCGCGCATCGACGAGCAGAGCACCCCAGACATCGCCCGCAAGGTCGACGTATCCGCTGGTCGCGAGCTCGCTCAAGCCCTGAGCCCGATAGGCGTCGAGGAGGGCGGAGGCGGCGCCGATGAGATCCCGGTCCTCCTCCCAAGACACCGTCGCTGGATTCTCTCCCGCCGCGCGCCCCCTCTCGAGCGCATCCTCAAACGTGTCGAGCGACGCTCCGCCCGAGGCATCCCCCTCCTCTTGCTCGTCCGCAGCCGACTCGTCGGCTCCCCTCTCTACCGGCGGAATCCCCTGCCCCCTTGTCCCATCGGGATATTCAGCCGCCGGCGCATCCCCCTCACCCCCGGCGGCAGAGGGGCGCGGCCCAGCGCCGCCCCCTCTCATGGCGAGTGCCGTTGCACCCATCAGGGCCAGGGCGATCGTTGCGGGCAGCAGCAGACGGGCAAGACGCCGGCAGCGCCTCACAAGCTGTTGATGCCGTCCGAGATCGCCTGCCACAGCTCGCTCACGCGGTCGCGGAAGGCGACGATGGCGATGATGGCGATCACGACGAGCACACCGACGAGGATGGCGTACTCCGTGGTCCCCTGCGCGCTCTCCTCACGCGCGAGCCGGCACGCATCATCCCGGACGCGCGCCACCCCAGCACGGAAGCGCTGCGCCCAACCCTCAAGATATGGACCGACATACATAGCCCCTCTTCCCATGGTTTGACCTCCTCACCACATGCCGCTCGCCGCGACGAACGGCCCCAATATGGACAGCAACAGCGCCGGCAGGATAAGCGTGCCGGTAGGTATCAGGAGCTTGACCGGCGCCTGCTCGATAGCGCGCTCGATCTCCGCACGATGCGCGGCGCGAATCTCGCGCCCTTGGGCGGCGAGCGTCTCCGCCAGGGGCGCTCCGAGCGCGATGGCCTCTGAGACGGCCACGGCAAACGATTCCAGCACCTTCATATGAACGCGGCGCGCAACCGCCGTCAGCTCCTCCTCGCGCGTCCCCGCCCCGATGCGCCACAGCAAAAGCGCGCGCATCATCTCCCTGGCAAGCAGGGTGTGCCGCGAAGCGCCGTAGAGCTCGAGCGCCGCGTCGAACGAGAGCCCCGCGGAGAGCCCCAGATTGACGACATCGATCATCTCGGAGACCTCTGAGAGGGACACCCGGGCGTCATCGGGGTCTTGGGGGCGCGCCAGACGATGCGCCGTGCGCTCGAGCAGCGCCCCGAGCACACGGAGCTCGTCGCGGACACGATGCGCCAGCCACCGCAGCTCGTCCGTCCGCCACGACAGCCATGCCCCCACAGCGGCCGAGGTGCCCACGCCCACCGCCGCGGCTCCCCACAACAGCCCTGCCATCACACCTTCACCTCCATGATCTTGCGGATGATGAGCCACGCGACGGCATCGAGCGCCAGCGCGACCACCACGGAAAGCGCCCCGGCGACAGACGCGATGCCCGCCCGGAAATCCGGCGAGAGCAGCGCCAGGGCGCCCATGAGCACCACGGGCATCGCCGTCACGAGCCGTGCCGAGAGGCGTGCCTGCGCGGTCTTGACCTCCAACCGGCGCGCAAGCTCTATGCGCTCCCCCACCATGCCGGCGGCACGACCGAGCAGGTCGCGCAAGGGAGCGCCCGTGCGCTGCGAGACCGCGAGCGCCGTCGTCACGAGGCCGAGCCCCGGCGCCGGCAGGCGGCGCAGCAGCTCCTGCAGGGCCTCATGTGCGGGCACGCCACACGTGATCTCGAGCGAGGCCTCGAGAAACGCCGGCCGGAGAGGCTCCTCGGCGTGCGCCCCCACGAAGCGCAGCGCCTGCGCCAGAGAATGCCCCGACCCCAGCGAGATGGCAAGCGCTTGGAAGGCCTCGGGCATGGCTGCCTCGACGCGCCGGGCCGTCTCGCGCGCACGGCGCGCCGCGCGGGAGGCGCAGACCGCCGCGGGGGCAACCGCCCCCACCAGAAGACCCCAGGGCGAGAGCGCGACGACAAAGCCCAGAAGCGCCCCCGCGGCCACCTGCAGGTAGAACATGCCGCGCGCAGCGGTGCGCTCGCGCGCGGCCGGCCCTACAAGCGGCGCCGCCAGATGCGCGGCCTCAGCGGCCCACGCGTCCACCACCCGCTCAGCCCGCGCCGGCACGCGCACCCATCCACCCAGGCGCCGGGCAAGCGTAAGCGCGCGCAGGCGCAGCACGTCGGAGTGCACCCTCCCCTCGCCGCGGCGGGAGCCTGCGGGCGAGGCGATGTCGAGTGCGGCGCGCACGGAGACGGCGGCCAGAGCCCCTACTCCCCAGGGCATGAGCTCCTCCATTGCGCCACCTCCTCCTCGCTCAGCGTGCCCGCCTCGAGTGCCCGCGCGATAAACGGCGGCTCGCGCTCAAGGCGCCACGTCGCCGTGGCACGGTCGAAGGAGACGTAGCGCTCGAGCGCGACACCCCCGCCGGGGGCGCGCGACACGCCCGAATAGGTCGATACGAACCGGCGGCCATCGGGGCGGCGCTCGGACATGACGATGCCGTCGAGCGCAAGGGCGATCTGCTCCTCGATGAGCTCCGACGGCAGGTTGATGCCGTAGCGCGCCAAAAGCGTCAGACGCACCACCGCCTCCTCTTCGCTCCCCGCGTGCAGCGTGGTGAGCGAGCCGTCGTGACCCGTCTGCATGGCGCTCAGCATGTCGATCGCCTCGCCGCCGCGCACCTCGCCGACCACGATACGGTCGGGCCGCATGCGCAGCGCGTTGGCCACCAAGTCGCGGATGGTGACCGCGCCCTCGCCCTCGATCGATGCCTCGCGCGCCTCGAGGCGCACCACATGGGGGTGCCGCGAGAACTTGAGCTCGGCCGCATCCTCGATGGTGATGATGCGCTCCCCCGTGGGAATCTCGCTCGACAGCGCGTTGAGAAGCGTCGTCTTGCCCGAGCCGGTGCCCCCTACCACGGCAAGATCCTGCCTGAGCGACACCGCGCACGAGAGCAGGCAGGCATACCACTCCGGCAGCGAGCCCAGGCGCACGAGCTCGCGAAGTGACGTGATGCGGTCGGAGAACTTCCTGATGGTGAGAATCGGGCCGTCGAGGGCGATGGGCGGAATGACCGCGTTGACGCGGTACCCGCTCTTGAGGCGCGCGTTCACGAGCGGACTCCGCTCGTCGAGGCGGCGCCCGAGCGGAGCGACGATGCGGTCGATTAGGATGCGGATCTGCTCGTCGCTTTCAAACAGGCTCTCCATGGGGTACAGCACGCCGCGGCGCTCGAAGAAGACGGAGCGGCACCCGTTGACCATGATCTCGCTCACCGTATCGTCATCGAGCAAGGGTTGGAGCGGGCCCAACCCGACGATATCGTCGATGACGCCCTCTATAACCCGCCCGCGCAGAGCGCGGTCGAACTCGAAGAGGCCCTGTGCGTTCACCATCGCCTCGACGGCGGGGCGCAGCTCGGCTCGCGAGCGCTCGGGCTCGTCGCCGCCCACGATCCGCACCATCTCGTCAAAGCCCACGCGAGCGATGGCGTCGCGCTTGACAGCGCTCACGAGCGCACGGCGCTGCACCACCGCCTGAGATCGACCCGCCTGGCGCGGCGAGCCCTCCGCCGCGCGGCGCATACGTTCGCGCACACTCATGGCTCCCATCCCCCTCCCCGCTTCCAGGGAAGGCGGATGCGCACGCGCTGCTCGGCGGGAGCGACCGGCGCATCATCCGCCGCGCCGACGCAGCCGAGCTCGCCGAGCAGGGTGTCGGTGAGGGCGCACATGCTCGCCTGAAACGCCCCGGGCTGGGCGAGCACCCGGTCGAGCCGTCCGACCGCCGCGAGCCCCGGCAGGTCCGAGCCTCCCTCGTCGATGCGCGCCTTCATGCCGAGCGCCGTCGTGAACTCGAAGCGCGCGGCGGCATCCTCGGCACCCTCGCGCGACGAGCACCGGTTGAAAACGCTCACCATCTTGGTGCGGGAGACGCCGATGCGTGCCGCCAGGTCGATCGCGCGCTCGGCGGCCGCCGTCGCACCCACTCTGTCGTCGCCCACCACCAGGCACCGGTCGCAGGCGGCAACCGCCGCCGCCACGGCATCGGTCCACGTGACCGACGTGTCCACGATGATGAGGTCCGCCTCCCGGCGCAGCAGGGGTATGAGCTCGTCTACCACAGGCCCCATAAGCTCCGCCTGCTCGGGCGCCTGCACGGGGCCCCAAAGCGTGAGGCCGGGCCCCACCCGCATGGAGGCGCGCACCAGCTCGCCCTCGGTCAGGGCCCCCAGGGAGACAGCGGCTGCCAGCGGCGCCGCATCGCGGGGCTCCTCAACCCCCAAGAGCGCGTAGAGGTTGCCAAACATGAGGTCGAGATCGATGAGCGCGCACCGCAGGCCCCGCGCACTGGCCCTGAGCGCCATCGCGCCCGCCAGCGTGGTCTTGCCGCATCCGCCGCGCCCCGAGATGAGCGTCACCAACGGCGCCGCAGGAGCGCCCTCCTCCGTGGAGGGAACATCCTCGCAACGGGTCGCGCGCTCCCGGCGGGGCATCACCTCGGCGACGACCGCCTCGGCAACCCCCGTCCGCTCCGGTTCGTCCAAATCATCCGCGAAGGAACCCGCACCGGCGAGCGCCCGGGGCACCGCTTCTGCGACGGCCTCCTCCGGAGGAGAAGCCATCCGCACATCACCATGGGGCGCCCCGAGCGCTTCCTCATCGCAGGCGCGCGGCCGCGCGGGCGCGCCTGCGACGCGCTCCGTCTCCGCACGTTCCTCTTCCTCGCTATCGTCTGGAAGCGCCCTCGCTCCCGCGATGACCTCGGTTGCACCCGCCTGGAACAACCGCGCGGCGAGCGCGGCGTCCGTCTCGGGACAAAGCGCGATGACCTGGCACGCCGGTGTATCCCGGGGCAGCGCCTCAAGTGCCTCCAGCACCCGCGCGCCCGACGCCGCAACCGCCACGCCGACCTCTGTTTCCGCCTGCGCGAACGCTAAGACCACCGTCGCGAGCGACGCGGCGCCGTCGACCCGCATGATCTTCGCCTGAGGAGAGCGCGCCGCGACCTCGCGTTGAATCTGGGGGTAGGCCTCGCACGCACAGCAGGCAAGCCAAATCGTTTCCATCAGGAAGCCCCTTCCTCATCGGCTGGAGCGGCCGCCCCGCCGTCCTCCACCGCCTCGTCATCCGACGCCGGGGCGCTCTCGTCGGGCGCCGCGTCCGTCTCGTCGGGCAGCTTCGCATCGGGCAGCGTCAGGCTCACCGAGCCGTGCGCCGTCGCTGCAAGAACCTCGCTCACGCGCTCCGGCTCGACGGCGAGCGTGGCCCAGCTGATCGCCGCCCCACCCGCCTCGCTGCCCTCGGCGCTCGTAGCGATAACCGTCGCCCGGCACAGGCGGTCCGCGACGCCGTTGGTGGAAACGTACACATCCACCGCATCGCCCGCGGCCAAGGCGCCGCCCACGGCATGCTCCTCGTCCACCGCGACAGAAACCGCCACCGTGCCTGCCGGTACCTCGATGGCGCCATCGCCCCGTTCGAGATAGACGGGGCTGATAACCGCACGGGCCGGAATAGCCGATGTCGCGCGCTCGCCGACGAGGTTGTCGAGCGAGGTTTCCGCATCTTCCGGAAGCAGACTCGCCACCCACTCCTCGACATGAACATTCGCCTCGCTCAACACCTCGCCGGCATCGACGTCGCGCGTTGCGACGCACACGCTCACCAGATCGCCCCCGTAAGCCGCGAGGGCCTCCTGCCGCATCTGCTCCGCTTCAGCGCGCACCGAGGAGCCGTACCAGAGGGCCACGGCGCAAGCGAGCACTCCCGAAGCAACGCTCAGCAGCAATTTGGTGGTTCGTCTCACGCTTCGCACCCGCCTTTCCCGCACCCGAGCCTCCGTCCGGCTCCCCTGGCTTCATTCTCAGAGCGGGGGTGCGCACTCTTGGGCACAATCTCAGAAAGTCGGTGCGGCATCTAACCAATCGCTGTGCGCAGATCTGACACGTCGGTCAGGTTTGTGACAGATTCAGCGGGAAAGTCGCCCAAAACCGGTTGGATAAAAAATGAAGCAGTTCAATTGCCGCGCGCATGCCAAAAAACCGCCCGCGCAACCTCTTGCGCGGGCGGGTCCAAGGCGCATGCAACGCGCCGTCCTTATATGACACGGAACACGAGGGCAACAGGCGCTGCTACCCCTTGACGTCGGGGTCGAGACTCTGCGCGCTCACGCGCATCTCCCGCGCGAGGGCGAGGCAGGCCTCGAGACGGACCTCGTCGATCGAGCCGTCCTCCACCTGCGCGCGCACGGCGCAGCCGGGCTCGTGGGTATGGGTGCAATCGTTGAAGCGGCAACCGCGCGCCGCCTCGACCACCTCGGGAAATACGCGGGCCAACCCGCGCTCGTGCCCCACGAGCGGCAGGCTGCGGAGGCCCGGCGCGTCAGCGATGACGCCAGCGCCTGGAACCTTGACCATGACGCGCGCCACCGTCGTGTGGCGCCCGGCGTCATCCCGCGCGCGCACCGCGCTCGTCGCGAGCGCCTCATGGCCCAGAAGGGCGTTGAGCAGCGTCGACTTGCCGGCGCCCGACTCGCCCAGGATCATGGCGACCTCGCCCGGCGCCACCAGGGCGCGCACCGCGTCGATGCCCTCGCCCACTGCCGACGAGGTCACGGCCACCGGCACCTCATCCCCCACCAGCTCGTGCACGCGCGTCGTCTCGCATGCCAGTTCCTCGGCACCGCACCGGTCCGCCTTGGTGAGGACAACGCCGGCGCGCGCCCCGCAGTCCGCCGCCAGCACAAGCGAGCGGGCGATGCGGTCGAGCAGGACCTCGCCGGCACCCAGCGCCGCGACCACCAGCACGCGGTCGACGTTGGCGCAGAGCACCTGCCGCTCACCCCGCGCGCGCCCGCGCCAGCGCTCAAACGCCGTGCGGCGCGGCAGCACGCACTCGATCACCCCGCGGTCGTGCCCCGGTGCGATGCGCACCGCAACGGCATCGCCCACCGCCGGCAGGAGCCCCGCGTCCTTCTCCTTATCCTGCTTGGCAAAGGTGACGGCGTGCTCGGCCCGAAAGACGGCCTCTGCCGTTGCCACCAGAGGAAACCCCCGGTCGAGTCGGATGACCCAGCCGAGGTGCATCTCGCCGGGCTCCTCCGCCGCGGCGCAGAAGGCATCGAACGCCCTGCGCTGCGCTTCATCCACCCTGAGGTCGCCAAACGACGGCGCATCGGCAAGTACGTCGGCAGGGGGAAGCGGCGGCACCTCGAGCGACACATCGGCCGCACCCGTGCGGCGCGCGCCTCCCTTTGCCACCCGTCCCTTATTGCGCCCCTTTTTTGCCATATCAGGCCTTTCTCTGTGCAAACGCGTACCATCTTAGCGCATCGGAGCGCCCGCATAGCAGAGCGCCCCTCTGCATGTGGCAAAGGGGCGCATGAGAAAGGCCGGGTGCGACCCCGGAGGGTGCCCCCCATCCGCAACGCGGCGAGGGTCGCACCCCACAAGATCGCACCCGGCCCGGCAAGGCAGATGCGGATGGGCGCGCTTACGCGTCCTTCTCCACCGAGCGCATGATGGCCTTGTAGACCTCCATGAGCGGGATGATGAGGAACGCGAGTCCGAGCGCGGTGAGCAGCGCCTCAGGCGGCAGAACCATGAAGCCGAAGGCGTTGGCCAGAGGATCGAACTCCACGACGACCACCGTGAGGATGAGCGCGAGAAGCGCCGCGCCCCAGAGCCACATGTTCTGCTTCTTCATGGTGAAGAGCGACTGGCGACGGCTGCGCATGTTGAAGCAGTGGAAGATCTCGACCATGGAGAGCGTGATGAACGCCATGGTGACGCCCTCTTCATCGGCGGTGCCGGCGATCATATCGGCGATGTCGATATAGCCCATATCGAAGTACACGCCCGCAAAGAAGCTCGCGAGCACGAGCACGGTGATGATGACGCCCTGCACCACGATGTCGACACCCATGCCGCCGGCAAAGACGCCGTCGGAGGCCTTACGCGGCTTGCGCTTCATGATGTTGCCCTCGGCGCCCTCCATACCGAGCGCGAGCGCCGGGAAGCAGTCGGTCACGAGGTTGATCCAGAGCAGCTGCACCGGTTGGAAGATGGTGAAGCCCACCAGCGTCGCCACAAAGACCGAGAGCACCTCGGCGATGTTGGCGGACAGGAGGAACTGGATGACCTTGCGGATGTTGTCGTAGATGCGGCGGCCTTCCTCGACCGCGCTCACGATGGTGGCGAAGTTGTCGTCGGCGAGCACCATGTCGGCCACGTTCTTGGTGACGTCGGTGCCGGTGATGCCCATGCCCACGCCGATGTCGGCGCGCTTGATGGACGGGGCGTCGTTCACGCCGTCGCCCGTCATGGCGACGATGTTGCCGCGGCTCTTCCAGGCGTCGACGATACGGGCCTTGTGCTCGGGCTGGACGCGCGCGTAGACGCTGTATTCGGTAACCTTCTCGTGGAAGTCCTCGTCAGAGATCTTGTCGAGCTCGGCGCCGGTGATGGCGTGGCCCGCACCCTCGCCCTCCAAGATGCCGAGGTTCCGGGCGATGGCGACTGCGGTGTCGATATGGTCGCCCGTGATCATGACGGGACGGATACCGGCCTCGCGCGCCTCGGCGATGGCGGGTGCCACCTCGGGACGCTCGGGATCGATCATGCCGGAGAGGCCGCAGAACACGAGGTCGTGCTCGAGCGCCTCAGGCGCGCAGTCCGTCGGAATCTCCGTGTGCGTGCGGCTCGCGAGGGCAAGCACGCGCAGGGCGTTGTTCGCCATGTCCTTGTTGGCGGCGAGCAGCTCGGCCTTGCGCTCCGCGGTGAGCGGGACGATTCCGTCGTTCTCATACACATGCGTGCAGAGGTCGATCACGACGTCCGGCGCACCCTTGGTGTACTGCTCGTAGGTGCCGTCGGCCTCCTCGACCACCACGGACATCATCTTGCGGCCGGAATCGAAGGGCGCCTCGCCCACACGCGGATGCTCGATGTCGAGCCCGGTCATGCCGGCCTTTGCGGCGTCGTTCACGAGCGCGCACTCGGTGGGTTCGCCCTCGGCCTCGCCCTTCTCCTCATCCCACTTGGCGTCGGAGCAGAGCGCCATGCCGGCGAGGAACTTCTCCTCCGGCGCGGCGAGCTCGTGGCGGACGACGGTCATCTTGTTCTGCGTGAGGGTGCCGGTCTTGTCGG
>DVMF01000025.1 GCA_018715125.1 Candidatus Coprousia avicola | reverse complement strand
CATCGACCGCGAGGGCCTGGCGCGCCGCGTGTACCGCGATATGCACCTGCCCGCGAGCGGTATCGTGCCGCCGCGCGTCGAGGGTTACCGCGAGGGCGCGTGGCCCTATGCGCTCAACGACCCGCGGCAGGCAGAGGCGCTGCTCGACGGTGTGCTCCCGCGCGATGAGGAGGGCTCGCGCGGCGAGACGCTGAGCCTCATCTTTGCGGGGCGCGGCGGGCACGACAACGCCATGGACGAGATCGCGGCGGCCTGGGAGGACCTCGGCTTCAGCTGCGAGCTCGAGGAGCTCGAGGAGCAGGATTTCCGCGAGCGCGTGCGCACCGGCAACTTCCAGGTCGCCCGTTTGGACGCGGTGAGCGACCGCCCCACGACCGAGAGCTTCCTCTTCCCGCTCTTCCACAGCCGGAGCGCGGGCGGCGGCAACGTAACGGGCTTTGCGAGCGAGGAGGTCGACAACCTTCTCAACCAGGCGCGCGCAGTGACCGGCGACAGCGAGCGCATGAGCGCGCTCGAGCAGGCCGATGAGCTCGTGGCGGCAGATGCCCCCGTGATTCCGCTGACGTACCCTTTGCAGGTGATCGCGGCGGGCGAGGCGGCGGACGGGCTCATCATCGACCCGCAGGGCTATCTCAACGTCGAGGGGATGACAGCGGGGGAGGAGTGAGCCCTTGCGCGGGGGTAGTGCCCTCGCGCCTCCGCGAGGGGGCGCGCCGCCGTGCGGGCGGCTGCGGATAGCGCCCGCGCAAACTTTTTTAAAATTACCCCTTGCGCGGACTCCGGGGTATGGGTAATATACTCTTCGTTGCTTGTCGGAGTGGCGGAATTGGCAGACGCGCTAGCTTGAGGTGCTAGTGACCACATTTCGGTCATGCGGGTTCAAGTCCCGCCTCCGACACCATCGAGTGTCAGGGCCTCCTTCGGGAGGCCTTTTTCGTATGTTGTCCGCCGATGTCCGCATCGGGGCATCCGGGGTATGCTTAGGGGTGCACCCACGACCGCAAGGGAGGCGGCATGCCGAGCGATGCGCGCGAAGAGTTACCCAAGATAGCCCAGCTGGTGGAGCTGACGAGCGATGCGGTCGCCGTTTGCGGCCATGACGGGACCATCGGTCATGTGAACCGCCGCTTCTGCGAGCTCGCCGGCAAGAACCGCCGCGCCCTCGAGGGGGCGGACATCAAGGACCTGCTCTTCAGCGATGCCTTCGAGCGCGCGGCGGACCATCGGCTGCCGTTTCCGCTCTCGGGCGATCCCGTCGCGCTGCGCCTCAAGCTCGCGGACGGCTCGTTCATCCCCGTCGAGGTGCGCGCCACCGCCCCCTCTGCTCGCTCGGGAGACCTCCGCAACAAGATCGTCCGTCGCCTGCAGCCGCGCGAGCGCGTGCTCGTCGTCGTCCGGAGCCTAGCCGAGCGGGTGGCCCGCGACCGCCAGATGCGGCGCGTGCTCTCGGAGCTCCAGGCGGCCAACAAGCGCCTTTCCGGCACGCTTTCGGTCATCATGGCCACCGTGGGCGCCGAGGACCTTCCCGGCCTTCTGGACTCCGTCCTGAACAAGCTCGTCGACGCGCTCGACGCCGACGGCTCGACCATGTACTTCGCCGAGAACGGCGGCTTCAAGCTCCGCGGGGTCTCGCAGGGGCTGGTGCGCTCGTACGTGCCGGAGTTCATCCCCTTTGGCGCGGGGGTCCCCACCTACGTGCTCCGCGCCGCGCGCGCCTGCCGCATCTCCGTCGTCCCGGCGGACGAGGGGGTTGCCGCGAGCGGCGTCTTCTACGACCTCGACAAGCGCGTCACCCGTCAGCTGCGCGTGCAGGATGCGCCGCCCTTCAAGACCCTCATCGCCGTGCCGGTGTTCTTCGGCCGGCAGATCATGGGGGTGATGGAGCTCGGCTGGCGCCGCCCCTGCATGCCGCGGACCTATGACGTCAACGTGCTCGAGGTCATCTGCGACTACCTCTCCATCGAGCTCGTGAGCCTCATCACGAGCCTGCGCTCGCGTCGGTCCGCCGAGCTCACGCGTTCGCTCAACAACGTGCGCGACACCGTCTTCACGCTCGAGGGCGACCGCAACACAGCATGGGCCGAGGTCTCTGCCGAGGTGCGCCGCGTGCTCGGCTGCCACATCTGCCCGGTGCGCTACGACCCGGAGCGTTCGTGCTACGTGCTCGATTTCGAGGGCGGGAGCCAGGTGGTGCTCCCCGGGGGCGCCGAGTGGCTCGATGCGGGCGGCACCGCGCCCGCCGCGCAGATGAACGCCGCGGTCGCCGATTACTTCGACAACGCCCGCTTCTCCGCCGAGGCGGCGGGCGAGCTCGAGGGCGCGCGGGTGACGCGCATCGACCGTCTCTCGCGCGCGGGCGAGTGGCTGCTCGCGCACGGTCTTCCCAACCACGGCGCCGTCATCGAGTTCGGTCCCGCGGAGGCCGCAGGCGACGCGCCCGCTCCCGAGGCGGCGGACGGCGCGCTCGTGACGTGCGCCCGAGCGTTCGCCCTCTCCAACCTCGTCCTCATCTTGCGCGACAACTCCCAAGAGCCCATCGCCGACGTGGAGTACGACTACCTTGTGCGCCTCACGCACGAGTTCGAGATGCTCTTCAGGCGCGAGGCGCAGCAGGCGGAGGACGCGCACATCTCCCAGGCGCTCCAGGCGGGCATGCAGAGCTCTCTCGGGCAGGTGCCGGGCATCACGTCGGATGCGCTCTACTCCTCGGCGACCAAGCAGGCGCTCGTCGGCGGCGACTTCTACACGCTCATCCGCCTGCCGGACGACCGCGCCGTCATGATTTTAGGCGACGTCTCGGGCAAGGGCGTGGAGGCGGCCTCCATGTCGGCCCTCGTAAAGACCGCGCTCACCGCCTATGCGTGGGAGGGCGCGAGCCCCCAGCACATGGTGCGCTCGCTCAACAGCATGCTCATGAGCTTTTCGCGCGTGGAGACGTTCGCCACCATGTTCGTGGCAAAACTCGACCTGAGGCGCGGGAGCGCGCTCTACTGCTCCGCCGGCCATCCGCCCTCGATGCTGCTGCGCCGCCGTCCGCTCGGGGCCGATCCCGCCGCAGCCGAGGCGACCGAGATCGAGCTCCTGAGCACCCAGTCGGGCGTGGTGGGCGCCTTCGAGGGCATGGCGTTTCGCACGGGCTCGTTCCGGTTCGCCCCGGGCGACGTGCTCTTCATGTACACCGACGGCGCCATCGAGGCGCGCAACGCCGCCGGGGAGTTCTTTGGCGAGCAGCGCCTGCGCGACGTGCTCCTCGCGTCTATCGGCAGCGGGGTCCACGGCCTGTGCCAGCGCGTGCTCGACGAGCTCGACAGCTTTACCGACTCCGCCCTGGAGGACGACATCGCCATGGTGGCGCTCCGCTTCGACACGGGCGTCGAGACCGTCCGCCCGCCCGGTGCCGCCGCCCGGCGCGCCGCGTGATTAAGCCGCACCGCCCGCGGGAACCATAAGCGCATGCGTGAATGGATGGACATAGCCGTGTTGGCGCCCGCGCGCGATATCGATATCGCTTCGGTGCCGGGACTCCGCGACGAGGTGGACGCCCTCATCGCCGCGGGGCGCCGGCGCATACTCGTCAACTGCGAGAACGTGACGTTCATCGACTCCACGGGCGTAGCGTTCCTGTTGTCGCGGGCGCGCCGCCTCATGCGGGAGGACGGGCTGCTCTCGCTCGTCAACGTGTCGGCGGAGGTGTCGCGCTTTCTGCAGATCGCCCGCTTGGTGGACGTCCTGCACGTCACGGGTCGCGAGAAGCCGCCCGTGCCGCTGCTCTCACCGGGGACGCTGCCGCTGTGGAGCCGGAGCATATCGGTCGCCGAGGGCGTCGAACATCTCGCGCTCTACCGCCATCGGGTGGTGGAGCTGCTCGAGACGCTGCCGCTCGGCCGCGACGCCATCTACGACACGGCGCTCGCCGCGGGGGAGGCGCTCGGCAACGCGTACGACCACGCCGGCGCGGCGGGCTGCGTACTCAACGCCCGCGCGTACCCCGATCGCGTGGTGATAGAGGTGTGCGACTGCGGCGGCGGCTTCGAGCTCGCGCCGGGGGAGGAGGTCGCGGCAAGCGAGGAGCGCGGCCGCGGCATCACCCTCATGAGGATGCTCGTCGATAGCGTGGAGGTGCGCCGCCGCGCGGATGTGCAGGGGACGATGGTGCGTCTCATCAAGCTGTTCGACCAGCACGCGTGAAGCCCCTCGATGCCCCTGCCCGACGTCCCGGTGTCAGATCACATGCCCGGGCCAAACGTGTCGGGTCATATGCCCGGGTCAAACACGCCGAATCACCTGTCCGGGGACACGTGCGCCAGACTGCAGCCCGGGGATAAAAGTGCCGGATTGCATGTTGGAGAGAAAAGGGGAGAAAAGCGCCAGATTGTATACCCGAGAGGGGATAAAACGGGCGGATTGCATAGTTCTATACAATCCGCCCGTTTAGGCTTATAGGACAAAAAGTGTGTCTCAACAGAACACCTGTCCTAGTCCAGCCAGAAGGGGTACGGGTCCTTGTGGTGGAGCTCCTCCCACACGACCCGGTCGCCCCACTCCGGGCCCCCGTCCTCCCT
>DVMF01000024.1 GCA_018715125.1 Candidatus Coprousia avicola | reverse complement strand
CGCGCTCCCGCAAGCGCCTGGAGGCCACCGGCTTCAAACTGGACCCGCGCGTGCGCATGCACGAGCCCATGGGCTTCCACGACTACAACTGCCTGCAGATGAACGCCTTCGCGGTGGTGTCGGACTCCGGCACCCTGCCCGAGGAGTCGAGCTTCTTCGCGAGCATCGGCAAGCCCTTCCCGGCGGTGTGCATCCGCACCTCGACCGAGCGCCCCGAGGCGCTCGACAAGGCGTGCTTCACGCTGGCCGGCATCAGCGAGCGCGGCCTGCTGCAGGCGGTCCGCACCGCCGTCGAGCTCGACGCCGAGGGGTCGCTTCCCGAGGCGCCCGTTCCCGACTACGCCGACGAGACCGTCTCCACCAAGGTGGTCAAGATCATCCAGAGCTACACCGGCGTGGTGGACAAGATGGTGTGGAGGAAGTGTTAGCGATGGGACTCTACCTCGATACGCTGCGCTGCGCGGCCGGGCTCGCCCTTCGCAAGCTGACACACCCCGGCTCAGCCCAGGGCTCCATCATACAGGGTTTCAAACGCCCTACGCTTGAGCTGCACAACGGCGTCAGGATCGTACTCGGCGAGAGGTCCCAGTCTCGCACGGGCCTGACGCTTATCGCCGACGGCGGGACCATCGAGGTCGGCACGCACTGCCAGTTCAACACCAACGTCTCCGTCACCGCGATCGAGCGTGTGAGGATTGGGGAGAGGTGTTCCTTCGCCAATAATGTTGTGGTGGTCGACCATGACCACGCTTTTGGACAAGATTCGGCCTTTGACGCCTCCGAGGTCTTCATCGGCGACGACGTGTGGGTGGGTGCCAATGCGGTCATCCTCAGGGGAGTCCACGTCGCCGGTCACTGCGTCATCGCGGCGGGGGCCGTCGTTACGAAGGACATTCAACCCGCATACTCCGTCTGGGGCGGTTGCCCCGCCCGCATGATCTCCATGAGGCCCGATGCGCATGAATAGCAAACCGAGAGTACTTATGGCCGGACCCTCCCTCGATATGCAGGGAGGCGTTGCCAGCGTAGCCAAGGGCTATGTCGAGGGCGGCCTGGGGGAGATGTGCGACCTCACCTACATAGAGACCGCCTGCGACGGCAGCAAGCCAAAGAAGGCCTTGACTTTTGCGCGAGCCTTGTCGCGCTTCCGCCGGGAACTTCCCTCCGCTGACGTCGTGCATATTCACACCTCGATGCGCGGCAGCTTCGATCGCAAGTACCGCCTCGCCGCTATGGCGCGCAAGGCGGGCAAGCATATAGTCCTGCACGAGCACGACGGCGAGTTCGCCGCGCTCTACGAGGATGCCGACGACGCCTACCGCTCCAAGGTGCGCGAGTTCTTCGGCTGGGCCGACCGCGTCATCGTTCTCTCGGAGGAGCTCGCTGGGCTTCGCGTCAACATGCTCGACAGGTTCGCTGACTTCATCGAGCAGGGCTGGGGACGGGGCTGACGCAGCTTCAGAGCCGAGCGGGCGGGGAAAGAGAATCTAATTCCGCCCGCTATGGGAAAGCCTTGCGGCAGAATAACGAGCATCAGATAAAGAAGGGGACCCTGCAGCTGGTGGATGATGCTCCAAGCGCGCCAATCGCGCCGTCTGGCGAATAACCCCTTGACAGGGCGCGGAAGACCCTCGTACACTCACGGTGTATTCAATTGAATAGCAATGGGATTTGTTACGGAATCGCCGGCATGACCCAGGTACCACGCGAGTGGGCCTGGGTTTTTTCGTAACGGTCCGCAGGAGAGGACAGATTGAAAGGAGGTGCGACATGAACGTACTCAAGCGCATCAACAACAACGTCGTGCTCGTGGTCGAGTCGGGCGTCAAGATGATCGTGACGGGCAAGGGCATCGGCTATAAGGCGTATCCCGGTGATGAGGTCAACCGCGACTTCATCGAGCAGCGCTTTGTGATGCAGGACGGTGACAATATCTCCTATTACATCGAGCTCTTGCGCGAGACGCCGCCAAAGCTGCTCTCGCTCGCCAAGGCGATTATCGACGCAGCCCAGATCGACCTCGGGCACCGCTTGCCACAGAAGCTCGTGTTCACGCTGGCAGACCACATCATGTTTGCCATCAAGCGGTTGAGCCGGGGCATGGGGATCGATCATCCCATGGCGTGGGAGATCAGGCAGTTCTATCCGGCCGAGTACCAGGCGGGGGAGCACTCGCTCGCGCTGCTGCGCGCGGCGACGCGCATCGATGTGCCCGAGGCCGAGGCGGCGTTTTTCGCCATGCACTACGTCAACGCGCTCGGCGGCCTTTCCGGCGAGTTCGATGCGGCGGACCTCGTCGCCACCATGCGCGGCGCCATTGCGGTCATCGAGGAGCATTTTGGCAAGCCTGTTGACGAAACGACGCGCGCGTTCTCGCGTTTTGTCGTGCACCTCCGCTACTGCCTGCTGGGCCAGATGAGCCCCGAGGCCGACCGCGTCCAGACGAGCAGTGCGAACGACGAGCTTAACGCGCTCATCAAGACCGCCTACCCGGAGTCGTTCGCCTGCGCCACCAAGGTGGCGCGCTACCTCAAGGAGGCACACGGCACGCCGGCAACGCCCAGCAGCGTTCTCTACCTCACCTTGCACATCAACAGGTTACTGGCGTCTGAGGAGGCATCCCATGACCAATAAGGAACTTGCACGGCGCATCATCGAGGGTGTCGGCGGCGAGGGCAACGTATCCTCGCTCACGCATTGCGTGACCCGTCTACGGTTCACGCTGAAAGACGAGTCCCGGGCAAACGCCAAGGCACTCGAGGCCCTGGACGGCATCATGAGCGTACAGCGCTCGGCAGGTCAGTTCCAGGTGGTGGTCGGCACCAAGGTGAATGCGGTGTACCGCGAGATCATGGACGCGACGCGCATCTCCGAGGGAGGGTTCGCGCCCGCGCAGGCGGTCGGCAAGAAGAAGTCGCCCATCGCCCTTCTCTTCGAGACGCTCTCGGCGATCCTCATCCCCAGCCTTCCGCCCATCATCGGCGGCGGCATGCTCAAGGGTGTCATCTACGGCGCGTGGGGCTTTGGCTGGATCGCGATGGACGACCCGCTCTTCGTCCTGCTCGACCTCATGTCGAACTGCATGTTCTACTTCTATCCGTTCCTTCTGGCGGTGTCCGCGGCGGAGCGCTTCCGCACCAACAAGTACATGGCGCTCTCGCTTGCCGGCGCGCTCATGTCGAGCGTCATCATCAACGGTGCGGCAGAGGGTCTCGGCAGCATGCAGGTGGGGCCGCTGAGCATCCCCTACATCGACTACAGCTCCTCGGTCATCCCCATCATCCTCAACGTGTGGCTCATGAGCTACGTGTACCGGTTCTTTGAGAAGCACATTCCCGACATCGTGAGCGTGATCTTCACGCCCATGCTGACGCTCGTCATCATGGTGCCCGTGGCGCTCGCCGCCGTGGCGCCCATCGGCTACTACATCGGCGAGTACGTCGGCCTGGCCGTCGAGGCGCTCATCGACTTCCAGCCCGCGGTAGCCGGCTTCGTCGTCGGCGCGCTCCGCCCGCTCACCGTGTTCACCGGTACGCACCACGCCGTCCGCGCCATCGTCTCCCAGCAGCTCGCCATGTACGGCTACACCACCATCGGCGCCATGAACTACATGTCCACCATGGCCCAGGCCGCCGCGCCGCTCGCCATCTACCTCGTGCTGCGCAACAAGAACAAGAAGATGGCGGACATCTCCTTCTCGAGCGCCGTCTCCGGTTTCCTGGGCGTTACCGAGCCCGGTCTGTACGGCGTCATCATGAACTACAAGGTCGCCTTCATCGCCACCACCATCGGCGGCGGCGTGGGCGCGGCGATCGCCGCCTCGTTTGGCGCTGCCGAGTACGGCATGGTCATGTCGTCGCTGCTCACCATTCCAGCCACCATGGGCGAGGGCTTTATGGGCATCGTCATTGGTCTGCCGGTCTCCGTCATCGTCACCATGGCGATCATCCTCGCGATGAAAAACGAGGTTATCAAGGAGGACATCGCCAACAATGCCGAGGGTATCGAGCCCTCGCTGGAAGATGAGGCCGAGGACCGCACCGTCGCCGTCGTAAGCCCTGTCGCCGGCACCGTGAAGCCGATCGCCTCCTTTGCGCAGAACGCGCTCGCCGCGCGCTGCGGTGAGGCCGCCGTCGCCATCGTGGGCACCGACCGCGAGGTCTGCGCCCCAGCTGCGGGCGAGCTCTCGTTTGACGCCGGGGTGGCGACCGTCACCATGGC
>DVMF01000023.1 GCA_018715125.1 Candidatus Coprousia avicola | reverse complement strand
GGCGATGCCGTCGATCCCCTGCGCCAGGGCGCCGGCGGCCGCCGCCGTCTGATCGAGGCCGTCCGCGAGGGCGGAGGCTCCCTGCTCGAGGCCGTCGAACGCGCTTTGGAGCATGGTGGTCCCGTCGGATGTCATGGTGATCCTCGACGCCTGGCCGCGCACGTCAGAGAGCACCGAGAGCAGGTAGTTCTCCCCAAGATCGCTCTTGAGGCGCGCCTGCACCTGCTTGAGCACGGCGCTCCCCGCCTTGGTGGCGAGCACGTTCTCGGAGCCGTCGGACACGATCTCGATCGTCGCCTGCGCGGGGTCGGTGCCCGTGAGGCTCGCCACCCGCTCCGAGTAGGTGGCGGGGATCTTCACGATGAGGGCGTAGGTGCCGTCCGCCAGCCCGGCGTCGGCCGCGTCCTCGTCCACCACCGCCCACGCGAGCTCGCTCGTGTCGGCAAGCGAGTCGACGAAGTCGTCGCCCGCGGCAACCGCGCGGCCCTCTGCATCGGTCGCGCCCTCGTCGAGATTGACGACCGCGACCGGGATGCGCGAGGAGGCGTCGAGCGCCGGGGCGAGCGCCGCCACGGCGATGAGGGCGGCGAGCGCCGGCAGCACCGCGCACGCCGCAGCGGCGGCAAGGCGCCGGCGGTCGCGCCCGATGCGGGAGAACGCGGAGCGGATCAAGGTGGAGAGGCGATTCATCGGGCATCATCTTCTTGAGGGGCGAGCGCCTCGGCGGACGCCAGGTCGATTCCGCAGGCGCCGTCGGCCGCGCGCGCGACGGCCACGTCGGTCGTCGCCACGATGGCGGCGCACGCACAGGCGCGCGCGTGTTGGCCGAGCATACGGACGAGGGCGGCGCCGTCTTCCGCCGCGAGGCCCGCCGCGAACGGATCGGTCAGGTCGACGAGCGCGACCCGGGGGCGGCAGGCGAAGGCGAGGGCCGCGGAGAGACGGGCGCGGCCCGCGGGGCCGAGCTCGCCGATGCGCCGGGCGACCTCGGTCGCAAGCTCAAAGGAGGCGAGGTAGCCGAGCACGTCCTCGACAGATGCCGTCGTCTTCCTCCCCCAGAGCGAGAACTCCTGCGCGACGGCCTCCTCCACGGTGAGCACATCCGACGGGGCGGCAACCCCGGTGAGCGCCGAGATGCCGAGCGTCCCGCGCGCCGGCCGCTGCCGAGCGGCGTGCGGGCGCGCGCCGACGCGCTGGGCGCGCTCCTCGCCGCACACGGCAAGCGAGCCCTCCGTCGGCATCACCAGGCCGGCAAGCGCGTACACGAGGTCGCGCAGCGGCGGGCGCTCCTCCCCCACCAGGGCGAGCACCTCTCCGCTGCGCGCCTCGAAGTTCACGAACTCGAACGAGCGCGCACGGCGCCGGCGCATGCCGGCGTCCCGCGCCACCACGAGGGCCTGGCCAGGCCCCGCGCCCATCGACCCGCTATCTTGACTATCCGTTGCCACGGACCCTCCCTGCGACTCGTCCGCCGCCGCAATTTGGCGCGGCTGCGGCAATATGTCCGTAAGCGTACCCGATACCCAACCCGCGCATGCACGGCAGAGACCCAAATCGGTACGTCCCGTGCAGGCATGCGCCCGGTGGCGCGGCACCGGGACGCGCGCGCTATAATGCATCTGCTCTCGCGGCACCGCCGCAACGCGTGTTCATATAAGAAAGTGAGTCCCACCATGACCCAACCCGTACGCGTACGCTTCGCCCCGTCGCCCACCGGCAAGCTCCACATCGGCGGCGCGCGCACCGCGATCTACAACTGGGCGTTCGCCCGCGCCAACCACGGCACGTTCATCCTGCGCATCGACGACACGGACCCCACCCGCTCCACCGAGGAGAACACCCAGGTGATCCTGCGCGCCATGCGCTGGCTCGGACTCGACTGGGACGAGGGCCCCGAGGTGGGCGGCGACTTTGGCCCCTACGCCCAGACCGAGCGCCTCGCCCTCTACCGCGAGGCCGCCGAGCGCCTGCTCGCCGAGGGCAAGGCCTACCCGTGCTTCTGCACGCCCGAGCAGCTCGCCGAGGACCGCGCGGCGGCGCAGGCCCGCAAGGACCCCTTCCAGGGCTACCAGCGCCGCTGCCGCAACATTCCGGCCGATGAGGCGCGCGCCCGCATGGAGGCCGGCGAGCCCTACACCATCCGCATCAAGGTGCCCGAGGACCGCGGCGACGTCGTCATCGACGACGCCGTCCACGGCGAGGTGACCTTCGCCGCCAAGGAGCTCGACGACTTCGTGATCTTCCGCTCCGACGGAACCCCCACCTACAACTTCGCCACCGTGGTGGACGACGCCGCCATGGGCATCACCCACGTCATCCGCGGCGACGACCACCTCTCCAACACGCCGCGCCAAGTCATGGTCTACGAGGCGCTGGGGGCGCCCGTTCCCGTGTTCGCCCACATCTCGATGATCCTCGGCGCCGACGGCAAGAAGCTTTCCAAGCGCCACGGCGCGACCTCGGTGGAGGAGTACCGCGACGCCGGCTACCTCTCGGACGCCTTCGTCAACTACCTCGCGCTGCTCGGCTGGTCGCTCGACGGCGAGACCACCATCATCCCGCGCGACGTGCTCGCGCGCGAGTTCTCGCTCGAGCGCATCTCCAAGAACCCGGCGACGTTCGATCCCAAGAAGCTCGACTGGGTGAACGCCGAGTACATCAACCGCATGGACAACGCCACGTTTACGCAGGAGATCCTGCTGCCGCAGCTCGTGGAGGCGGGGCTCCTCGACCCGGAGCCCGCGGTCTCGATCGACGAGGAGTGGACGGACCGCCTGGCCGAGATCGTGCGGCCGCGCACCAAGATGCCGGCCGACGCCGCCCAGGTGGCAGCCCCCATCTTCGCCACCGCTGAGACGCTCGTCTACGATGAGAAGGCGGTATCCAAGGGCCTCGCCAAGGAGGGCATGGGCGCCGTGCTCGACCGGGCCCGTGAGGCGCTCGGCTCCCTTGCCGAGGACGCGTGGACGGCGGAGGCGATCGACGCGGCGCTCGAGCCCCTGCCCGAGGCGCTCGACCTCAAGAAGCGCGTCGTCTTCCAGGCGGTGCGCGTCGCCATCTGCGGCAACCTGGTCTCGCCGCCCCTCGGCGAGACGATGGCGCTCATCGGCCGCGCCGACTGCCTCGCGCGCATCGACCGCGCCCGCACGATGGCGCTCTAACGGCAGCGCTCGGCGGAGTACCCCGGCCGGGCTCCCGGGCGGACGGTCCCGATCGACCGACCCGAAACCGTCCAGGCCGCCCCTCCCCATCATTCCCTTAAAGGAAACCGCGTTTAGGCCCCCAATATGGCGATGCATCGGGCCTGAACGCGGTTTCCTTCTTTTTTTTAGGGGGTTCGAGAAGGGAACGAGGATGCGGACGACGCGCCCGGACCCCGAGGAAGGGAGCGCCAGATTGTATCCCCCTTGGTATCGCGGATATGCAGCCTGACGGATTTTGCCCCTGCTTTTCGCGGCCCTACCAAGCCGCCGCGGGTGCGGCGGGCCTCTGCCCCGCCATATCCCGTCACCCTTTGGGAAAAGTCACGCCTGCGGTCGGTCCGGGTGCTCCCGCTGACCGCAGGCGTGACTTTTTAACGGGCGCGACCAAGACGAGACGAAGGCGCGCCGGACGTGGTACGGAAGCGCGCCTCAGCGGCAGCCCGCGCAGGCAGTACAGGCGGACGGCGCCGTCGCGACCCCGCCGCGCGCCGTCTCGCGCAGGCTCGCCGGCAGCGCGCGCCCCACCTCGAGCATGACGCGGGCCATCTCGTCGAAGGGCACGAGGGGCTCCACCCCCGAGAGCGCGAGCTGCGCGGCCGAGAACGCCGCCGCCACGCCGATGGCGTTGCGCGTCTGGCAGGGCACCTCCACGAGACCGCCCACCGGATCGCACACGAGGCCGAGCAGGTTGGAGAGCGCGAGCGACGCCGCCGCGAGCGCGGTATCGGGCTCGCCGCCGAGCATTTCGACCAGAGCTGCGGCGGCCATGGCGGCAGCGCTCCCCACCTCGGCCTGGCAGCCGCCCTCAGCGCCCGCCACGCAGGCGTTCTGGGTGAGAAGCATTCCCACCGCCGCTGCCGTGAAGAGCGCGTCCATCACCTGATGGTCGTCGAAGCCGCGATGCTCCGCGACGGCGAGCACCGAGCCCGGCACCACGCCCGCGGAACCCGCCGTGGGGGCCGCGACGATGACGCCCATCGTCGCCGAGCGCTCCAGCACGGCGAGGGCGTAGGCGACGGCCCTCGTCTGGACCTCGCCCATGAGGGCGGCGGTGAGGGCCGTCCCCGCGTGGGCCGCCAGCTGCGCCTCTCCGCCGATGAGGCCGCCGAGCGAGCGCTGCGGCGACACGATGGGCTCGGTCGTCTCCTCGCGCATGACGCGGAGCACGCGCGTCATGCGGGCGACCGTCTCCCGCTCCCCTCCGAGCTGCGCCTCGCGCACCGCCATGACGGCGCCGATGCTCATGCCGTGCGCGCGGCAGCGCGCCAGAAGCTCCGCTCCCGTGTCGAAGAACTCGTCTGCCGCCGCGACGACCGCCGCCGGGCCGGCGCCGGGCACGCGCACGTAGGTCGCCGTGTAAATGCTCGAGCGGCACTCGAGCTCGCCCAGAAGGTCCTCGGGCGGCAGCTCGTCCAGCTCGAACACCGTGTAGGCGCGCCCGCCCCGCTCGGTGCGGTACGTCCGCATAAACGCGATGTTGATATGGCGCTCGGAGAGAAGCACCGTGAGGGCGGCGAGGACGCCGGGCTCATCGCGGTGCGCGACGAAGAGGGTGTCGTACTCGCCCGAGATATCGACATCGACCCCGTTGATGCGGCTCACCCGCACGCGGCCGCCGCCGAGGCTCTCGCCCCGGACCTCCACCTCGATGCCGCGCGCATCCTCCATCGCGATGTCGACCGTGTTGGGATGCAGGCGCGCGTCATCGCCGCCGACCGCGAACGACCAGGCGAGTCCCGCCGCCTCGGCGTGCGCGAAGGCGTCGCGGATGCGCTCGTCGTCCGTCTCGAACCCCAGGATGCCTGCCACGAGCGCCCGATCTGTGCCGTGGCCGCGGTAGGTGTGGGCGAAGCTGCTGTAGAGCGTAAAGCGCACGCGCAGGACACGTGCGGGGCACAGCGACGCGGCGACGCGCGCCAAGCGGAGCGCACCCGCCGTATGCGAGCTGGAGGGGCCGACCATAACGGGGCCGAGGATCTCGAAAGCGGAAAGCGAGGGCATGGGCGCCGCCTTTCGATAGCGGGGACGGTCAGCCGGGAGGCGACCGTGCGGTCGCGTTCATTGTAGCGGGTCGGGCGCGGGCACGGCGAGTCGCCCGCGACATCCCGCGTAACAAGTTAAACAGCCGCCATCCCATGTCCGCACGGACCGTTATAATCATTCACGCAGAACAGCTACTCGCCGCCGCTCTCGCGCGGCGCGTCACGGACACGGGAAAGGTAAGGCTCGCAATGCCCGGTTCCGATATCAACAACCGCATCCCCCAGATCGGCGGGGGCGATCCCGCCGCACCCTCCCCCGCCCCGCAAGGGCCCCAGACCCCCGGGGCGCAGGCCTCCGACGGCACCGGAGCCGATGCAACCACCTTTATCCCCCAAAACGCCGCCGCGCAGCCGACGGTCGTCGCCCCGATGCAGGTGGCGCCCGGCGCCCATCGCCGCCCCGGCGGGGCGCACGGCGCGCGCGCGCAGCGCGCGGCGGGCGGGACGACGCCTGCGGGCGCACCCGCCCCCGGCAGTCCCGAGGGAGCACACGGCAGCGAGAAGAAGCCGCACCGTGGGAAGGGCCATGTGGCGCGCAACGTCATCATCGCGCTCGCCCTGCTCCTCGTCATCGCCTATGCGGGCGGCGTGATTGCGTTCACCTTCCTGTTCTATCCCCACACGAGCCTCGCCGGCGTCGACATCTCCTGGCAGACGAGCGGCGCGGCGGCCGAGAAGCTCGAGGGCGCCGTGGCGGGCTACACGCTCACCGTCGCCGACGAGGACCTCGGCTTCACGTGGACGTACACCCCCGAGGGCGGCAGGAACATCTTCAACGTCGAGGCCGCCGCTCAGCGCCGCTTGGCACAGAACGAGCCGTGGGCGTGGCCCGTCCGCCTCTACCAGGCGCTGACCGATACCCCCGCCGCAGCTGCCGCAGACGCAGACGAGGCGGTCGAGCCCGACCTCTCGCTTCTGGGCGCCGCCTTCGATCGCACCGCCTTCGAGACGAGCCTCGGCGAGGCCATCGACACCTTCAACGCGGGCCGCGGCGGGGCGTTCACCGCGCAGACCGCCTGGGACGCCGAGCAGGGGCTCTTCGTGCCCGAGAAGGCCTACGAGTCGCGCCGTCTCAACCGCGACGCCATCATCACCGGGGCGCTCACGGCGCTCGGCGACCTCGAAGCGACCTTTGAGCTCGCCGACCTCGGCGAGGACCTCTACCTGCCGCTTGACGGGGAGCCTACGCCCGAGGACATGCAGGCCGACTGCGACGCCGCAAACGCATTCTTGGGCACCAACGTCACGTTCAAGCTGGGAGACTCCGTTGCGGCCACGCTCGACGCGAGTGTCATAGGCCCCTGGATCACCTTCGATGCCCAGACGGAGCCCACCTTGAACCAGGACGCTGTGACCCAGTGGGCGCACAACCTCGCCGCGCAGATGAACACGGTGGGCACCGAGCGCACCTACACCCGTCCGGACGGCAAGACCGTCACCGTGAGCGGGGGCACGTTCGGCTGGTCCGTCGACGAGGCGGCGCTCGTCCAATCGGTGCAGGACGCCGTCGCTAACCATCAGACGGGCGAGATTGCCGTTCCCGCATCGTCCGAGGGCGACACCTACGCCGGGGCCGGCCAGCCCGACTGGAAGAAGTACGTCGACGTCGACATCACCGAGCAGTACGCGCGCCTCTACGACGAGAACGGCAACCTTATCTGGGAGACCGGCGTGGTGACCGGTCTCGACAACGGGTCGGACGACACCCCCACCGGCGTGTACAAGGTCAACTACAAGGCGCGCAACATCAACCTCGTGAGCCCCGACAAGGACCCCGAGACCGGCGAGCCCGAGTACATCAGCCCCGTGGAGTACTGGATCGCCTGGAAGGGCAACGCATGGGGCTTCCACGATGCGAGCTGGCAGCCCGCTTGGGTCTTCAGCGATCCGAGCGCCTATCACACCTACGGCAGCCACGGCTGCATCAACACGCCCTATGACAAGGTGCAGCAGCTCTACGACCTGCTGCAAGAGGGCGACTGCGTCGTCGTCCACTACTGACGGCAGCAGCCCGAGGCCCGAAGGACCAACGTATGTCAGCGCGCATCCTGCTTGTGGAGGACGATCCGGCGATCGTCTCCGCCCTCACCGAGCTCCTCCGTGCCGAGGGCTATGCCGTCGACACTGCCTCCACGCAGGACGAAGCCCTCGCCCGCGCCCTTCCCGGGGCTTCCGGCGTCACGGCCGGTCGCGCCCCCTACGACCTCGTACTGCTCGACGTCACGCTTGCGCAGGGCAACGGCCTCGCCGTATGCGGCGCCCTCAAGCATGCCGCGCCGGCGCTTCCCGTCATCTTCCTCACGGCATCGAGCGACGAGTTCACCACCGTCACCGGCCTCGAGCTCGGGGCGGACGACTACATCGCCAAGCCGTTCCGCCCGCGGGAGCTCCTCGCGCGCATCGCCGCGACGCTGCGGCGCGCGCAGCCGCCGGCCCGCCGGCTCCTCAGCCTGGGCGAGCTCACCATCGACCCCGACCGCGCGCAGGTCACTCGCGCCGGCGCCGAGATCGTCCTTTCCGCGCTGGAGTACCGCCTGCTCCTGCTCTTCGCGACACACGTGGGTAAGCTCATCACCCGCGAGCAGATCCGCGACGCGCTGTGGGACGATGCGGGGACCTACATCGAGGAGAACACCCTCACGGTCTACATCAAGCGCCTGCGCGACAAGATCGAGGACGACCCCGCGCACCCCGCCCTCATCACCACGGTGCGCGGCCTCGGCTACAAAGCCCAAGGGTAGGCACCGGTGATCGCCCGCAACCGCGAGCTCGCGCGCACGCTCGCCCTCTGGCTCGCCCTCGCCATCGGCGCCGCCCTGGCAGGCAACGCTCTCGCCGGGCCCCGTGGGGCGGCCCTCGGCATCGGGGCCGCTATGGCGGCGGCGGTTCCCTTTCTCATCCTCACCTATCGGCGCTACCGGGCGCTCCGCACGATGGCGGGAAACCTCGACGCCGTGCTCCACGGCGAGCGCGAGCTCTCGTTCGACCGTATGGACGAGGGCGAGCTCGCCATACTCGCGAGCGAGCTCGACAAGATGGTCCTCCGCTTGACCCTCACCGCAGATGACCTCGCCGCCGAGCGCACCCGCCTCGCCGACGCACTCGCCGACATCTCGCACCAGCTGAAGACTCCGCTTACCGCGCTCTCGCTCACCACCGAGCTGGTGCGCAAGGACCTCTCCGCCGCCGGCGCCCGTCCCCAGACCGTCGAGAGGCTCCGTCAGATCGAGGCGCTCGAGATGCGGGTCGAAGACCTGGTCTCCACCCTCCTTCGCCTGGCGCAGCTCGACGCCGGCGCCCTCGCCTTCGCCCGCGAGCCCGTGGCGGTCGCCTCGCTCACCGAGCGCGCCGCCGCGCCTCTCGCCATCGCCTTCGACCTCGCCGATGTGGAGCTCGTGCAAGACATCGAGGACGGAGCGAGCTTTGCGGGCGACGCAGCGTGGACGACCGAGGCCCTCGGCAACGTCCTCAAGAACTGCCTCGAGCACACCCCTGCGGGCGGGCGCGTGACGGTGAGCGCCCGCGAGGACCTCATCGCTTGCCGCATCCGCGTAACGGATACGGGGCCCGGCATCGCCGAGGCGGACCTTCCCCATATCTTCGAGCGGTTCTACCGGGGCAGCGCCGCGTCAACGGATCGCGGGGAGAAGCAATCCGGTGCCAACTCCGCGCCAGACGGCGCCGCCCTCGTCATACCGGTGGGCGTCGGCATCGGCCTCTCGCTCGCCCGGGCGCTCGTGACGGCGCAGGGCGGCACCCTGACGGCCGAGAACGCGCGGGATGCCTCCGGCGCCGTAACGGGGGCGCTCTTCACCTTCACCTTCTTCAAGGACGTCGCCGTGTAGCGCAAAACAAAGAGTCGGTCCCTTGCTTTGCAACATTTCCAGCGGTCGCACTTATAGGTCGAGCGCATCAGCCAGAGAGCTCTGGCGATGGATGCCCAGTTTGCGATAGATGCGCTTGCGGTGCGTCGCCACGGTTTGGGGCGAGACCACAAGGACTTGCGCTACGTGCTTCGCGCTCCATCCGCGCGCGAGCATAAGGGCAACCCGCGCCTCCGTAGGGGTAAGCTCCGTCGTTCTGAGGATGCGTTGAAGTAGCTCTTCCTCCGTTGCGTGCGTGCGGGCCTCTTGTCTTGCCAAGCACAAGATCGCCAGCGCAGTCGAGAGCACCCCCGCGGCCATGAACCCGACACAGAGCAAGGTGTGCTGGAACTCGGTAAGTGGAAGCAGTCCGCTTATCCCCAGCCCTCCGCCGAACATGCCTCCCACGAGACAGGGAGCACCAAGGATGCGCGCCACGGCGCCAAATCGAAGGTTGTGCTTTCGCACAGCAAGTGCAACGCCCGTGGCAAGAGCGACGATGAGCGCCGAGAGGATACAGGTTGCAAGACGCCTGGTGACAAACATCATGCCCGCCACGGACACGATGAAAGGCCTGATGAGAGTCAAGGGGTAACTGAGCAGCTCAATGGCGCCGAAGCCGCCGAGGGCGAGCCCCGCGACAAGAGGGAGCGGCAAGCTCGGCACCCGGCGTCGTTCGACAGGCGACGCGCACACAACCGGTTCTGGCTCGATGCGAGACGCTGGCATAGGCGCGTATAGGGATATCGCCACGACCACAGCGCAGCCAACGAGCAACAGGGCCGGGGCTATGGCCGGCATGAGCGCCGCAATGGAAGCAGCGGCGCCAACACCCGCCGCGCACCATCCCGCAGAAAGGTCGGTATACGCAGCAGCTCGAGCTATGCGGGTGAAACGACCCCTCGAAGGTATGGCTTCGGCAGCAGCGGTTGCAAAGACCGTGAAGCCTAGGGCGAAAACGGGAAACATGCAAGAGACCGAGGTATCACCTTTGCCAAAGGGCGTCTGGGAAAGAACGACCCACACGGCGAGCAGCGACACACCTCCCCGGACAATACTCTCAAGAGCAGCTAACTGGTACGGCGCACGGGAGACGCCAGTCCAGGTAGTATGAGGCACATTACACGGCGCCTCCTCCGCCCCCATGCCGACAACGGGTTGCGATGTGACTAGCTCCAGCATGGCGCTTCTATCGCTCACGCCGAGCTTCCGGTAGGCACGAGTCGCATACGTCCCCGCCGTGGCGCGGGCAATACCGAGCCGGGCGGCAATGATCCGCAGCGAATCGCCCGCCACGATGCCCCTTACGACCGCGCCCTCCCGCGACGTCAGCCCCCACCGCTCGACGAGAGCGACATGCGGGCGCTGTGCGCGCAGCCCGCTGCTGCAACAGGCTGCGACACCGATAGCAACCAGCACCGCGAGGCCCGCAGCCATCACGAAGAGAAACGCGTTGGCCGCAGAGGACGTCTGCCCGATACCGAGCTGCGGATAGAGCAACGGCCTGGCCAACGAGACGAGCGACACCAGCGCCGGCAACAGGAATACCCTTTGCCGCTGCCCCTCGTCCCCATCAGACTCTGGTGCGACCTGACACTCCTCGCATGCGAATAGCAAGATGGTCAGAACATAATAGAGGATGACGTGGTCGAACCACATAAGCCCGCCGCAGAGCAAACAGTAAACCACCGGTACAACCATAACCACGAGCCAGAGATCCGAGCGCAGCCCTCGCATGCTCGCAGATGCCACCGCAATGGTCGCAACGAGCGTCCCCGCAGCACCGAGAAGCCATGTGGCGAGCACACCGTGAGCGGCACGGCGCGTCATAAGGAGATGCGTGGCGCTGACGACATCGTCGCGACAGGCACACACCGCAAAAAGAATGACAAGGAGCAGCACGACCGCATACGTCCCCATCAGAGGCGAGGGTGGATTGAGACTACGATCGCCGGCGGCAACCTCTGTATGCCATAACCCCCTGAAGCCACCCAGCACCATCGCAACCACACCAAGCGAGACCGCGGGCAGAGGCGCTTCGAGCAGGAGCGAGACAACCCCCGCCGCTAGGAACGAGACCGCACCTTTGGACGAGGCGGGAAGGCACACGAAGCGCCGAGCACACCAGTTCACCGTCGAGCCCATCAAACAGGAGATGCCGATCACCCCGAGATTATGCAGAGCATCAGGGGCGGGGGCAAATGTCACGGCGGCACAGGAGAGATATGCAAGCGCGACCGACTGTGGGGCCCGATACCCGTCCGCGCCGCGGTGTCCCTGCCGATAGAAGCTGCGCAACGCAATCTCCGCCAGACAAGCGGCAAAAACAAGAGGCCCCGAGGACATCTGCACTCCCCCAACATGCAGGAAGCTGAATGCGGCAGGGTCGGAACCCCCGACGCGCACCACCGAAAACAACGAGAAAACGTGAAGTGCGATGACAGCGAGCGTCGCCGATAACGACGCGACTGAAAATAGCAAAACGTTCCATCGTTGAAGCCGTCGCACCAAAGACCCCTCTCAAGCATCCCGCTGCACTCAGCAAGTGAGTTGTAGATACGCCCGCTCCAAATCGCCCGGCACGTCACGCCGATAGGCGACCTCGGCAAGCATCCGGTCCTGCACGATATATACCCGGTTGCACACCTGCTGCAGGTCGTGCAGCATATGGCTCGAAACCACCACGATACCGCCCCGTCGAGCGTGAGCCTCCATGAGTTCTCGCAGCGTTACAACCCCCACAGGATCAACGCCGTTGAGCGGCTCATCGAGCAGCAGAAGAGACGGGTTGCCCATCGAGGCGATCGCAAAGGCGAGACGTTTGCGCATACCGAGCGAGTACGCACGCACGGGCCTGCGATCGTCCGGATTGAGCCCCACCGAATGAAGCGCCTCCGGTGCGTCTGCGGGTGATATCCCGCAGTACCGTGCGATCATAGCAACGTTTTCCCGAGCGGAGCGCTCCTCCACAAACGCCGGCGTGTCAAAGAGCATGCCGCACCCGCCAGCCGGTCCCTCGTAGAGATTCCGCCCCATAACGTGCCCACGGCCCGCATCCGGATCAAGAAGGCCCGCAAGCACCAGAAGAAAGGTTGTCTTTCCCCTACCGTTCTCACCAACGAGGCCGACCACCTCGCCCGGCCTTGCGTGAAACTCCGCGTTCTCAAAGATAACGTGACCGCCACGTCGGACCGACAGGCCCTCGATAGCGATACCGGACGCAGCGACAAAACGTGCCGGCACACCGTCTTTGCCGGCAAAGTGAGCACCGGGCATAATCGATCTCTCCGTTCTCCCCATACAAGATGACCGTACCGCCCAACCGATGCGCAGCATCGCGAACACAAGGATCACCGCCACGATAAGCGCAAGCGAGCCGAAGCTGTTGACCGCATACCCGCGAGCAATCGAATCGAGATATCCCTCGGGATATGGCCCGGGGTTTATCGCAAGCTCCCGCGCCAACACGGCCGGACCGCCGACCGACGTTTGCCAGAGCCCCGCTCCCAAGGCATAGCTCGCAAGGCAGAATCGATCAAGCACCATGCCGACGTCAGAGACCCCGCCGGGCACCTCCGCTGGCCCGCCGCGCGCGAGAAAACTGAGCTTAACCCAGATGCCCGGAAGCGCCATGAGGCACAAAACGGCTCCAAGGGCGATGAGCTGCGGAAGGTATCGCAAGGTGCTTCTGGGGGCAACGGACATGAAGAAGAGAGCTATTGCCGCCGAAACGATACCTTCGGCGAGAACCAGGACGGCAAGCACCGCCCCATACCACCATGAGGCAGGAATCAGGGCAAAGACGAGAGGATCGGTGCGAAGGTAGGAATCGGTATCGCCTGCGTAGGAAAGCCATGCGGGAGGACCGCCGAGCGTGAGGGACGTATGAAACGCCATCCCGTCAAACAGTGTGAGCGAAAGACAGACGAGCAGGGAGAACGCGACACCGCAAACCAGGACAGCGGCAATCTTGCCAGCCGCGATAGCTCCCACGCTCCCGCCGTGCAGGACAACCGATGCAGAGAGACGGCCGCCTTGATCTCGCGCAACTGCATCGCCAACAAGCGCGAGAACACCGAGAGGAAACAGCAGCGTGCAGCAGCGCTCATTGTTGAGCGCCAGATAGAATACGTCCCACGCCGTGGACTCCAATAGCGCTCCTCCGCGAGCTGCCCGCAGGACGCCCAGATCTTGATAAGCCAAGATTCCGATCATCATCACGATCGCTGCCGCGAGCCCGAGCCGCCCAAGACTGATAGAACGCATCAACTCGAATCTCACAGACCGAAGGAAAGCACTCATCGCAGCCTCCTTCGAACGATAGCACGGTTGAATCGCGTGGACACGCCGATGAGAATACCTGCCAACAAGACAGCGCGCGCGAGACCGGTCAACAAAGATGCCACGAATTCAACAGCCGTTCCGTATGTGACCGCAAACGAATTGAAAGAAGAGAAGCACGTCGCCAGCAGATCGAAAACAAAAGACAACTGAGGCGCGATAACCCGCATGGCATCGGGAAGAAATGCCCCCACCAGAAACGTTACCGGCACAACAGCGCAAGCAACGGAAAAGCGTCCGATCACTTGCATGGCAGTCAGCACCGCGAGAGCGGAAAGCGCGGGTGGAATGACCGTAACCAAGATCAAGACAGCACATGATAGGGGCAACGGATCAGGTGGAAGCACCATACCCGCTTCATTGAGAAGCTCGATATACGCAGAGCTGAAGCTGCCATGACAGCTCAGCAGGGAAAGCGCAACGGCCAGAACGGCACAGGGAATCCAGAACAGCAACGCATGCAGCAATGCCGCACGCACCAGTGCGCACATGAGCCCGCCCTCGGGCACGCCGCGGACAATCAACTGCTGCTGCATACGGGGAGGGAGCTCCCGACGCAGCCGAACCAGCAGCGACAAAGGAGCCCCCAGCCATGGGACGAAAGAATAGGACAAGATCTGTGAGACGACCACGAGCGGAGGCAGGCCCCAGCCAAAAAGCTCACCTGATTGCGGCGTCCACGTATAGTACGCCGTGATGGTGTCGAGCGCGTCCCGAGCCGCAAGCACCACACACGCCACAACCAAGACGATGGGGACGGGCCAAGCGACGCCACGGAGCGACGGATTGCGCAGAACCGAGCAACCTACGTTACGCCTCATGCCGAATCTCACCCTTTACGGCATCTCGTAATAGCGCCAAGTACCACCGATGTTAGAAATAGATGACAAAGAAGCCCTCATGCTAGGCGTAAAAGTGATCACACCACCAAACGTATTTCGAATAAAGGTGACCGTCTGTCCGGGCGCAGTGATACTGGATGGGTATTGACTTTGTAGAGGTCCTCATCGCTTCTCCTTTCTCCCTACGCCCTCCAGCCCAAAGGAGGAACGCCGTTGCATGAACGGTACACCGCGCACGGCGCCATGTCTGTCATACAGCGAGGGTATCTTTGTGATGCAGCCGTTATGACATGGCTGCGCAGTGCAATGCGGGAATCGGCTACAACGTCATCACCTCGTCGCAGCAATGCCCCCCACACATACCGGCGACCAACATGTAGCTCCGAATCCCATACAAGGTGACTGATCTGTCACACGCCGGTCACGTGGCAGCAAGCGGCCGAGTTCAGTATCGTAGGTGACCTATTCACCCACGATCGATGGGACGTACCATGAACATCCTCTCCGTGGAGCACCTCACCCGCACGTACGGCACGGGCGATACCGCCGTGACCGCGCTCGACGACGTCTCGTTTACCGTTGAGGCCGGCGAGTTCATCGCCATCATCGGCAGCTCGGGCTCGGGCAAGTCGACACTTCTGCATCTCATGGGCGGCGTCGACCGCCCCACCTCGGGCACCGTCCGCCTGCAGGGCCAGGATATCTTCGCCCGCACCGACGAGGAGCTCGCCGTCTTCCGCCGCCGCGAGGTGGGCCTCGTCTACCAGTTCTACAACCTCATCCCCGTGCTCGACGTGGTCGAGAACATCACGCTTCCGGTCCTCATGGACGGCCGCGAGGTCAACGCCGCCCGCCTCAAGATGCTGCTCGGCGCCCTCAAGCTCACGGGGCGCGAGCACGCCCTCCCCAACCAGCTCTCCGGCGGCCAGCAGCAGCGCGTCGCCATCGGCCGCGCCCTCATGAACGCGCCCGCGGTCGTGCTCGCCGACGAGCCCACCGGCAACCTCGACTCCAAAAACTCGACCGAGATCATGAAGCTCCTGCGCGCCTCCAACCGCCAGCTCAAGCAGACGCTCATCGTCATCACGCACGACGAGGACATCGCGCTCATGGCCGACCGCGTCATCGCCATCGAGGATGGCCGGCTCGTCCGCGACGAGCGCCGCCGGGAGGTGCGCTGAGATGAGCATCTTCACCCGCTTCACCATCAAGTCGCTCGTCAAGAACCGCACCCGCACCGTCGTCTCCATCATCGGCGTCGCGCTCTCCGTCGCGCTCATCACCGCCGTGCTCACGAGCGTCGTATCGCTCTCCCGCCTGCTCATAGAGCGCACGGCGGCGGACGAGGGCTGGTGGTACGCCGAGGCCGTCGATGTGACCGGCGAGGGCGTGGCCGAGGCCGAGAGCGACCCCGAGATCGTCGACTGGACGGCCGTGGCCGAGCTCGGCGCCGTCTCCCTCGGGGAGGATAACAGCGACCTCTTTGGCTCCTATCTCTACGCGAAGTCGTGGCCCGCGGAGGACGGAACCGCCGAGCCGCTCGTAGCCGCGCCCGAGATCGTCGCCGGCAGGGCCCCGGAGGCCCCCGGCGAAATCGTACTCCCCCACTACCTGCAGAACGTCTCCCTCGCACCCTGCGGCATAGCCACGGCAGATGGCGGGGCGATCGCGCTCGGGAGCACGGTCGAGCTCACCCTCGGCACGCGCACCGTCACGAACCTCGATGACGGCTCCACCTTTACGGCCACCTCGTATAACGGCACCTACCTCGACGCGGACACCCAGCGCGACGGCTTTGCCGCCGACCTCGGCACGCTCAGGGCGCAGGTCGTCGGGTTCTACCGCTCCATAGGGTATTCGAGCACCACGGCGATGCAGGGCAACAGCGCCTACGTGTACGACGAGGACGCGCTCGAGCGCGTCACGACCGACAAGAGCGATGCCACCTGGGCCTCGCTCCTCATCCGCACCGAAGACCCCGCCCGCGCCATCGACGTTGCCAAGGAGCTCTCCGGTGCCGGCGGCACCGATACGCTCGCCACCGAGCACAGCTCGCTGCTGCGCTGGATGGGCGTCACGCCGGACACCGCCATCTGGAACAC
>DVMF01000022.1 GCA_018715125.1 Candidatus Coprousia avicola | reverse complement strand
CCCCTCTGTGTACGTCTCTTATCGCCTTCCCATGGCGTTGCTTATCCAGTCGAGGCTGCTGCTCGCGCTGGCGGTGTTAGCGTTAATCTGTTGTGCCTGATTGAGAATTTGACCCTGCATGAAGAGGTTGCCGAGCTGGAGCATGTTGCCTATGCGCTGCTGCTGGAGAATCTGCTGCTGACCCTGTTCCATGCGCCGCTGGTGACGCTCGGTCTCGTAGAGATTGACCATCTCCTGCACGGTGCTCGCGCGGTGGTTGCGTACGGCCGTAAGGAAGAAGTCCACGGCGTCGATGCTGTCGTAGTCCATCGGGTACCATGGCGCGACCTCCGCGGCCCAGCGCTGCTGCGTGGCGAAGATTTCCCGCTTCGTCTGCTCGATGCTTTGCGCGAGGGCTTGGTTGTTCGCCTCGACCTGGGCGTTGTTTCGGTCGATGGCGGCGTTCTTCTGGGCGCGGCTCTTGTCGGCGGACTTCGCGATGACCTTGTAGAGGACCGCGCCGATGACGGCGGAGACAGCAAGGTTGATGACGTTCCACACGGTCACCTGAAGCTCCATGCCGCCCGTTGCGAAGAAGGGGATGGTGAGCGGGTAGGTAACCGCCTTCAGCGGGGTGCTCGTGATGAGCGCGAACGCGATGAGGAAGCCCGCGATTGCGTAGAGCACGGGGTGGCGCTTCGACTTCTTCTCCGTCTTGGCAGCGAACTGCGTGGTGAGCTGGTTGATGCGGTTCTGGAGGTCGACCACGCGGTGCATCAACTCGTGCGCAGTTGCGACGCGTGGCAGCAAGTCGGCTGTCTGCTCGTTCATTCGTCTAACCTTTCTTCTCAAATACGGCCCTGCCCGGCGGCCACCCGGCGCATCCTCGATGCGCATGCGCTGAACTTTAACTATATAGGCATAAAACAGCCTATCGCAGCTATTATAGACAAGAAAAAACGCTCATAGGATTCAAGGTGACTTGATTCCGATGGGCGGTGATTGCATGAAGTACTTCGAGATAGGCCAACGTATCAGGCGGTACCGCAAAGCGTGCGGGTTGTCTCAGGAGGCGCTGGCGGGAAGGGTCAGCATCTCCGTCACACACATGAGCCACATCGAAACCGGAAACACCAAGCTGAGCCTGCCCGTGCTCGCGAGGATTGCCGAAGAACTCTCGGTGGGAACGGATGCGCTCCTGACCGATGGGCCGAACCCCGACAAGGCCGCGCTCTCGGCGGAGGTGCAAGAGATTCTAGTCTCGTTCGAGGCGGATGAGCTTCCCGTGGCGATTGAGGTGCTCCGAGCACTAAGAGACTCGCTTGCCAAGCGCAGGGGGTAAGTCACGTCCCCAGACGATACTCATTACCATACCCATTACCTTGGCAATCTCGGGCACCTGATAAAAGAAAACCTCCTAGCTGATTTCCCAGCTAGGAGGGCAAATTCATGGTCGCGGGGGCAGGATTTGAACCTACGACCTCCGGGTTATGAGCCCGGCGAGCTACCAGACTGCTCCACCCCGCAATGTCTGGTTGCGCCTTAGCGCAAGAGAGTATATTACGCGCATGGGCAGCATAATGCAAGCGGTGCACCATCGAATATGGAGCGCCCTCCATATTCGTGTCAAAACACGTTAGCGCTCGAGCTTCTCCTCGCGATCGGCGAGCGCCTGCTTGAGGGCGTCGAGGTCGCGGGCGGTCTGCTTTGACCGCCGCGAGAGCATAAGCGTGTACACGGCGAGCACGATCCAAATTCCAACGTAGGCACCGATAACATACGGAGCGGCGGGCAAGACGGTCGAATAGACCTCGGCAAGAATGGCATCCATGGGTTAGGCCTCCTTAGAGGACGAGGTAGAGGGGTCGGCGGCATCATGGGACGGGGACATGCCCGCGGGATTTGAACCTACGACCTCCGGGGTATGTGTCGCATCGGGGACGGGGGCGTCGGCGGGACGCGAGCCGCTGAGCTTGGCGCCGGCAGCCCTCAGGCGCTCGAGCGCCTCATCGGCCGCAGCGCGCTCGCGCCAAGCATCCTGCTCCTCGAGCCGCTCTTTCAGCTCCTCCACCTCGGCAGCGTCGGTATTGACGCGCAGGGCGATGCGCGTAAGGGCAAACGCGACGAGCAGCATGCCAAAGAGCCCCAGCAGAAACGGGATGAGCATCATCGGCGGCAGGCCGCTATCGGTACGGAACACCACCGGGTGCACGGAGCTCGGCACCAAGCGCGTGATCATGAACGAAATGGGCGCATCTACAAAGGCCACGATGCCAAACACGGCGGCAAAGCGCGCGCGGCGCTCGGGGTCCTCCATCGCGTTACGCAGGATGAAGTAGCCGATGACGAGCAGCATGAGGATGAAATAGGTGGTGAGACGCGGTTCCCACGTCCACCAGACACCCCACTCGAAACGCGTCCACAAGTCGCCCGAAATCATGGTCGCGACCACAAAAACGAGCGTGACTTCCATAGCGGTCTTGGACTTGATGTCGTAGCGGCGCTCCCCCGTCATCAAAAAGCGCACGGCCCAAAACGCGGCGAACGCCATGACGGCGAATGAGGCGACGGCGACGGGCACGTGCAAATAAAAGATCTTCTGACTGAGGAGCAGCTTGGTGGTGATCTGCTGGCCCGCGATGACCGCCGGCTCGGAGAGCGTCGCGCCCTGCGCGAACGGCGCGAGGGTAAACGTCCAGACCACGCCGGCGATAACGAGCAGCGTGCCCGCCACCAGCGCAAACGGGACGCAGCGGTC
Organism: Candidatus Coprousia avicola; assembly: GCA_018715125.1. Taxonomy (GTDB): domain Bacteria; phylum Actinomycetota; class Coriobacteriia; order Coriobacteriales; family Coriobacteriaceae; genus Coprousia; species Coprousia avicola. The sequence goes on along the minus strand of DVMF01000022.1, from coordinate 36,323 downwards.
CCAAAGCGCCGGGCGCGCGGCGGCGCGGGTCGAATCGTCTCTATCCAACGGATCCCCTTTCCCTAAAGTTATCCGCGTTCAACACATGCCTCTATAGTAGCGGAATCTGCCGCCGAGGGCGCCAGACGCCCGACTTGCGCGCGACCTTCTGCATCCCGCCCGCGCGCTTGCATCAGCCCTCGACCGCAAAGGCGTACAGGCCCCACGCGGCCGCGATCATCACCACGTCATAGGCAGCCGCCATGGCAAGCGAGGTCCAAAACGTACCGAGGGTGCCCGCGACCCCCATAAAGGCGACCGAGGTGGCCGAGACGCACGCGTACAGCAACGGGAAGATCACCGGAATGAGGAGGATGGCCAGCAGCACGTCGCGGCCACGCGTGTCGATGGTCATCGTTGCGAGTAGCGTGCCGACGCCGGCGACGCCGACGGTCCCCACCACAAGCGGCAAGACAATAAGCGGCGTGGTGGCGGCGAGCTCGGCGCCGGATAGGAAGAACAGGAAGAATAGCGGAACCGTGATGCACTCGACCACGGCAAGAAATATCAGGTTGGCCGTCGCCTTGGCAAGAAAGATCACCGCGCGGTCGACGGGCGCGAGCAGGATGCCCTCGAGGCAGCCCGACTCCGTCTCGTGCGCAAAGCTGCGATTGAGCCCCAACAGGCTGGTGAACACAATAAGGGCCCAGAGAAGGCCGCCCGCAAAGGCGACGACCTCTATCGCGTCGCCCACCTGTGCGAGCGCGGCGCCGTAGACCGTGAGCACCAGCAGCGCGTACACCACCATCGAGGTGAGCATCTCGCGGGTGCGGACCTCTTGGCGCAGGTCTTTGGCTAGAAGTGCGCGGTACTGCGCGAAGGTGCTCGGGCGCGCCGGCGCGGCGCGGTGCGGTTGCGGTGCCATCTTATGCCACCCCCATGCCAACGGTCGCCAAGTAGAGCTCGCGAAACGCATCGCGATCGAGGCCCTCTTTCTCCGCCATCAGGATGACCTGGCCGCGCGCGAGGATGAGGACGTGGCTGCAGAGCGCGAAGCCCTTATCGAGATCGTGACTCACCATGATAAAGGTGCGGTGAGCCCGCTCGGCGCGGGCTCGGGCGATGAGGTCGTCGAACAGCTCCGCCGCATGCGGGTCGAGACCGGAATAGGGCTCGTCGAGAAGCACGAGGTCGGGGTCGTTCACCAGAGCGCGCGCGATGGAGAGGCGCTGCTGCATGCCGCGCGAGTACGTGCGCACCGGATCATGGCGGCGATGGTCGAGCTCCACCAAGCGCAGGAGCTCGTCGATGCGGGCGCGATCGGGCGCGCCGCGGTAGAGGGAGGAGAAGAAGACGAGGTTCTCCTCGGCGGAGAGGTCGCCGTACAGCATCGAGCGGTGGCTGATGAGGCCTATGCGCGGGCGCAGGGCGTCGGGCTCCTCGAGCGCGTCGACGCCAAGCATAGCGAGCGTGCCCGCCGTCGGCCGGGCGAGAAGCGCAAGCTGACGCAAAAGCGTTGTCTTACCGGCGCCGTTGGGGCCAAAGATGGAGACGAAGGCCCCCGCGGGAACGGCGAGGTCGACGCCGTCGAGCGCGCACCGCTCACCAAAGCGCTTGGTGAGGCCGCGTGCGCTTACGGCCAGAGGCGCGGAGGGGTCCGTCGCGGCGGGTGCCGTAGCGGCGGAAGAGCCTTGCCCCCGGATTGCGCTAGCCACGCTCATCAGCCGCCAGAAGCGGCGTGGCGCGGCGCGGCACCACGGCGAGCACGATGCCCGCGATGCAGAGGACGCCACCGATCCAGTTACAGAGGATAAGCGGGTTCACTTTGACGGACAGCGAAAGCGAGCCGTCGGCATTGAGACCCTGGAACGCCACAAAGAGGTCCTCCGTGGGGAACGTGAGGACGCTCGCGTGGAGCGTCTGCTGCTGCGTTGCCGCCGAGACCTCGATGGCGGGGCTGAGGGTGCCGATGGTGCCCGCCGCCTCGTCCGGCTCGCCGTCAGCCGCTGCACGGCCCACCGCGAGCTCGATCGTCATCACGCGGTCGTCCTCGGCGTCAAACGCGTCCTCGATACCCGTGACCGTGAGGGCGTAGCCGCCCACGGTTGCATGGGCGCCTTCCTCCGCCGCGAGGTTGACCGTCTGCTCCTGCACAAACATGCCCGAACCCACGAGGCCCACGAGCGCGATGGCGCACCCGAGGTGGGCGAGGTAGCCGCCCGCCTGCGCCGGCGAATGACGGAAGAGGTTGACGACGGCTTGGGCCGGATTCTCTCCACGGGATGCGCGGGCGCGCACGCCGCGGCCGAGCAGGTAGGCAGACGATGCGAACAGGAGCGCCGCCGCCACGAGGGAGACCTCGGCAACAGCGAGGTAGTAGAGACGCGGCCCCTGCTCGGCAAGGGTTGCCGCGGCGTCGCCCCCCGCCGCCACGGTGGCGTCGTAGGCGGGCACGAGGTCGACGAAGAAGAACACCTCGAGCGCCACGAACACCACGGCGCCCACGATGAGCGGCACGCGGAAGTTCCGCCAGAAGGCAGCTCCGTCGGTCTTGCGCCAGCCAAGCAGCGGACACACGGCCATAAGCAGGCCAAAAAGCGCCGTCGCGGGGCGGGCGACCGCGTTGTAGACGCCCGCCGAGACCACCTGTCCGCCAAGCGGCAGCCAGCTCGGCAGCGCGCTCGACACGGTGAGGTACGCCACGAGGCAGGCACCCACGATGCACACGAGGTTCGTGAGATAGTACGAGCCGTTTTTAGAGGCGAGCGACTCGATCTCGTCCTCCTCGGTGAGCGCTGCCGAGCGATAGAGCATAAGCAGCAGGAACGCGAGGCCCGCCGAGATCATGATGCCGAGGAAGAAGTAGGTGGAAACAGGGTCCTCGGCAAACGCATGCACGGACTGCACGAGGCCGGAGCGGGTGATGAACGTACCGAGCACCACAAAGATGAAGGTGATGGTCGCCGCAAAGAGGCTCCAGCGGCGAAAGACGCCGCGACGGCGGTAGAGGGTGAAGCTGTGAATCATGGCGATGGCGGTGAGCCAGCTCATGAAGCTCGCGTTCTCCACCGCATCCCACGCCCAGAAGCCGCCCCAGCCGAGCACCACGTACGCCCAGACCGCGCCGAGCACCATGCCGATGGTGAGGAAGATGAAGCTGAAGACCGCCACGCGGTCGGCGTGCTCGACCCAGCGCGCGGAAAGGTCGCCCGAGATGAGCGCGGCGATGGCGTAGGCGAAGGGGACGGTGCAGCCGGCGTAGCCGATGAAGGTCGCCGGCGGATGCAGGACCATCGCCCAGTGGAGCAGAAGCGGGTTCATGCCCGTAGAGGCGCCCGCCACCAGCGCGCCGTCTGCATTGAGGTACTGCGCCGGGGTGGCGATGAAGGCGTTGTTGGCGTCAGAGAGCACCATCGCGCAGGTGAAGAGCATAATGACGAGCTCGACCACGGCAAGGGCGGCGCACGTGAGGGCGTCGGTCTGGCGCATGCGGCGCCATGCGGTCGCCGCAGCGAAGAGCGAGATGAGCCACGTCCAGAAGAGAAGCGAGCCCTGGCGGCCCGCCCACACGCCCGCCACCTGATAGAGCGGCTTGAGCGCGCTGTCGGTCTCGGGGAAGTTCATGGCGACGTACGAGAGCGTCATGTTTTCGGTCAGGAAGCACACCAGGATGATGCCGACGCAGAGCGTGAGCAGCAGCGTATTGGCAAATACCAGCAGAAAGCCCACGTTGGCGAGCGTGCTTGCCTGCTGCGCGCGCCCGCGGCGAGCGACGGCGACGCTCGCCATCAAGGTGACCATCGCCGGAATGGTGGCGATAAGTGCCAGAATCTGAATGATCGTGCCCAAAGAACTCATCTAGTGGAATCTCCTCATCATGCCCTCGGCAACACAAAGGGCTGGAGGCGTCACACCCCCAGCCCGCGTGGCTCGTCTACTCGGTTACCGCCTCGTCGATGGCGGGCTGCTCGGACGCCGTAAACGTGCCGTCGGCGTTGAGCGTTCCCGCGACCACGAGCGCCACTCCGTCGGTCACCGCCTCGTCAAGACCGCCGTCCCACAGCACGTTGACAGTCGCACCCTGGCTCTCGAGCGTGAAGCGATAGCCCTCGGCCGCGTTGACGGCGAGCACGTCGCCGCGCACGTAGCCGCACACCTTGGCGGCCTCGCCCGTAAGCGAGTCCGCCTGGTCGAGCAGGCCCTTGACGGTCAGCGACCCCTCGGCGCTCTCATATTTTGACGGGCACTTGGTGACGAGCTCGGTTGCGCTCAGCACCCCGTCCTCCATGGTGCCCGTGCAGATGGCCACGACCCCGGTGCCAAACGTCGCGGGAAGCGCGCCGTCATACGAGACGGTCAGCGGAGCGGACGCCGCATCGGTGGAGCCCTCCTCGGGCTGGATCTCAAACGTGGCGCGCGAGCCCTCGCTTGTGAGCGAGTCCGCGACGACCGAGCCCGAAACCTGAACCTTTTGGCCCTCGTACTCACCCGAGAGGACGTCGGCGATGGTGAGCGACGACGCCGCGCCACCCGCGCCCGCAATAGCCACGATCACAAGCATCGCGATAACGATGATGCCGCCCGCAACAACAAGGCGGCGCTTGGCTTTTTTGTTCATGCGCACTCCATGCATACCGTCCGGTTTTTCAGGTGTTAAGTATACAATGGGCGCGGAAGACCGCCACGTAATCGCACGTTTGGCAAAAATGAACCTGAAACGCGGAGGGGCAATGCTACTCGCCATCGATATGGGCAACACGCAGACGGCGCTCGGACTCTTTGACGGAGAGGAGCTCGTCCACTCCTGGCGCATGCCCACCGACCGCTCTTTTACCGCCGATGAGCTGCATGTTCGCCTGCACGGCTACTTCCGTATGTACGACATGACGCTCGACGCGGTCGATGCCGTGGCGTTTGCGGGCGTGGTGCCCGAGCTCAACCGCGCCTGGCGGCGCGTGGCAGAGCGCCTGAGCGCGCGGGCCGTGGTGGTGGGCCCCGACACCGCCGCCGTCACGCGCGTGCGCGCAGAGAACCCCGCCGAGGTTGGCGCCGACCGCATCGCCAACGCGACCGCCGCCGTCAAATACTACGGCGCGCCGGCGATCGTGGTCGACTTTGGCACAGCGACCAACATCGACGTCGTCGACGACGATGGCTACTACATTGGCGGCGCCATTGCCCCGGGACTGCGCATCTCGATGGATGCACTGGTCAGCCGCGCGGCGCGCCTCTCGAGCGTGCCGCTTGAGGCGCCCGCCCACGCGATTGGCGCCAACACCGTCGAAGCCGTGCAATCGGGCGCCGTGCTGGGCACCGCCGCCATGGCCGAGGGGCTCGTCGCGCGCATCAAGCGCGAGCTGGGCGCCGCAGACGCGACGGTTATCGCGACCGGCGGGCTCGCCCCCGTTATCGCCGGGTCGACCGATGTGTTTGACGCGGTGGACAGCCAGCTCACCCTGCGCGGCATCTGCGAGATCTACCGGCGCATGCACTGAGGACGCGCGGGCTGAAGGCGCGGGCGAGACAGGACGGGCCGCGCGGCTTGGGGTGCAGGAGATAAGGCGCCGGTAGCGCGCCCTGGTCCCGAGGGGAAAGAAACGGCAGATTGTATGCCCGGGGTCCCGCGGGGAGAGATTCTTTCCTCAAGGAACTCGCGCTTAGGCCCCCTACGAGGACGGAAAAGGGGCCTAAACGCGAGTTCCTGTGCAGGGTTGAGCGGGACGCTACACCTCGCGCAAGCTCACGACCTCGGCCGAGAACGTCTTGGTCTCACCCGTACCGAGCTTCACCTCGGCGCGGCCCCACGCGTCGATGCCGGTGAAATACCCTACCGCCAGCGTGTTGCCGTTTTGCGCGACCACGTTAACCGGCTTGCCCAGCATGGGCAGATTCTCTACGTACGAGGAGAGCACGGGCGCCAGCGGGCCCGCCGTACCCAGGCCGGCGCTGATGGCGCGCTGCCAGCGCTCCACGCGCGCGAGCACGGCGTCGCGCACCGCGCGGGCGAGGGCCTCGCGCTCGGGAAGCGGCGTGCCCTCGGGGAGCACCTCGGCAAGCGATATGGGCTCGAGACCCGGCACGTTGACGGCCCCCGTCGCCTCCGCCTGCTGGCGGCGTACCGACGCGACGGCGTCTATAGCCGCCTGCACCTCGGGCGATGCCGGTGGCGCGTCAACCGGCGAGATGATGTTGATGCCGATGCCCGCGACGGCAAACGCGCCCTGCTCAGACGAGCGCGCCTCGACGAGAATGCCCACGAGCTTGCGGTTGAACTGCGAGCTGTGCGGGGTCTTGATCTCGCGCGGGACCGAGACGATGTCGTTGGGCCACTTGACGCCCACGCGCCCCGAAAGCCCGATGCTCTCGAGCGCGTCGAGCACACCCAGGCTCGTCACGGCGGGAAGGCCCATGAGCATCTGCATGGGAACCTTGGGGCGCAGGACCAGCGACAGGTAGAGGCTGCCGGCGGGCGACGTCCACGAGTGCCCGCGACGGCCGCGCCCGGCGGTTTGAACTGTGGCGCGCACCGCCCATCCGTGCGCGGCGCCGGCGCGACCGGCATCGACGGCGATGTCGTTGGTGGAGGGCACGGTATCGAGCGTAATCAGGGCTGTTCCGGAAAGATCGGTGGTGGCAACGTCGAACATGAGGCACCTCGCAATAACCCAAGCCGCGCCGGCAGCCTCCACGGGCGCCGGGCGGCAAACGGAACGCGCCCGGACACCCGGGCGCGACAGCACGCATAAACCTATGAAACGCCGACGCCCCCATGTTGGGGACGTCGTATCGGCAAACGGCCGCGATGCGTCGGCATGCGAGCGGCGCGGACAGCGGCGGGAACCATCCGCCTCAACGAGGCGCTCTTCATCACGAAACGCAGGGGCAGCGCCCTACAGCTGGCCGAGCTCGCGCACCACGTGCCCCACGCGCTCCTCCGGCTCGAGCACCTGCACGCCCTCGTAGCGGAAGAAGCGCGCCGGGTCGTGCACCAGATCCTCCAAGGGCACGAGCACAAAATCGCGCTCGCCGAGGCGCGGGTGCGGCAGGCGCAGCTTGTCGCCGCCGTGGCTCTCCCCCTCGACCCACAAAAGGTCGCAGTCGATCACGCGCGGGCCGTTGGCTCGGGCGCTCGGCGTGCGGTTGCGACCCAACCGGTTCTCGATCGCCATGAGCTCGTCGAGCAGAACGAGCGGCGAGAGCTCCGTGCGAATCTCCACCACCGCGTTGGCGAAGGGGTCTTGCCTCTTGACGTAGGCCGGCTCGCTCTCGTAGATGCGCGAGCAGCTGAACACGCAGGTGAGCGGGATCTCGGCGATGAGGTCGCGCGCGGCGCGGATGTTGTCGAGGCGGCGCCCCATATTGGAGCCGAGCGCCACAAACGCGCGGCGCGGCTGCGGGTGGGCAACCGCCCAGTAGCCGTTGAGGAACTGCGCGAAGCCCGCCACGTCGTGCACGCGCACCACGTTGGCCCCATGCTCGATGGCGCCCAGGCACATGCCGTACGTCGCAGCATCGCGCGCGGACGCCTCGCTGACGCCCGAGACGGCGCCGACGACGCGCTTGCGCGAGACCGCGCACATGAGGGGGTACCCGAGCGAGACCATCTTGGCGGTCTCGCGCTGGATGACGATGTCCTCGTTGGCAGATTTGCCAAAACCCGCGCCGGGGTCGATGCAGATGCGGTCGCGCGCGACGCCCGCCTGCACGAGCGAGCGCGCCTGATCGGACAGAAAGCCCATGACCCGCCGCATGATGGGGGCGGAGTCGGGCAGGGTGAAGCGGCTCTGGCGCACCCGGTCGGCAGCCGTCGCGCCCCGGCGCTCGGCGGCGCGGCGCATGATTGCGGCGAGCTCGTCGTTGGAGGGCACGGCGTCGCCGGTTGAGGCGCGGGAGGGCGCCTCCTCCGCCCCGGGCGCCGCCTCGGTAGAGACAGCGGCAGCAGTTGAGGTCGCCGCCGCCGCCACCTCTCCGGCGGGAACGGCCTCGCCCGCCGGGTGCGCGCCGGCAGCCTCGGCATCCGCCTCGCCCGCCGCCGAGCCGTTGGGAATGTCGCCAAACGGCAAGCGCTGCTGGATGGCGCCACCCTTGAGGCGCGGTTCGCCGAGCACCTTGCCGCCGCGCGGCCGGCCCAGACGGCCCGTGGGAACGGGGCGCCCCTCCGCCTCGGCGCGCTGCCGCTCGGCCGCGCGCTCGGCCATATACGCCGCCGCAGAGGTGTCGAGCGTCACCGCGGTGTGCGGCGCACGCTCGGGCTCGGCGAGCTCGCCGGCGTGCATAACCACCACGCCGCAGGTGTTGTTGGCCACAAACTCGACCATCTTGGGGTCGGTAAAGCCGGTGACGTCATTCACGATGGCGGCGCCCATGCGCACGGCTGCCTTGGCGACCTCCACATGGCGCGTGTCGATGGAGACAATGGCGCCCTTCGCCACGAGCGCGCGCACCACGGGCAGCACGCGCCGGGCCTCCTCATCGGCAGAGACCGGCGTGAAGCCGGGGCGCGTGGACTCGCCGCCCACATCGATGATGTCGGCCCCCTCGTCGAGCATCGCGATGCCGCGGGCGATGGCGGCGTCTTGATCGAAGTTCTCGCCCCCGTCGCTAAACGAGTCGGGAGTCACGTTCAAAATGCCCATGATGCGCGGACGGTCAAACGTCAGCATATGCTTACCGCAGCGCCAGGTCTTGCTTTCACGAGCCATGTACATCCTATCTCTCGCCGAATGCGATGTTCCTATTGTATCCGCCCCGACCGGGACCTGAGGCGCGCGTGCTACAATCGGCCCTGCTTCTATATAAGGCCAGATGAGAGGCGCGCGGCGCCGGGATTTGGAGTGTGCCATGGTTGATACGCACGCGCAGGCCGCCGCAGGCGGGCGCCCATCGTGAGGGGTAGCGGACACAACCCCTTTGCCCCGCTGCATCCGGCCGTAGCGTTCACCTATCTTGTTGTTGGCGCGGGCTTTGCCATGGCGGCGGCCCACCCCGTCTACGCCGCGCTCGCGCTCGCCGGTGCCACGGCATGCTCATGCTTCACGCGCGGTTGGCGCGCCACCGCAAGGCAACTCCCGTGGCTTCTGGGTGCCGTCGCGGTCGTCACCGCCGCCAACCTGCTGTTTGTGCACGAGGGAGAAAGCGTCCTTGTGCGCGTGGGCGGCACGCCGCTCACCTGTGAGGCCCTCGCCTACGGGCTCTCGTCGGGCGCTATGCTCGCCGCGGTGCTGCTCTGGTTTCAAAGCTACGCCGCCTGCATCGACAGCGCCGCCGCCATGGAGCTCATAGGGCGCTTCGCCCCCGCCTGCTCGCTTGCCATCTCGCAGGTCATGCGGCTTGTCCCGCAATTTGCGGGCCGCGGGCGCACCGTGCTGCAGACGGCGGCCGCCACGAGCGCCGCCGCGCCCCGGACGCGCCGCGAGCGCACGCGCGACCGGCTGCGCACCGTCTCCGTCCTCATGGGATGGGGTTTGGAGGACAGCATCGTCCGCGCCGACGCCATGCGGGCGCGCGGATACGCCTCCGGCATCCGCCGCACGGTCTACCGGCGGCAGCGCCTCACCCGCACCGACATCGCCCTTATCGCGCTCATCGTCCTGCTCGCCGGCATCAACGCGCCGCTTATGGGCATCGCATGCGCGCAGTTCTCGTTCTATCCCACCATGCCCGCGCTCATCGCCTGGTGGGGCTACCTCCCCTACCTTGCGTTTCTGGCCGTCGCACCCGCACTCTATGTAAGGGAGTGGCTGCTATGGCGACGCTGACCCCTGTTGGCGCGGCCGTCCGCGTCGAGCGCTTTGGCTTTGCGTACCCAGACGGCACCACCGTACTCGCCGGAGTCGACCTCGTCGTCCCCACCGGTGCGTTCTGCGTGGTCGTCGGCCCCACCGGATGCGGTAAGACGACCTTGCTGCGCAGCCTCAAACCCGAGCTCGCACCGGCGGGCACAGCCGAGGGCACGGTCGAGGTACTCGGCCGCACCCTCATCGGCGCCGTCGCCCCAGCGGGCGGCGAGACGCGCGGGGCCGCACATCCCGCCGAGGGTGCGCACGCGATGAGCGCTGTGGCGTCTGCAACGGAGATCGGCTTCGTCATGCAGGACCCAGCCGCGCAGATCGTGTGCGACACCGTGTGGCACGAGCTCGCCTTTGGACTCGAGGGCATCGGCACTCCCCAGGACGAGATGCGCCGCCGCATTGCCGAGGTCGCGCACTTTCTGGGGCTCGAGCCCCTCATGCACACCCCGTGCGAGGCGCTCTCGGGCGGGCAGCAGCAGCTCGTCAATCTCGCCGCGACGCTCGCGCTGCGCCCGCGCCTCATGGTGCTGGACGAGCCCTGCGCCCAGCTCGATCCAGAGGCGCAGCATCAGTTCCTCTATCTGCTTGCCCGCATCAACCGCGAGCTCAACGTGACCGTGGTGCTCTCCACGCACACTCCCGAGCTTACGGCCCCGTGGGCGACCATGACCTACGAGATGGGCTCGTCCGCGCCCGTCGGCACTCGCGCCGACGCCCGGCGCTGGCGAGACTCCCTCCCCTCTCCCGGTCCCTCCGCCGAGGGCGCCCTTACCGTGCGCGGACTCCACGTGCGCTACGACCGCGACGCCCCCTGGGTGCTTCGCAACGTGGACCTCACCATCCCCCGCGGGACCGTGCACGTGGTGGTGGGTGGCAACGGGTGCGGCAAGTCCACCTTGCTGCGCGCGCTCGCGGGCATCCTCAAACCGCAGCGCGGCCGCGTGGAGAACCCGTGGGCGGGCGCGCAGGCGCTCCTCCCCCAAGACCCCAAGGCCCTGTTTGTCTGCGACACCGTCGCCGACGAGCTGGCCGAATGGCGCGAGCGCGCAGGCTACACCGCGGCCGACGAGCAGGCGGTTGCCGCGCGCTTCGGTCTCGCCGAGCTCGCCCGTCGCCACCCCTTCGACCTCTCCGGCGGCCAGCAGCAAAAGCTCGCGCTCGCCAAGGTGCTCCTTACCGACCCGCAGCTGCTGCTGCTCGACGAGCCCACCAAGGGCCTCGACCCCGCAAGCGCTGCCGAGGTCGTTGGCATCGTGCGCGCCCTTGCCGCCGAGGGACGCACCGTGGTGATGGTGACGCACGATCTCGACGTTGCCTTTGCCGCCGCGGATGACGTGACCATGCTGTTTGACGGCGAGGTCGCCGCCACGGAGCCCGTCCAGGCGTTTTTTGCCCACAACCTCGTATACCGCCCCCATGAGGAGTCGCGCCTCTTTGGCGCACTTGGCGCGGGAGCGGACGGGGGGCCTGCTGACGGGCTCCCGGTAAGAGACCGGGAGCCGTCGCCGCACGCCGCCGGAAAGACCGAGAAGTCGGAACCCGCAGCCGCAACCCAAGCCGCGCGGAACACCACGGCGCCCGATACCACCGCCGCGGCAGAGGCCGACATCGGCGGTGCGGCACGCCCGCGCCGTCGCGGCGGGATCGTGTCCGAGGCCGTCGCGCTCATCTCCGTCCCCGCGGTCCTCATCGTCGCCACGCTCGCCGGCGTCACGCAGACGGCCCTGCTCTCGTTTGCCGTCGTCGTGGCGGCACTCGTCGTCTTCTTCGCCTCGTTTGAGGCGGGCTCGCCCCGCTTGCGCGAGCTCATGCCCACCGTCGTGCTCGCCGCGCTCGCCGCGGCGGGGCGCATGGTGTTTGCGGCGGTACCCAGCTTCAAGCCGGTGAGCGCCATCGCCATCATCGCGGGGGTGGCCCTCGGCCGCCGCAGCGGCTTTATGACCGGCGCCCTGGCGGCTCTCGCCTCCAATTTCTTCTTTGGGCAGGGGCCGTGGACCCCTTGGCAGATGTACGCATGGGGGCTCGTGGGCTGGGGCGCGGGGGCCCTTTCATCATGCGGCCTTCTGGGCTGCCGGCGCGGGGCGCCCGCCCAAGACGGGGCGGGGCGCGGCGCCGTGGAGACGCGGGGCGGCACCGGAGGCATCCTCGTCTACGGCTTCATCTCGTCGGTCGCCTTCGGCTGGATCCTCAACGCCTGGACGATCCTCGGCTTCATGCACGCGCACACCCCGTTTCAGGTGCTCGCCGTGTACGCGGCGGCTCTGCCGTTCGACCTCACCCACGGCGTTGCAACCGTCGTCTTTCTGCTCGCCCTCTACGCGCCCTGGCGGCGCAAGCTCGACCGCATCCTCACCAAGTACCGCATGGGCGCGCAAGATGCCTAGAACGCAAAGGCCTCGTCTATATCGCAGGTAATGAGCACGTCTGCCGCCGCGTCTTGCGGCGTGGCGTCGCGATTGACCATCACGAGGGTGTCTCCGGCAAAGTACTGCGTGAGACCCGCCGCGGGATACACCACCAGCGACGTGCCGCCTACCACCAGAAGGTCGGCAGAGGAGATGGCGGCGATGGCGCCGGCAAGCACGCGCTCCGAGAGCGGCTCGCCGTAGAGCACCACGTCCGGCTTGATGGCGCCGCCGCAGGCAGGGCACACCGGCACATGGCGGATGTCGGCCGCGCCGTCTGCCAGCACCCACGCCGCGTCATAGACCGCGCCGCAGCGCTGGCAGATGTTGCGGTGCACCGAGCCGTGGAGCTCCCACACGCACGTGCTGCCCGCGGCCTGATGGAGCCCGTCGATATTCTGCGTCACCACCGCGGAAAGCGAGCCCGCCGCCTCAAGCGATGCGAGCTTGCGGTGGCAGCGATTGGGCCGAGCATCGGGCGCCATCATCTTCTGGCGATAGAACGCGAAGAAGTCCTCCGGGTGCGTCTCGTAAAACTCATGGCTGAGCATCACCTCGGGCGGATAGGCAAACGTTTGGTGATACAGCCCGTCCACGCTTCTAAAGTCGGGGATACCGCTTGCCGTCGAGACGCCCGCGCCGCCAAAGAACACCGCGCGCCGGTGCCCGGCAAACAGGCGAGAGAGCACCTCGCGCGCCTCGGCCGCATCCGTGATGTTCTGCCCCATATCGCATCCCCTCCGCTTTTTGGTACGCGTTATCGGATACGATAGCGCACGACAACGCCCGCACGCACGAAACCGGAGCATCAGATGAGCAAGACCTACCGCCTCGCCTCGTGGAACGTCAACGGCCTTCGCGCCGTCCTTAAAAAAGAGCCCAGCTTTACCGACATCGCGCGCGAGCTCGACGCCGACGTGCTCGCCCTGCAGGAGACCAAGCTGCAGGAGGGCCAGGTCGCGCTGGAGCTTGCCGGCTACACCCAGACATGGAGCTACGCTGCGCGCAAGGGATACTCCGGAACGGCCGTCTTTACCCGCGATGCCGTCCTCGGCGCCCCGCGCGACGTGCGCCGTGCCGACGAGCTCCTCCGCCCCGCCGTGCTCGACGCCGCCGGCATCGACCCGCAAGGCGATGCGGCGGCGCTGCTTGCCGAGGCCGTGGACGAGGGGCGCGTCTGCGCGCTCGAGTTCGAGCCCTTCTGGTTTGTCGACGTCTACACCCCCAACGCCAAAGACGGCCTCGCGCGCATCGACGGGCGCATGGTGTGGGATGACGCCTACCGCGCCTTTTTGCGCGCACTCGAGCAAGAGAGCGGCAAGCCCGTCATCACCTGCGGCGACTTTAACGTGGCGCACGAGGAGATCGACCTCAAGAACCCCAAGTCCAACCGCGGCAACGCCGGCTTCTCCGACGAGGAGCGCGGTAAGTTTACCGAGCTTCTCGACGCCGGGTTTACCGACACGTTCCGCTACCTCCACCCCGATGAGGTGGGTGCGTACAGCTGGTGGAGCTATCGCTTCAACGCTCGCAAGAACAACGCGGGCTGGCGCATCGACTACTTCTTGGTGAGCGACAGCGTGCGCGAGCAGGTGCGCGCGGCGGGCATCCGCAACGACATCTTTGGCTCGGACCACTGCCCGGTTACGCTGGAGATTGAGCTGTAGGAGGGCGCCGGTCGCACCCGGAGGCGCGGCTCGCCGGCCCGTCTCATGGCCCGTTCGTGGACAACCTGCGCCGCTTCCGGCAGGACGGCCGCGTCTGCGGTATCATCAGATGCGGCCAGCCTCTGGCCGGCCTATCTGCACGCGCAGTCCTCCGGGGAGCTTACATGAACGCAACGGTCATCATCCTCGCCGCCGGCGAGGGTACCCGTATGAAGTCTAACCACGCGAAGGTCTCGCACCGCATCCTCGCCAAACCAATGATCCGCTGGGTTGTCGACGCCGCGCTCGCCGCGGGCGCCGGGCGCGTCATCACCGTCGTGGGTAGCCACGGCGACGAGGTGCGCGCGCTGCTCTCGGGGGTCGAGGGCGTGGAGTGCGTCGAGCAGGCCGAGCGCCTGGGCACCGGTCACGCCGTCAAGGTCGCGCTCGAGGCCACCGGCGTCAACGCCGGCCCGGTCATCGTGCTCAACGGTGACCTGCCGCTTATCGAGCCCAAGACCATCCGCAAGTTTGCCGATACGGTCGCCGACGGCACCGCCGCGGCGGCCGTTCTTACCATGACGCCGCCCGACCCCTTTGGCTACGGTCGCATCGAGCTCTCCGACGAGGGCCAGGTGCTCCGCATCATCGAGCAGAAGGATTGCACCGACGAGCAGGCCAAGACGCTTCTTGAGTGCAACGCCGGTTGCTACGCCTTCGACGGCGCGGCGCTCGCCGCACACATCGGCGAGGTTGGCTGCGACAACGCCCAGGGCGAGTACTACCTGCCCGATATGCTCGAGATTCTCCGCAACGCGGGCCTCGGCGTGACGTACTTCCATTGCAACGACTTCCGCGAGGGTCTCGGCGTCAACAGCCGCGCCCAGCTCGCCGAGCTCACCGCCATCGCCCGCGACCGCATCAACGCGCGCCTCATGGCCGAGGGCGTCACCATGATCGACCCCGCGAGCACGTGGGTCGGGCCGGACGCTACCGTCGGCCGCGACACCGTCATCTACCCCGCAACCATGATCATGGGGGCGACCGAGATCGGCGAGGAGTGCACCGTCGGTCCCAACACGCGCCTCATGAACGTGCGCGTGGGCAACTTCTCCGTCATCGACGAGACGGTTGCCGAGGACGTGCAGATCGACGACTACGTGAACTGCGGCCCGCGCGCCTATCTGCGCCCCGGTACGCACCTGTGCGACCACAGCAAGGCCGGCACGCACGTTGAGATCAAGAAGTCGACCATCGGGGTGGGCTCCAAGGTGCCGCACCTCTCCTACATCGGCGATACCACCATGGGCGCGAACGTCAACATCGGCGCCGGGTCCATCACCTGCAACTACGACGGCGTCCACAAGAGCCCCACTACCATCGGCGACAACACGTTCATCGGGTCCGACACCATGATGGTGGCCCCGGTCAACATCGGCGCCGACGTGGTGACGGGCGCATCGAGCTGCATCACCCACGACGTGCCGGACGGAGCGCTCGCCCTCGAGCGTTCTGATCAGCGCATTATCGAAGGCTATACCGCGCGCAAGCGAGCGCGCCAGTAAGCACCCACAGGTCATGGCAATCGAGCGCAAACGGGAGCGCGCTCAACCAAACGAAGGGGAGAACATGCCGACCACAGATTTCAGTAAGTTGATGCCGATGTTTAAGACCATGCGCGTCTACTCGGGCACGGCCAACCGCCCGCTCGCCGAGAAGATCGCCAACATTCTCGGCGTCGAGCTTTCGGGTCTCGCGCTCGAGAAGTTCGCCAATGGCGAGATCTACGCGCGCTTTGACGAGACCGTCCGCGGCGCCGACGTGTTCTTCATCCAGTCCATCTGCGGCGACGTGAACGACGCCCTCATGGAGCTCCTCATTGCAACCGACGCCGCCAAGCGCGCCTCGGCCCGTACCATCACCGCCTGCATCACGCACTACGGCTACGCCCGCCAGGACCGCAAGGCCGCCCCGCGCGAGCCCATCACCGCCCGCCTCGTGGCGAACCTCCTCGAGCGCGCCGGCGTCGACCGCGTCATCACGCTCGACCTGCACCAGGGTCAGATCCAGGGCTTCTTCGACATCCCGGTCAACCACCTCTCTGCCCTCCCCCTCTTTGGCGAGTATTACAACGCCAAGAACTTCGACACCGACAACCTCGTGGTGGTCTCGCCCGACGTGGGTCGCGCCAAGGCCGCCAAGAAGCTCTCCGACATGCTCGGCTGCTCGCTCGCCATCGCCCACAAGGGTCGCCCGCGCCACAACGCCGCCGAGGTCATGGGCATCATCGGCGATATCGAGGGCAAGACCTGCGTCATTAACGACGACATGATCGACACCGCCGGCACCCTCTGCGCAAGCGTGCGCGAGCTCAAGAAGATGGGCGCGGGCGACATCTACGTATGCGCCACGCACGGCATCTTCTCGGGCCCCGCGGTCGAGCGCCTGAACGACGCCCCAATCGTCGAGTGCGTGGTCACCGACTCCATCCCTGTCGAGGTCGGCGGCAAGATCAAGACGATTTCGGTTGCCGAGGAGTTTGCTAACGCCATCGCTGCCGTCTACGGCGAGGAGAGCGTGTCCGTCCTCGTGGGCGGCGACTTCGCCCTGTAGGATTCGCTTATTCCAACCTCATTCAAGGGAGGCCAGGTGCCACGTGGTGCCCGGCCTCCCTTTTCTCATATGAGCCGCATACCCTCCAGAACAAGACCAGCGCTTCGTTATTGAGGCGCAGGGGCAGCCCCCATACGATCTAGTCTGTCTTTGCGAGGCTACACGAAGCTAATGCGAAGACTCTTCCCGAGCCCGCGCGCAATCTTGGCGAGCGTGGCAACAGACGGATTGCCGTTGCCGTTTTCCAAGCGGCATAGTTATGATGCCTGAATATGATGCAAGAGTTCCAGCCGCCCTTGTGCCGTAATCCTGCATTCTCATACGGGACATTTAGGACATTCGGCGGACATGTCCTAAATCACGTCCAAAAATGTCCGTTTGAAGGTAAAAATGTCCTAAATCGTGGACGATAGGGCGCCCGCACCACGCGCCTACGTCTCACTGAGAGAGTTGATATACGAGGGAAGGAACCTCATGGCAGCAGCGCAACCGGGAAAGATACGCATGGTCGCCGGACTCGGCAACCCGGGAGAAGAATATGAGGCAACGCGGCACAATGCGGGCTTCCGCGCCATCGACGAGCTTGCACGCCAGGCAGGCGTCTCGTACTGGAAAAACCAGCTTGGCGCCGAGGTGGCCGTTATCAAGGTTAACGACCCCGACGAGGAGGGCGGCAAACGCGAGGTCGTGCTCGCCAAGCCCCAGAGCTTTATGAACACGAGCGGTGGTCCCCTCTCCAAGCTCTGCGCCACCTACAAGGTACGTCCCGAGGAGGTGCTCGTCATCCACGACGAGCTCGACATCCCCGAGGGTGACGTGCGCGTAAAGGTCGGCGGCGGACACGCGGGGCACAACGGCCTGCGCTCCATCATCGACAAGCTCGGAAGCCGCGACTTCAGCCGCATCCGCGTGGGGATAGGTAACCCGCCGGGTAGGATGCCCGTGGCGGATTTCGTACTCAAGCAGTTCCGTCCCAAAGAACTCGAGGAATTCGATGAGACCTGCGCCCGCGCCGCCGACGCCGCGGCGCTCGCACTCGTGCGCGGGGTCGTCTTTGCGCGCGACCACGTGAACGGCGGGGCCGCGCAAAACGGCAAGCACTAACGCAAGGGACACCACCCGCCCCCTACGCCATAACCCAAGCGTTCTCACGTCCATCCGATTCGTTACAACCGCGCATTGGCATATGCGGGGACCGCTACGGGGTATACACTCGATAATGCATTGCCTGCACAGAGAGGGGCCCTATGTACCAAATCTTGAAGAAGACGCAGTTCTCGGAGAAGGTCTTCGAGTTCCGCGTCGCCGCGCCGCGCATGGCCAAAAAGGCACATGCCGGCCAGTTTCTCATGGTGCGCGCCGACGAAACCGGCGAGCGCGTACCGTTTACGTTTGCCAACTGGAACCCCGACGAGGGCTGGATCGAGTTCATCTTTATGGTGGTGGGCAAGACCACCCGCTGCCTCTCGCAGATGAATGAAGGCGATTACCTGCGCGACGTCACCGGTCCGCTCGGCTGCCCGACCGAAATTCAGGGCGACCGCGTCACCGTCATCGGCGGCGGCGTGGGACTTGCCATCGCCTACCCGGTCGCGCGCATGCTCTGCGAGCAGGGCAAGAAGGTCTCGGTCATCATGGGTGCGCGCACGGCTGACCTCCTCATTCTCACCGAGCAGTTCGAGGCGCTGCCGCTTGAGCACCTCTATATCACGACCGACGACGGCAGCGCCGGCGAGAAGGGCGTGGTGACCGCACCGCTCGAGCGCATCTGCGAGGCCGGAGAAGTCGATCAGGTCTTCTGCGTCGGCCCCGTCCCGATGATGAAGTTCTCTGCGCTCACCTGCGAGAAGCACAACGTCCCCGTGGTTGCGAGCCTGAACCCCATCATGGTGGACGGCACGGGCATGTGCGGCTGCTGCCGCGTCGAGGTGGGCGGCAAGACCATGTTCGCCTGCGTCGACGGCCCCGACTTCGACGCCACGCAGGTCGACTGGAACGATCTTGCCGCACGTCAGGCGAGCTACCGAACTGAAGAGGCCGCTTCTATCGCACATCTTGAGGAGGCTTGCGCATGCCACAAGTAACCACTCCCGGCGCTGCCGCCGAGCCCAAGAAGTACCGTCCCAACCTCAAGGCGCCGCGTACGCCGGCCAACGAGGAGCCCGCTGCCGAGCGCGCCTGCGATTTCCGTCCGGTCGACACCGGCTACACCAAGGCCGACGCCCTGCTCGAGGCCAACCGCTGCCTCGACTGCAAAAAGCCTCTCTGCATGGAGGGTTGCCCGGTAGGCGTGCACATCCCCGAGTTCATCGCCAAGATTCGCGACGAGGATTGGGCCGGCGCGCTCGACACCATCAAGCGCGACAACCTGCTCCCCTCCGTCTGCGGCCGCGTATGCCCGCAGGAGAACCAGTGCGAGGGCAAGTGCATCCTCGGCAAGAAGGGCGAGCCCGTCGCCATCGGCCAGCTCGAGCGCATGCTCGGCGATATGGCCGACGAGGTGGGCACCGCGCCCGTCTGCAAACCCAAGAATGGTCATAAGGTCGCCATCGTGGGCTCCGGCCCCTCCGGCATCGCCTGTGCCGGCGAGCTTGCGCGCGAAGGCTTCGACGTCACCGTGTTCGAGGCCTTCTTCACGGGCGGCGGCGTGCTCACCTACGGCATCCCCGAGTTCCGCCTGCCCAAGGACATCGTCAAGCGCGAGATCGACGGCCTCGAGCAGCTCGGCGTGCACTTTGAGTACAACGCCGTTGCCGGGCGTCTCTTTACCGCCGAGGAGCTGTTTGAGGAGGAGGGCTTTGATGCGCTCTACCTCGCCGTGGGCGCCGGCCTGCCGCGCTTCCTCAACGTTCCGGGCGAGAACCTGCCCGGCGTGTACTGCGCCAACGAGTACCTCACGCGCGTGAACCTTATGAAGGCCTACGAGTTCCCCGCCTACGATACGCCCATCCGCCACGGCAAGAACGTGGTGGTGTTTGGCGGCGGCAACGTGGCCATGGACGCCGCACGTACCGCTCTGCGCCTGGGTGCCGAGAAGGTTACGCTCGCCTACCGCCGCACCGAGGCCGAAATGCCCGCGCGCCGCGCCGAGATCCATCACGCCAAGGAGGAGGGTGTCGAGATCCTCGAGCTGGTGAGCCCCATCGAGTTCACGGCGGGCGAGGACGGCTTTGTGAACGGCATTCGCCTGCAGCAGATGGAGCTCGGCGAACCCGATGACTCCGGCCGCCGTCGCCCTGTTCCCGTTGAGGGCGTGATGCACGAGATCCCCTGCGACGTCGCCATCACCGCCATCGGCACCAAGGCGAACCCCTTCGCCTCCCCCGCCTCCGGCGTCGAAGCCAACAAGTGGGGCTACATCGATACCGACGAGGAGGGCCGGACGAGCAACCCGCGCGTCTGGGCGGGCGGCGACATCGTCACCGGCGCCGCGACCGTCATTCTCGCCATGGGCGCCGGCAAGACGGCTGCCCACTCGATTGCGAAGACGATTTTGGGAGCGTAAGCGCCAGCAGGCCCCATCGATGGGCCCATAGGGAGCATCACCTGCAAACAACTCGGGCGGCGGGAACCATATCGCGGTTCCCGCCGCCCCACTTTTTGAAAAAGTCACGCTCGCGGTCAGGCCGGACGCTCCAATCGACCGCAAGCGTGGCTTTTTCGAGGGCTTGTCGCACCGGGCGGGCGCGCAGATGCGCCATTCGCGTACAGACAGATCCGACGCACCAACGCTTCCAGCGGACGACCGCTTACCGGTGATATGCATCCATTCACGACATCATGTGCGGTTGTGCGTTGAACTTACGGTGGTTGGTTATCTATGATGCCCCTTGCTGGAATGTTACCCACGGGGCATGACCGGTACCTGTTCACAATCGCATAACCCATCCGGAATGTTACTCTCTGAGGCATGACCGAACCAGCGCTACGACAGCGCGGGTTCGTTTGCTTTAGAGAGTTTTTTCGTTTCAATCGATCGTACGAAACGCATGCGGACGGGCTGTGCCCCAGGATGAGGAAAGGGGGGACGCATGAGAGCTATTCGCCGTATCAACAACAACGTGGCGGTTTGCGAGGACGACGCCGGCAACGAGCTCCTTGCCATGGGCAAGGGCATCGGTTTTGGCCAGCTCCCGCGCGATCTGGCACTCGCCGACGTAGAGCGCACGTTCTACAACGTAGACGCACGCTTTCTCTCGGCGATCAACGACTTACCGCAGCCGGTACTTGATTTCGCCATCGCCAGTGCCGATTACGTCCGTTCCGAGATCTCGTACGCGCTCAGCCCCAACTTTGCCTTCATCTTGGCGGATCACCTTGCGTTTGCCATCAAGCGCGCTGAGCAAAACATTCATGTGCGCATGCCACTCGTCTACGACGTCGAGCAGACCTATCCCGATGAGTATCGGCTTGCACGGCATATCCTGCGCCGTGTCCGTCGTACCTTCAACGTGGGCCTTCCCAATGACGAGGCAACGGGCATCGCTATGAATATCGTGAACGCGCGCGCCGAGGCAACTAGCGCCGAGGAGAGCGCGCGACAGCGAGCCGATGAGGACATGCTCGAGGACGTCACCGAGCTTGTCGAGGACTTCTTTGGAGTTCAAGTCGACCGCAGCTCGTTTGCCTTCTCGCGCTACGCGACGCACATGCGCTATCTATTCGAGCGTCTGCATGCCGGCACCGCGCTCGACAGCTCGGTGGTAGAGGGCTTCCGCGGCATCGAGGAGCGCTACCCCGAGGGCGTCGCGTGCGTCGAGAAGATTGCGCAGCACATCGCCCATGAATGGGAGGGTGCCGAGCTCTCGCCTGACGAGAAGCTCTATCTGGTGATTCATGTGAGCAGAATCTGCATCAAAGGCGCGGGCGGGGCCGAGCGGCGACATTAGGACGCCCCACCGCGGATCCCGTCGCCGCCCGCCCAACCGCGAACACGAAAGGATGCCTGACATGGCTAAAAAAGAGCGCTATGCCGCGCTGGCCGATCATGTGGTCGAGTACCTCGGCGGCAAGGACAACATCAGCTTCTTCACCCACTGCGTAACGCGCCTGCGCTTCAACGTGAAGGACAAGAGCATCGTGCAGGACAAGGAGATCGAGAAGATCGAGGGCGTCATGGGTTGCCAGTGGGTGGGCGACCAGCTTCAGATCATCATCGGCCAGGCCGTGGGCGATGCCTACAACCTCATTGCCGAGAAGACCGGGCTCGCCAAGCAGGACGCCGTGGCCGAGGACATGGGTGACGCGCCCAAGAAGAAGTTCTCCATCAACACCATCTTCGACGCCATCTCCGGCTCCATCACGCCGCTTATCGACGTGCTCATCGGCGCCGGCTTTGTGAAGATCGTTCTGCTTCTGCTCGAGCAGTTTGGCCTCCTCACGCCCGAGATGCCCACCTATGTGGTGCTCAACTTTGTGGGCGACGCCGGCTTCTACTTCCTGCCGGTGTTTATCGGTGCGATGGCCGCCAAGAAGTTCGGTGCGAGCCAGGGCCTCGGCATGCTGCTGGGCGCCATGCTCATCCACCCCAACTTTGTCGCTGCGGTAAGCGGTGGGCAGGCGCTCAATATCTTCGGGCTGCCCATCTACGCCGCCACGTACTCCTCGAGCGTCATCCCGGCGATCTTGGCCGTGGCCGTTATGGCGCCGGTGCAGCGCTTCTTCGCGCGCACCTCGCCGGATTCCGTTCGCTCCATCACCGAGCCGTTCTTCACCCTCGTGGTGATGGTGCCGCTGACGCTGTGCGTGTTGGCGCCGCTCGGCAGCTTCCTCGGTACGTACCTCTCGCAGGCCATCCTGTGGCTCTACAACACCACCGGCTTCTTTGGCGTCGCCGTGTTCGCCTGCATCTGCCCGTGGGTAGTTATGACCGGCATGCACTCCTCGCTCATGCCCTACATGCTTGACGCGCTGGCTACCGGTGCCGAGTTCATCGTGCTGCCCGGCATGATCATCTCCAATATCGACCAGGGCGCCGCCTGCGCCGCGGTGGCACTTAAGACCAAGAACAAGCAGATTCGCTCGACTGCCGCCTCGTGCGCCATCACTGCTATGGTGGGCGGCGTGACCGAGCCGGGCATGTTCGGCATCAACCTGCGCTTCAAGACCCCTATGTACGGCGCGATGATCGGCAGCTTCTGCGGCGCCCTCGTCGCCGGCTTCGGTGGGGCAGCGGCGCACGCCATCACCGGTTCCGCCGGCCTCATCGGCGGCCTACCCATATTCTTGGGCGGCGACATCTCCAACCTCATCTGGATGGTCGCCGGCATCGCCGTGGGTGTCGTGGTCACCTTTATCGCCACGTATATCCTCTACAAGCCTGAGGTCGCCGAAGCGTAGACCCCATGCATTCCTTTGCTGTGCACGTGGGGCAGATGACCACAAATCCTCTGCCCCGCGCGTAGAACTACACGCCGCACACACGGCCGACCACATCGGAAAGGAGAGCAAGCATGTCATTTCCCGCAGGATTTCTCTGGGGCGGTGCGACCGCCGCAAATCAGTTTGAGGGCGGATGGAACGAAGGGGGCAAGGGTCCGAGCGGTGCCGACATGATGACCAACGGCACGCATACGAACCCTCGCCTCATCACGACCACGTGGGAGGACGGGCTCTACTACCCCAACCATGTGGCCAGCGATTTCTACCACCATCACACCGAGGACATCGCGCTTATGGGCGAGATGGGCTTCAAGGTCTTCCGCATGTCCATCAACTGGACGCGCATCTTCCCCACCGGCGAGGAAACCGAACCCAACGAGGAGGGTCTCGCGTTCTACGATACGGTCTTCGATGAGCTGCATGCGCAGGGCATCGAACCGCTCGTGACCATCAGCCACTACGAGCTGCCCTTCGCCCTCACCCAGAAATACAACGGCTGGGCCGACCGGCGCTTGATCGATCTCTACCTGCGCTACTGCGAGACTATCTTCACGCGCTATCGCAACAAGGTGACCTATTGGCTCACCTTCAACGAGATCAACTGCGGCATGATGCAACTCGGCAACTTCATGGGGCTCGGCATCTTGAACGAGGGCACGCGCGACTTCACCAATCAGGTGGATGACCCGCAGCTCCGCATCCAAGGGCTGCATCACCAGTTTGTGGCGAGCGCCCGGGCCGTCCAGCTGGGCCACCGTATCAACCCGAACTTCAAGATCGGGTGCATGATCGCCTACATGACCTTCTATCCTCTCACCTGCAACCCGGCGGATATCGTCGCCTGCCAGCAGCAGATGGACGAACTCAACAACTACTGCGCCGACGTGCAGGTGCGCGGCGCCTATCCGTACTACGCCGAGCGCGTGTGGAAGCGCTGGGGTGTTGACGCCCCCCAGATGCAGCCCGGCGATAAGGACGAGCTCGCGCGGGGCACCGTCGACTTCTACAGCTTCTCCTACTATCAGAGCAACTGCGTCTCGACCGATCCCGCGCAGGCGCAATCGAGCGGCAATCTTATCGGCGGCGCCAAGAACCCCTACCTTAAGGCAAGTGACTGGGGTTGGCAGATTGATCCGGACGGGCTCCGCTACACGTTGAACGAAATCTACGGGCGCTATCAGATTCCCGTCATGGTGGTGGAAAACGGACTGGGCGCGTTCGACACGCTCGAGCGCGCGGATAACGGCACGCCGGTCATTCACGACCCCTATCGCATCGACTACCTGCGTCAGCACATCAAGGCCATGGAAGCAGCGGTAGAGGACGGCGTTGATCTCATGGGCTACACCATGTGGGGCTGCATCGATCTGGTCTCCGCATCGACGGGCGAGATGGGCAAGCGGTACGGCTTCGTCTATGTGGATGCCGACGATCGCAGCCAAGGCTCGTTTGAGCGGTATCGCAAGGACAGCTTCTACTGGTACCAGCAGGTCATCGCCACCAACGGCGAGAACCTGGCGTAGTTTGAACCTGAATCGATACATCGTTCTTGCGGCGCGCGGCTCATCCGAGGCCGTGCGCCGCCGTGGACCCGCTCCCGCATCCCCGTGCGCAACGGGTCACTGAATGAAAGGAGATCGCACCATGGCATTTCCCGAGGGTTTTCTCTGGGGCGGCGCGACGGCTGCCAACCAGTGCGAGGGCGCGTACCTCGCCGACGGCAAGGGGCTCAACACCGCCGACGTCATGACGGCCGGCGACGTGAACACCCGCCGGCGCATCACCGATGGCGTCATCGAGGGAGAGAACTATCCCAGCCATACCGCTATCGACCATTACCACCGCTTCCGCGAGGACATCGCGCTCTTTGGCGAGATGGGGTTCAAGACCTACCGCCTGTCCATCAACTGGGCGCGCATCTTTCCCAACGGCGACGACACCGAGCCCAACGAGGCTGGTCTCGCGCACTACGACGAGGTCTTCGATTGCTGCCGCGAGCATGGCATCGAGCCGCTCGTAACGCTCTCCCACTACGAGACGCCGCTCGGCATGCAGAAATTCGGCAGCTGGAAGAGCCGCAAGGCCGTCGACTGCTTCGTGCGCTATGCCGAGACCTGCTTCCGCCGGTATAAGGGCAAGGTGCGCTACTGGCTTACCTTCAACGAGATCAACTGCATGTCCATGATGCCGTGGACGGCCGGCGGCGTTCCCAACGACGCCGACGAGCAGACGCGCATGACCGCCGCGTATCACCAATTCCTGGCGAGCGCGCAGGCGGTGCAGCTGGCGCATCAGATCGACCCCGAAAACAAGGTCGGCATGATGTACGGCGGTATCTTCAGCTACCCCAACACCTGCGACCCCAAGGACGTGCAGGCGAACGACGAGTTCATGCGCACGATGATGTTCTATCCCGACGTGATGGTTCGCGGCTACTATCCCGCCTACAAGCTGCGCGAATTCGAGCGCAAGGGGATCGTGCTGCCCCAGCAACCGGGCGACGCCGAGCTGCTCAAGGCGGGCGCCGTCGACTTTTTGTCCTACAGCTACTACTTCTCGATGGTGGTAGGGCAGAAGGGCGAGGGGATGGACGTCTCCATGGGGAGCCCCGAGACCGGCTACACCAACCCCTACATCCCCCAGACGCCGTGGGGCTGGTCCATCGACCCGTACGGCCTGCGCCATTCGCTCAACCTGTTCTGGGAGCGCTACCAGATTCCGCTCATGATCGTGGAAAACGGTCTCGGCACCTTCGACGAACTGGTCGAGGGGCCCGACGGGACGCCGGTCGTGCATGACGATTACCGTATCGATTACCTGCGGCAGCACATCAAGGCCATGAAGGATGCCGTCGAGATCGACGGGGTGGACCTGATGGGTTACACGCCGTGGGGGTGCATCGACTTGGTGTCTGCCGGCACCGGCGAGATGAAGAAGCGCTACGGATTCATCTATGTGGATGTCGACGACGAGGGCCACGGCACCTTCAACCGCTATCGCAAGGACAGCTTCTATTGGTATAAGAAGGTCATCGCCACCAACGGCGAGGACCTGAGTTAATAACTTTCCTCAACCAAGAGAGCTACCAAGCAAAAAGCTCCCGAGTGCTTTTCTTCCATCTAACCCGTATTGCGGGACTCAGAACGGAAGAAAAGCACTCGGGAGCGTTGGTTTAGAACCTCGAGGAGTGTGAGTGCGCCGTTTTCGAAGGCGGGCCTGCAGGCACCGGAACGTTCGGCCGAAGTGCGCCTACTCCACCGTCGCCGGCACGTGCAGCGGACGCGCCGCCTCGGCCTCCTCAGCAGCGCGAGCGGCGGCCTCCTCGCAGATGCCGAGCTCGTGCAGTTTGGCGCGATACGCTGCTGCGATGACCTCCATGCAGCCCTCGCGGCCGAGCTTGGCGCGGTTGACCACAAGGTCCTTGCCGCTGTCCATACGCCACTTGCCCGCAGAGTACCGCTTGTAAAAGTCCTCGCGGAAACGCTGCATGCGCTTCACCAGGCGGGCACCCTGCTGCCGGGTGAGACCGCGCTTATCGCTCACGATCTTGATGCGATCCTCAACCGGTGCGGTTACGAGCACCGCGATGTGATTGGGGTTGTGGCGCAGGATGTAATCGGAAAGACGGCCCTCGATAATGCAGCTCTCCGTTGATCCGAGGTCCAAAATGACCTGGGCCATCTGCTCAAACAGCTTATCGGCAAGGGTGCGCGAGTCCACACGGTCCGGCAGAAACGCCGTAAACTCGGCAGCGAGCTGCTCGTCGTACTGCGCGATCTTGTCGACGGACTCGCCGGCGCGCTGGCTCGCGCGCACCAAGACCTCTTTGTCGTACAGCGGAATGCCGAGCTCGGCAGAGAGCATTTTGCCGATCTCGTGCCCCTCAGCGCCAAAGTCGCGCGCAATGGTGATCACCACCGGCTGCCCGGCGCGGTCCACGTCGTGTGCCGCGGCCCGCTTCTCCAACACAGCTTTCTGACGGGTGATGAACGGAATGAACGGCATAGCTGCCTCCCTTACATCTTGGCAGCTGCGGCTAGGCAGCAACCACGCGGCGCTGGTATGCGCGCACGATAAGCGAGATACCAAAGTTGAGCGCAAAGTACAGCAAGAAGACGAGACCGTACATGAGGAGCTTCTCGTCGAGGCTGGGGATCTGCGCCATCACGACACGCGTGTTGAACATGAGCTCCATCACGCTGATGCTCGCCAGGTACGAGGAGTCCTTGATGACCGTCGTGCACTGGCTGAAGAGCGCGGGGATGATGGTCTTGAACGTCTGCGGCAAGATGATGAGGCGCATGGTGCTGAAGAAGCCGAACCCCTGGCTCTGCGCCGCCTCAAACTGGCTCTTGGGGATGGAGTTGAAGCCGCCGCGCACGATCTCGGCCACCACGGCGGAGGTGAAAATCGTAAACGCCACGACGGAGACCACAAAGTTGGTCGCACGCATGGTGAAGTAGATGAACAAGATCCACAGCAGGTTGGGCGTGCAGCGGAAGAGCTCGATGTAGGCAGTCGCGAGCCAGCGGAAGATAGAGAGCTTGCCGCGGCAATACTGCTTGATCATGGCGAGGATCGTGCCAAAGATAACCGAGAACACGATGGCGAGCGCCGAGATGCGGATGGTGAGCCAAAAACCGCTCAGGATGAACGAGAGGTTGGTTGCGTTGAAGACCTCCATGCCTTATGCCTCCTTCGCGGTCTCGGGGAGCGTGATGTTGAGCTTCTTGGGCTTGGGCGCGCGCTTGGAGCGCTTCTCCAGATACTGGACGAGCATCGCGAGCGGGAAGCAAATCACAAAGTACATGGCGCAGGCGATGAAGTAACCCTGCAGGTAGCCATAGGTGCCGACGAAGCTGTTGGAGCGGTACATGATGTCGCCGCCCGCCACCAGCGCGAGCACCGAGCTGTTCTTAACGAGGTTGAGCGCCTGGTTGCACAGCGGCGGCAGAATCACCTTGAACGTCTGCGGCAGGATGATGTAGATGTAGGCCTGCACACGGGTGAAGCCCTGAGAGAGCGCCGCCTCCATCTGGCCGCGCGGCACGCTCTCGATACCGGTACGGATAACCTCGGACACGTAGGCCGCGTGGTAGAGACCCACGCCCACAAAGCCGAGGACCACCGAGGGGATGGGCACCGGTGCGGGGGTGCCGAGCACGCGCTGCAGAAGCTGCGGACCCATGAGGTACATGAAGACAACCTGCACGGGCAGCGGCGTGTTCTGGTAGAACTCAACGTACACGCGGCTGATGGCGCGCAAGATGCGCGAGCGCGTCGTCGAGAAAACGCCGAGCACCGTGCCGAGCACCAGCGCCAGAATAAGGCCCCACACGACGACCTGCAGCGTAACGAAGAAGCCGTCCCAAAACGCCCCCATCGAGGCGAATGTCACTTCCCAGCGCCCGGGGTCGAGGATGCTCTCTAGCATGGCGCTCCTTCCCTTATCAAACCCACCGCGCGCCACTGGCACCTGCCATCAGCGCGCGCAACACAAAAACCGCTGCGGGCACCGCCCAGGGCGCCCGCAGCAACCTCATAACCTGCCGAGAGACTACGCGCTCTCGCCGAGCCAAGTCTGAATATCCTCTTCCATCCAACCGTTGTCGAGAAGCTCGTTCACCGTGTCGTCGACGAGCTTGGAGAGGTCGCAGCCCTTCTCGGTCGCCACGCCGTAGTCCTGCGTGCCAAACTCAACCTCGGGCTGGAGCAGCTCGACCGTGTCGTCCATATAGGTGTTGAGCGTCGAGCGGTCCATCGCGAAGGCCTGCACCATGCCGGCGTCGAGAGCGTCCTTGATCTCGGGGTAGGACTGGTACTCCACAAAGTTGGGCGTGCAGGAGAAGCCCTGGTCCGCGATCATCTCGGTCACGAGCTGCTGGGTGGTGGAGCCGGTCGAGACGCCGATGGTCTGACCGTCAAGATCCTCCATGCTCGTCCAGCCGTTGGCCTTCTTGACCATGATGCCCACGGAGTCCGTGCGGTACGGCGTCGAGAAGTCCCAATCCTCCTCACGCTCGGGCGTGATGGTATAGGTTGCGGCGACGATGTCGAGCTGGCCGGAATCGATGAGCGTGCCGCGCGTGGTGGGCGTGACGGTGGTGAACGCGCACAGATCCTGCTCGCGCGCCTCCTCGTAGCTCACCTCAAACACCGCAGCGGCGATCTGATAGCAGAGATCGATCTCGAGGCCCTCGTACTCCTGCGTGGCCGTGTCCATATAGCCGTAGCCGATAACGTCGGCCTTGACGCCGCAGTTGAGCACACCGCGGTCCTTGATGGTCTGGATCTTGGAGCCGTCGGAGCCGGCAGAGGAGCCCGAACCGCTGCTGCCGTCCGAGCAGCCCGCGACGCCGAGGGCGCCGAGCGTGGCGGCCGAGAGACCGAAGACCTTCACAAACTGACGACGAGACATAGACATAACTGGTACCTCCCTTTGGTACAGGCGCCCGGGGCGGATGGGAAATCGGACGCCGGCGCCCCGCCTTTGTGCCGACGGGGCCTTTCAAAACGACGCGCTAGTGCAAGATCTTGTTCAGGAAGTCCTGGCAGCGCGGGTTCTGCGGATTCGTAAAGAAGTGCTCGGGCGTTCCCTCTTCCAGAATCTGGCCGTCGTCCATAAAGATGACGCGGTCGGCCACCTGGCGAGCGAAGTTCATCTCGTGCGTCACGCAGATCATGGTGATGTTGTCCTGCGCGAGCTCGATCATAACGTCGAGCACTTCCTGAATCATCTCGGGGTCGAGCGCCGAGGTGGGCTCGTCAAAGAGGATGATGGGCTGCTTGGTGCACATGGCGCGGGCGATGGCGACGCGCTGCTGCTGGCCGCCCGAGAGGTTCTGCGGGTACTCGCCGGCCTTTTGTGCCAGGCCGACGCGCTCGAGGGCGGCCATGGCGGTCTTGGTGGCCTCCTCCTTGCTCTTCTTCTGGAGCTTGATGGGGGCGAGCGTAAGATTGCCGAGCACCGTCATGTTGGGATAGAGGTTGAACTGCTGGAACACCATCGAGCTGTACTTGCGGGTGAGCTCGAGGTGATTCTTCTTGGTCATGAGGTTGCCGTCGATGTACACCTCACCGGTGGTGGGCTCCTCCAAAAAGTCGACGCACCGAATGAGGGTCGACTTGCCCGAGCCGGACGGCCCGATGATGACGACCTTCTCGCCACGCTTGACGGTAAGATCGATGTCCTTCAGCACGTGGAGGTCACCGAAATACTTGTTAAGGCCACGAATCTCGATCATCTCGGCCATGTGCAATCCTTTCTATCTGAGGCGCTCGCCGCGAGGCGCGCGTGCGCGCGAGGTGGCGCGGCGCACCACTCATGCTAGAGTAGTAAAGCGGCTGCGATACCCCAGATACCCTACCTGCAACGCACAGGTAACGCGCCTGACTCACAGCCGTCATCAAAGCACCCCTTACGGGGCGCAGCGATTCGTTAATCATACCCTAATTATTAGGCAAGTAAACACTTTAGTATGATGGAGTGCTTCTTGCTCTACCAACTCCCCATGCCCTGAAGCTGAGGCCCCTCGCGAAATGCGCGCGCCGCGACCGCGATGCGCCCGCGCTAAAGAGAAAGGGCCGCCGAACATGCGGCGGCCCCAACAACGCGCAAGCAAAGCGGGAATGTGCAGCCCCATCTGCTAGCTCAGGCGCGAACCAACCTCCTTGGCTGCGGCAGCTTTGTCCAGGTTGCCGCCGGTCGCCTGGTTGAGGGCGCCCATCACCCGGCCCATATCCTTCTTGGTGGTCGCACCGAGCTCGGCGATGGTCTTCTCCACCAGCGCCACCAGCTCCTCGCCCGAGACCTGCGCCGGCAGCAGGCTCTCCAGAATCTCAACCTGCTCGCGCAGCGTATCGGTGCGCTCCTGGTTGTTGCCCGCCTTCTCCGACATCTCCAACGTCTCCGACGTCTGCTTGATGAGGCGACGGATCATGTTGGTCACGTCCTCCTCCGTAGCATCGCGGCGCTCGTTCACCTCGACGTTCTTCACCTCGCCCATCACCTGACGGATGATGGAAAGACGCGTCTTGTCCTTGGCCTTCATGGCCGCGACCATGGCCTCGTGCAGCTCTTCGTTGGTCATCGCTACTCCGTCTCCTCGCTCGTCGCCGCGCCGTCTTCTGCCGCGGCATCGCTGTCCTCGTTCGTCGCGGCGTCTGCGGTCGCATCGCCGCTGTCGGAGCTCGTGTCCTCCGTACCCGCGAGCGACATATCCACGTTGTAGGGAACATCCTCGGGCATGGGGTTGATGGTCACGCCCGCGTCTTCAACGTAGCCGTCGAGCCACTCGCTGTACGCGGTCGACTGTGCCGAGCTCGCCAGGCTGTCAGAAATCTGCGTGCGCAGGTCCTCGGGGATCTGGTCGATCGACGTCACCTCTCCATCAACGTGGAAGAGCTCCGTGCAGAGGATGAGGTGGTAGCCATAATCGGACTCCACCACGCCGCTCATCTCGCCGGGCTGCAGCGCCGAAAGGGCATCCTGATACGCCGTCACGAAGGTGGTGAGCTTGTCCCAGCCAACATCGCCACCGTCCGACGCGGAGGAGTCCTCGGAGTTCTCCTTCGCCGCGTCCTCAAACGAGATGTCGCCCGCCTCAATCTGGGCGCGCAGGTCCTCGAGCTTCTGGCGCGCCTCTTCCTTCGTGGCCTCATCGGCATCCGCGTCGACCTTGATGAGGATGTGCGACGAGCGACGGGCGTCGTTCAACGTGTCGAGACGGCTGTTGACGTCGTCGATGATCTCCTGGTCGGTGGGGTCCTCGAGCGGTGCCACCTCCTCGCGGAGTTTCTGCTGTTCCAGCGAAGACGCGACCGACTGGCGCAGTGTGTCCTCGGTGTAGCCGATGGACGTCATCTGAGAGACGTACTCATCGGCCGACATCCCATAGGCCTCGGCCTGCGAGGCGAGCTCGTCGTCGATCTCCTCGTCGGAAACCGTGATCTCGTACTCGTTCACCGCTTGCGTGAGGAGATACTGACGAGCGAGGCTGTCGATAACCTGCTCGCGCAGCGTCTCCGGCGTGAGACCCTGACCGTCGAGATAGGTCGCCCATGCGGCATCGGTGTCGTATCCACCGTTCTGGCGTGTGCTCATGATCTGCTGGGTCACCGTATCCTCGGTGATGTTAACGCCCTTGACCTCGGCGGCTACGCCACCGGTAAGGTGATACTGCTCACCACCGGAGCTCACCTGGTTGAGCACGCCCGAGCACGCCATGGCGGTAACGGAGAGCAGCATCGCCGCAACGCCGATGGCGACCAGGACATACTTTCCCGCCTTGCCGAGCTTCTCCTTGTGCTCGCGGCGGCGCGCGGCCTTGCTGGGCGCGCCTTCCTTGGCCTGACGCGCCGCGCGGGCGATGACCTTGTCCGCCTTCTCTCCCGCGGTCTTGCGGCCCGCCGCGCCGGCCGTCTTGTCAGCATCCTTTTTGCCGGCGCCGCGGGCATCGGGGGCGGATGCCTTGCCGCCCGCGAGCTTGCTCGAGGCGGCGCGCTTCATGGTGCCGGATTTCTGGGGTGTCGTAGAGGACGCATCGTCCTTGTCATGTTTGTGGAACAGAGCCATGGGATCATTCCCCTCAGACCGCCGCCCTGTGCAGGCGGCGTCTCGGTATAGATGAGGGCAGGTGAGGGCTCCTGCGACAAGCGCTCGCGCCCCTGCCTGCGCACAGGTGCAGATAAGCGCTATTCTCGCATAACCGGCCTTTTGTTACCATGCCCCTAACAGGTGCATCACATAGCGCCCGAGGTGCGGGCGCGGGCACCGGCTCGACCTTGTCTTGGGAGGTAGTATGGCGCTCGACACCACGCTCTTCGACCCCGCGCTCACGTTCTGGGGATGGTCCTGTCCTGCGCCCGGCGAGCTGTTTTCGCGCCTCGCCGACGAACTGGAGGCGCGCGGGCTCGTCGCCCCCACCTGGCGCGACGCCGTTGCCGCGCGCGAGGAGGTCTACCCGACGGGACTAGCTACCGCCTCCTGCGGCATCGCCCTCCCCCATGCCGATGCCGAGCACATCGTGAGACCCTTTATCGCGCTGGTGCGGCCGGCGGCGCCCGTGCCGTTTCAACCCATGGGCGGCATAGGCGACGTCGTCGACGCGGAGCTTGTGATGGCGCTCGGCTTCACGCACGCCGAAGATCAGATCGGCGCGCTTCAGCACGTGATGGAGGTCTTTGCCGACGAGCACACCGGCGACGCCCTCCGCGCGGCAACCTCACCTGCGGAGCTCATCGCCCTTCTGCGCGGATAGCGCCTCTCAACCGCGAGCACGCTCGCGAAGCACTGGCTTGGCGCTGTATTTGGGTGTCACCCGTATGCGGCAGATCGGACGGCACCGGCGCGCGACCGTCCTACATGAGACCGAGCGACGGGTGATCGACCCCATGTTCTACCGTGTAATCCCACATCGCCTCACGCGTCTGCACGAGCGCTTGGCACACGCCGGCGAACCGCTCGGCGCCGCATTGCTGCAGCCCCAAAGCCGTAAGAGCAAAGCGATCCATGCCGTTCGCGTACAGCAGGCCGTAGGGTGTGGTGGTCGAACCTTGATTGCGGAAACCCCGCACGCAGAATCGGTCGGCACCGGGGCGGCGCGCGATGAGACGCAGAACCTGACCCTCGTACCCGTGGAAGCAGAAGAGCACCGGAACACCGAGCGGGAAGAGCTCCTCAAACGCATCCTCGGCAAGCGGCCGGAACGCATCCCCCGGCATGGCGAGCCGCAGCAGGTCGACCACGTTGACGAATCGCACGCGTAGACCCTCGTCCGCCATGGCGCGCGCGGCGGCGAGCGCCTCGACGGTGACCACATCGCCCGCGCTTGCCACCACGATGTCCGGCCGCTCGTCCGCAGCAACGTTGGAGGCCCATTCCCATATCGCGGCGCCTTGCGCGAGCTCGGCCTCCGCCTCTGCAAGCGTCAGGAAGACCGGGCTCTCGTGCTTGCCCGCCACGATACCGTTGACACGGTCGGTCGAGGCGTAGCAGCGGCGCATGACCGCGAGCATCATGTTGGCGTCCGCCGGGTAGTAGACGCGCACGATATCGCGCGGGCCCGCCTTGTTGATGAGTAGGTCGGCAAATCCAGGATCCTGATGGCTGAAGCCGTTGTGGTCCTGGCGCCACACGTGGCTCGTGAGCAGAATGTTGAGGCTCGAGAGCGGCGCGCGCCACGGCGCGGTGTCCGCAGACTCGGAGAGCCATTTGAGGTGCTGTCCCACCATGGAGCCCGCCACCTGCGCAAACGCCTCGTACGTGGCCCAGATGCCATGGCGGCCGGTGAGCACGTACCCCTCGAGCAGACCCTCGCACTGATGCTCCGAGAGAACCTCGACCACCTTGCCGGAGGGGACGAGGTCGAGCTCGGACGGCTCGGCGAGGGCTAGGGTGCCACCCGCGTTCCATTGCTTGCCGGTGACCTCGAGCGACGCGTCCATCCGGTTGGAGGAAAGCTCATCGGGGCTGAACAGCCGGAAGTTATCCGGATTCTCGCGCATGACCTCGCGCGTGTAGGCGCCGCAGATGCCGGCGAGGCCCACCGCGCGCTGGCCGCGCGTCGAGGGGGTAATGATGTAGGCGTAATCCGTCGGATCGGGCAATGCGAGCTCGGTGCGCACGCTCCCGCCATCGGCAATCGGGTTGGCGCCGAGGCGCAGCGCGCCCGTCGGCATAACGGAGCGCACCTCGTCTACCAGCGCACCGCGCTCGTCAAACAGCTCCTCCGGATGGTACGAGCGCAGCCAGCCCTCGAGCCACGCTAGGAGCTCGGGGTCGGCGCCCACGCGGACGGGCACCTCGTGAATGGCTGCAGCATCTCCAAACGGCGCGCCGTCGGGTGCCACGGGCATGGTCCAACCCTTGGGCGACTGGAAGATGATAAGGGGGTAGGAAGGCGCGTACGATGTGGCAGGGATGCCGGTGATGAGACCGCCCGCCGCCTCGCGTGCGGCGTCCTTGATGACGCAGATGCGCTCGTAGACGTCCTCCATGAGCTCCGCCATGCGGGCATGGAACGAGAGCGGATCCTCGTCATCAAAACCAACGGTAAAGGTGACCGGGTCGTAGCCGAGCCCGCGGAAGTATGCCTCGCGCTCGCCAACCGAAGCGGCCGCGAGCATCGAGGGCGTGGTGATCTTGTAGCCGTTCATGTGCACCACGGGCAGCACGATGCCGTCCGTCGCCGGATTCATGATGCGCGACATGCTCCATGCCGAGGCGATGGCACCCTCCTCGGCCTCACCGTCGCCCACAATGGGAACGATAAGCTGGTCGGGATTATCAAACGCCGCGCCAAAGGCATGGCTCAGGGTGTAACCGAGCTCGCCGCCCGTATGGATGGACCCCGGAATGGCGGCGGTGCAGTTGGAGGGCATACCGCCGGGCGCCGCGTAGGCGCGCATGAACTCGGTGATACCCGCCTCGTTATCGGTGATGCGGGGATAGCGCTCGGCATATGTGCCATCGACCAGCGCGCTCACCGCGCCTGCCGAACCACCGTGGCCGGGGCCAATCACCACCAGCGCCCGCTGGGCGTGGTCCGCCATCAGCCGGTTGAGGTGCGCGTAGATAAAGTTGAGCCCGGGGATGGTGCCCCAGTGGCCCACCGGGCGCGGCTTGACGTCATCAAACGTCAGGGGCCGGCGGAGCAGCGGGTTGGCCTGCAGATAGATCTGCCCAACCGATAGGTAGTTTGCGGCGCGCCAATACGCATCAAGCGCATGGACCGCCTCGGGAGAGATGCGGGCGCGGCCTGTGCGCCACGCCCGAGCAGCCTCTTGCTGCGACGCCATAGCTCCCCTCCCCTTCGACCGCCAAGAACGCGTTAGTCATACCATCATAGGACATGCGGCGGCTGGGGTCGCCGTGCTTGCGGCAGACGGTCCCAAAGGGCCAGTTTACGCACCGGGGTGCCACCATTTCTCCACCGTCACACGGAGACAGCGCATCAAACGAGCAGGCAATCTCAAGGCCCAACGACCGACAAGGTGCCCTACTCCACCGTCACGCTCTTGGCGAGATTGCGGGGCTGGTCCACATCGCACCCGCGCATGAGGGCCACTTCGCGCGCGAGTAGCTGCAGCGGCACCGTAGCCGTAATGGCGCTGAAGGCATCGCGCACCGGTGGGATGTAGATGACATGGTCGGCAATCTTATGGATGTCCTCGTCGCCCTCGGTTGCCACCACAATGATCTTGGCGCCGCGTGCCTCGCACTCCTTGAGGTTGGAGACGGTTTTGTCGTACACAGGGCTCTTGGTGGCGATGGCGATAACGGGGAAATCGCGGTCGATGAGCGCGATGGGGCCGTGCTTCATCTCGCCCGCGGCGTACGCCTCCGCATGCAGGTAGCTGATCTCCTTGAGCTTGAGGGCGCCCTCGTTGGCGATGGCGGCGCCCATACCGCGCCCCACAAAGAGCGCCGAGTGCGCATCCTTGCAGGCGAGGGCGGCCTCGTGAATCGCCTCTTCCTGCGTGTCCAGAATCCACTGGATCTGCTCCGC
>DVMF01000021.1 GCA_018715125.1 Candidatus Coprousia avicola | reverse complement strand
CGGGCCGATGAAGGCGACGATGACGCGCTTCTGCAGGTGGACCATCATCTCCGTGACCTCGGCCCGCTCATCCGGCGTGCTCGCCGCCTTCGCCTTGCGGTCGAGGCTCTGGGCCCGGTCGATGGCGTTCGCCACCTTGCCCAGCATCTCCTCGATGCTCCGGTCGTCGAAGTACACGCGGAATCGCGGGGTTGACGGGTTGTCCATCGGGTCCTCGAAGTAGATGTCCTCGTAGGGGCGCGACATGCGCAGGATTTCCATGGCCGTTCCTTTCTCTGCCCGTGAGCTAGGCACAAAAAGAGGGGCGCGGGCCGCTCACTAGCCCGCGCCCCCGTGAATCGGAGGTTATGAGAGGTGTCGCACTAGGCGGCAGCCTCCACGGTCACCTCGACCTCGCGCATAACCGACGGCTTGGACGCGCAGCGCACGACCACCTTGCAGGTGCCCTCCTTCACGCCGGTCACGTTGCCGTCGCTGTCCACGGTTGCGACGTCGGTGTCGCCGGAAGCGAAGAAGCACTTCGGGTTCGCGTCCGTGGGCGTGACGGTCGGCGCGATCTTCTGCTTCGCTCCTACATTCACGGTCACCTCGGAGGCGGTGACCTCCTCGGGCAGCTTGAGCTTGTTGGCGGGCGTGTACTTCGGGGAGCCCGCCGTCGCGATGGTGCAGGTGAACGCGCCGAGCGCGGACGCCTCGCCCTGGCCGCTGTTCGGCGTGAGGTTGAGCAGCGTGCAGTCGCCCTCGATCGTGTCCCCGTTGGGGGACGTGTGGCGGAACTGCGTCTTGCGGCCGTCGCCCGTCTCAAGGGCGCGGCTCGCGATAAAGTCCTGCGCCGGGTCGCCGTAGCAGCGGTCGCCCGTAATCTCGTACTGAATCTGGGTGCTGGTCACGTCGGTGGTCGGCGTGCCGTACCCGTCGTAGTAGTCCTTGTCCTCCGTGCTCTCGTTGGGGGACGGGGCGATTTCGGTGATTCCGCGCGAGAGGATTGCCCATGTCGGGGACGTCTCCTCCGGCGTGATGTTGATCTCCAGGGCGTTCGCGTAGTTGCGCGCGAAGCCGAGGTCGCTCTTTGCCATGGTTGGCTCCTTCCTAGTTTCGGATGATCTGGACGACGAGCCTCGCGGCCCACGCGTGGCGGCGGTCGGTCCCTACGGCAAGCTCCTCGACGTCCCCGTCCGGCTCCGCGGGGTACGCGGGGTCGGCGAGCTCGTAGGAGCCGTTTGCGCTCGACAGGTCTGCAGCCCGAAGCGCCTCCACGGCGCGCTCGCACGCCGCCATCGCCTCGATGGGGTCGAGGCTTTTGGCGATGACCTGCAGGGTGCAGTCGATGCGGCGGGTCCCGTCGAAGTACGTGGCGACGGTCCTCGGAGGCATCATGCGCACCACCACGCCGTCCTTGCCGGTGATGCGGTCGATGCGCTGCCCCAGGGCGTCGATGCCCGCCTTCTTGAGCGCGTCCACGGCGCGCTCGCAGATGTCGATGGTCTCCGTCATTTCTCCTCCATGAGCCTGCGGGCGAAGTCGTCCCATGCGCCCATGCGCTCCTTCTTGGCCTCCTCCGGCCAGTGGGAGCGGGCGTTGGGGTTCTTGGTCTTGCGTATGCTGGACTGCGGCAGGTCGTGGACGCGCTGCGCGTACGGCGTGTCCCACTCGATGCGCCCTGCGGCGTAGTCGCTCGCCAGCGCCTCGGAATCCTGCAGCGTGCCCTCGTCGCGCGGCACGTAGTCCCGCATCTCGAAAGCGACGCGCTCCGCGAACGCCTCCTGCTTGGCCCGAAGCTGCTCCGGGCCGAACCTGCGCTCGATGCCGGACAGGTCGATCTTGATGTTGCAGCTCGCCGCTTTGCTCATTGCACGTCCGCCTCCCAGTGGTGCGGGGTCCCGTCTGGGTGGTCGCACCGCTGCACGGCCGCGACGGCGTGGAGCTCCCCGTCGAAGCCGATGAGGTCGCCTTCCGAGACCTGCCCCGCGTACTCCGTCGCGTCGATGAAGACGCGCGCCGAGCACCCGGCGGTCAGCTGGTAGTCGTTGGGGGAGAGCTGCGCGCTCCTGTCGATGCGGCACCGGTCTATCGCCTCCGGCTCTCCGAACCCGCTTTCCGTCTGCCGCTTGAGCTCTATGCTCTCGCACCGCATGAAGGGCGGGATGGGCGGTATGCGCATGCCGCTCACCCCAGCCCCATGTAGAGCAGCCCGCTGCCCACGAGCTCCCCGTCCACCGCCCGCGCCATGTCGGTTTCCCACGCCGAGCCTCCGTCCGCGCCGAAGCTCATGGACACGGTGCCCGTGGTGACCGATGCGAGGCCGCCGGTTCCGCCGGTCGCGCCGTAGGCCGCATCGGCGTCGCACGCCGCGCACACGGCGCGGCGATAGGCGTCCGGGTCGTCCTGCGGGTCGTTCGGCCAGATGCGGCCGCGCACGAACGCAAGGGCGTGGGGGAGGGCGGCCTTGAAGCCGCCCTCGCTTAGCGAGCCGCCGTACCCCTCGGAATAGAAGGCGTATGTGACCTCCGGGGCCGCCATGCTACGCGCTCGCCGCTGCGGTGTGGGCGTAGATGAGGGGCTTCTTCTCGGAAAGCACCCACGCGTCGTGGTACAGGCGGTACTGCCACTTGTGCGCGTCCTTGTCCTGGTTCACGTCGGGCGCGAAGTAGCGCATCTTCTCGGTCTTCTTGATCTGGCACACGGCCTCCGGCTTGAGCATCAGGAAGTTGATGGCCACCGCGTCGGTCGAAACCTTGCCGGTGACGTGCGCCTGGTCGGAGTCCGCCTTCTTGGTCGCCGCGAAGCCGTCCGCGCCGAGCGTGAAGGAGGTCTTGAAGCGGGAGGACGGCACGGTCTTGATGCGCATGCCGTCGAAGGTCTCGAACCGGGTGTCCGGGTCCTCGCCCACGCCGAAGCGCCACGGCACCGCCGTCTTGAGCAGGCCCTTGACGGCGGAGGTGAGGTAGAGCAGCGCGCCGTCGATGGACGCCACGTCCTCGATGGCCGCCTCGGCGGTGAGGATGGCTTCGAGCACCTGCTTGTCGGTCGTGAGATTCGCCGCGACGGTGGTGCCGGCGTTTGCCGCGTAGGTGGACAGGCGCACGGCGTCCATCTCGGGTACCACCTTGTCGCGCACGAACTTGCCGAACATGTTGAGGGTTACCACCTCAAGCGTCTCAGCGTTGTCCATGTCGTCCACCTCGAACGCCTTGCCGCGATCGTAGCGCAGCTTGTAGGGCTCCCAGTCGATGGAGATGTCGCCGGTGGGGAAGCCGGTCTCGCGGCTGTAGTCGCCCAGGCCGTCGATGGTCATCTTGGGCAGGTAGATGGTGCCGGCGCTGCCCGCGTCACGCACCATGTCGCTGTTCTGGCCGTCGAGGTCGGAGGTAACGGAAGCCTGCTCGGCGAGCTCGTCGAGCTTTTTGGTGTAGAGCGCCGCCTTCTTGGAAAAGTCGTTGGCCATTTAGGCCCTCCTTATCGCTTGTACTTGCTGAGGATTTTGTCAACCTTCTCCTCGGATGCCTTCGCGGCGTCGCCGTCGGATTTCAGCCCCGTGGAGCCGGTCTGCTTCTCGGAGAAGAGGTAGGGGCATGCCTCCTTGAGCTTGGCCACGTCGCCCTCGTAGTCGTCGAGCAGGGCCTTCGCCGCCTTGACGTTGCGGCAGCCCGCCATTTCGAGCTTGTGGGAGACGCGCTCGTCGGCCATCTCTGCCTTGAGCTTGTCCAGCTCGTCCTTGAGCTCGGCGCGGCCCTCCTCGGTCTTGGACTTCTCGTCGAGCTGCGCCTGCAGCTCCGCGATCTTGTCGTCCTTGGCCTTCATGTCGCGCTGGTACTTCTCGCGGTTGATGCCGGGTTGGCCGTGCTTGTCGCTGGGTTCGCCGTCCTCGCCGCCTTGGCCTTCGGCTGCGGGCTTCGGTTCGCCCTCGGAGCCGCCCTCAGCGCCCTCACCCTTGGGGGGTTCGAGCTTCGGTTCGGTCCCCTCGTCGAGCTTGGTGGTGCTCTCCTCTGCCATGTCCTTCTCCTTACCTAGGTTTGTTTGCGCCCTTCCCTGGGCGAGATAGGTGGGCCTTTTGCGCATGCCCGGGCGATACTGAGAAGGTACCGAGGGTGTCGCTCGGAACGAGGGCATGAAAAAAGCCGCCCCGGGGGCGGCTCGCTGTCCGTTCGTGTTCGTGGCCCCTTGGCTAGACGCAGATTCCCTGCGCCTCTGCCTCCGCCATCTCGCGTCTCCACTCCGCGAGCTCGTTCTTGAGCTCTTCCGGAGCGTCGTCGCGGAGGTGCCACCCATCCTCGTCGGAGTAGGCGTATTCGCTTGTCATGAATTTCGGCATCTCTAGCATCTCACACCGCCTTCATAGCGTCTTCTACCCATTTTAGCAGCTCTGTTGCCACAGGGCGAGGGTTGCTGCTGCATATCGCCTCGCTCAGCGCCTCGGCGAACCACTCCGCGGCGTTGCTCGCGCCGTACAGGCTCACCTCTTTCGGGATGTCCGACACCTTGAGCCCGCACCTCCTCATGATCTGGCCACGAATCTTCGAGCTCACGTGTCCCTTGGTGCTTGGGAACTTGCCAGACCTTGCCAGGAACCCGTCGATCGCGTGGCAGAACTCGTGGACGAATATCTGGCGCTCGTCGCAGCCGGGCGGATGGAACCCTGCGGCTACGTCCTTCTGGTACATAGAGCGTAGCGTTGCGGCATCCCCGAAGTACTTTAGGTTCATCTTTATCTTTCCGCCGATCGGGTAGCACCACGCGTACGCCTTGGAGCACCCGCGCGGAGCGGCCGCCGGGTCGCACGTCGACACCTCGCTGATGTGGCCGGCCATCTTCGGGAAGCGACTCGCGAGCATTTCGGCAGAATCGGCGACCTGCCGCTCTATCTCGCGCGGGAGCCCGGCCAGGTTTACGTTTCCGGATGCCATCCCGAAGGCGTTCTCCACCCTCGCCGTAGCGGTCACTGCCTTGCCCGATTTCTTCGGAGGCTTGAACTTCGCGAGGACCCGATTGAAGATGTTCTGCTGGTTCGACCTGCTCAGGTACTTCCAGCTCCTTCCTTCGAGGCCCTGTGCTTTTAGCTCTTCCGCTATTGCCTTGCGTACGGCGCTTTCGCTTGCTCCGCGTGCCTTGAGCGCGCGCTTCACGCCGTCGCTCTCCATGAACTCCTTCATGGTGCGGCGGCTCGCGTCCGTCTTGCGCACCCTCGGCATGTCCCCGGCCCACTCGCGCCTCGGGCTGCGCTGCAGGACCGGCGCGCGGCCCCTTCCGTTCGCCTCGTCGATGTAGCGCCTCATGCCCTCCTGCTGCCCGCGCAGCTTGGCCTTGAGCCGTTCCACCTCGGCGATGTTCGCGAGGCTCGCGTCCTTGTCCGCTATGAGCTGCGCGCCGGACAGCTCGCGCTTGGTCTGCCGGATGTCGCGCTCGCGCCTGCGCTGCCCCTGCGTGAGCCTGTATATCTCGTCGTTGTCCAGCCCGCTCGGGTGCGACGGCTCAGGTTCGTACTTTCGCGGCGTCCCCGGTATCCACGGGCCGAAGCTGTGCCGGCAGTTCGCGCCTCCCAGCCCGTCCACCTTGCCGTAGCCGGTCTCGGCGTAGAAGTCCTTGTAGGTCTTGCCGCCCACCTCCACCGTGCCGTCGAGCGAGTAGACGCGCCCCTGCCACCTCGCGTGCTCCGGCCGCGCCCCTCCGTGGCTCGACACCTCGACCAGGCGGATGCCCGCCTGCCCGCACACGTCGAGGGTGCGGCGCATGCCGTCCTGCGCTATCTGGGTGCGCACGTGGCGGCGCACCGCCACGTCGATGCGGTTGGTCACCGTCTGCCGCCCGGTGGTCGGGTCGCGGTACGTCACCGTGGATACGCCCTCGCGCATCATGCGGCGCACGGCCTTGTGTATCGCCCGCTCGGCGGTCTCCGCTCCCGTGTTCACGTTGGTGACCGCCTCGGCGACGCACCGGTTCCACAGGTCGAGCGCGCCCTGCGCCATGTCCACGTTGTCGCGCTCCAAGATGGCCGCTATGCCCTGCGTGGTCATGCGGACCTGTCTCGGGTAGTCGTACATGGCGGCTTCCAGCCACTCGTCGGTCCCGAGCCTCGCGGCGTCGTTT
This sequence comes from Candidatus Coprousia avicola, assembly GCA_018715125.1. Lineage (GTDB taxonomy): Bacteria > Actinomycetota > Coriobacteriia > Coriobacteriales > Coriobacteriaceae > Coprousia > Coprousia avicola. The sequence goes on along the minus strand of DVMF01000021.1, from coordinate 16,408 downwards.
CTGTCGCTCCGCTGGATGGCGTCCTCCACGGTTCTCGCGATGGCCTCGTTCACCTCTCCGCTGTGGCTTCGGATGATGCCCAGGAGGTACGGCCCCTGGTTCTGCGCGAGCAGGTTCAGTGCGGTGAGGCCGCGCTGCCCCAGCCCCTCGACGTCCTGGTCGAGTAGGAGACGGCAGAGGTGAGAGAGCATGTCGGCCTCTATCTCGCCGTAGACGGCGGCCACCATGTCGCCCGCCTGGTCGATGTAGTCCGGGTCGAGCATCCTAGAACCCCGTGTCCAGCACCGTCTGCTCCGGCATGGCCGCCTGCGCGTCCTCCTCGCTCATGCCGTAGAAGCGCACGAGGTACATCCACTTGGGCACCACGCCCGCCGCGATCTCCGCGAGCATCTGCGTCTTCTCGGCCTGCGTGTCGGTGATGATGCTGTCGTCCCACACGATGGAGACGGTCTCGAACCCCTCGGCCACGCTCGCGCCCGTGTGGACGCGCGCGCACTCCACGAGAGCGGTCAGCAGACGCCCGAGCTCCTTGCCCAGCGCGTTCTCGTGGTTCCTGATGTTGCGCATGAGCGCGCTGTTGTCGCTCGACACCTCGGTGGCGGTCTTGAGGCCGCCCGCCTTGTCGGGCTTGAAGTACTGCGAGCCGAACCCGCACTCGTCGCCCAGGGCGGCGCACGCGTCGGCGTACACGCCGTGAATAGCGTCCGTGCGCATGGCGGGGGCGAAGGCGTAGGGCTTGCCCTCCTCGCCGATGGACGCGGACGTGAGGCGGTACAGGCGCTGCTCGCGGCTGCCGAACGGGACGGCGCGCTTGCTGCCGTCCTCCTCGGTCTCCACGTCGATCATGGTGTCGGGGATCATCAGCACAGCGCGCAGCAGGTCGGTCTCGTCGTACAGCGCGGTCCACGCCGTGTCGAGCATGCGCATGGCGTCGATGGCGTCATGGAACACGCTCACGCCGTAGGGGCTGGTGTCCTGCACCGTGTTGTCGATGGCGGGGGAGAGCAGGCAGAAGGTGCGCTCGGCGCAGCGAGTGTCGAAGTCCTCGATGATGCCGAGCGACGCGGGGTCGAGCGGCTTGCCGTCGCGCCACACCTTTGTGCGGATGTGGTAGGTGCCGGTCTCGGCGTCCATCACGTGCATCTGCAGCTGCACGGCCTGCTTGCCCTTGGCGGTCACGCGGGTGCAGAACGCGCACTCCGAGGTGCCGTCCTCGTCCCACGTGAGGGGCAGCACCATCTTGGCGTCGTAGCGGCGCACGCGGATGGATGTCGCGCCGTCGCGCACGTCGAACCACAGCGCCATGGCCCCGGTGCCCATGGCGAAGGCGCGCTCGATGCCGCGCTGAAAGAGGGCGTACAGGCCCTCGTCCTCACAGTACCCCTGCACCCACTCGTTGGCGTCCGTGCTCTCGCTCTGCGCGCGCATCTCGTTGGCGATGAGCGACGCCCATTCGCGGCAGACGCGGCGCGCGGGGCGCAGCGAGAGCTTCTGGCGCTCGTGGCTGCGCCCGTCCACGCCCAGGTACTTCTCTTTGTAAAACGGGTGCGTCGCGGTGTACCACTGGTACCACGTCTCGATGTGCGCGCTCATGTCCGGCGGCATCGCGTACCCGCGCGAGGTGATCTCCTTGGACACGTACGCCGGCACCTCGAACTGGTTGTCTGCCATGGTCTAGCCCCTTCCTGCGTTCTTGTACGCCCCTCGCCTCGTCACCACGTCCATGAAGGCGTAGCGGGTCGCGTCTATCCAGTGGTCGTTCCCGTCGGGGTAGTCGCCCGAGTACTCGCCCGTGCTCTCGTCCATCTCGAACTCCGCCTCCCGCACCTCGCGGGCGAGGTTCGGGCAACGCTTGGGGTCGATGACCCACGTGACGGACTGCAGGAAGCGGTAGCTCATGGTGCGCAGCCCACCCTTGCCCGCGCTCCTCGCGTCCACGCCCTCGTCGCGCTGCGCCTGAATCTGGTCGGGCGCGGCGTCGTCGGACAGCACGCGCAGGCGGTGGTACGCGGGCTCCTTCGCCCTGCCGCCGGGCCCCTCGCCGTCGCTCCACGTGAGCGCGGCGCGGATGCGCGCTGCGGCATCGACCGGCAGCACCTTGTTCCCGCCAAGCTCCGCGAACGTGATGATGCGGTGCTGCCCCGGCTGCCATTCGGAGAGGGTCCACGCCCACGGGTCGGGGAACCACCCGAAGTCCTGACCGGCGTGCAATCTCTCGAACGCCGCTATCTCCTCGTCGGTCACCTCGCGGAACTCAACGCGGTCGAATATCTGCCCGCCGTAGCCCACGGGCTCGCCCAGGTACTCGTGGAGGTACGCCTGCTCGTCGGTCTCCTTGAGGTCTTCCGCGTCGGCTATGAACTGCGCGCCGAGCCATTCGGGCGGCGCGTCGGTGTAGCAGCTGTCGAACACCTCCTCGCCCGCGTCGCGGCGGCGGTCGGCTTCCTTGTTCGCCCAGTTGTCCCGGGTGCGCGGCGGGTTGTAGGTGTAGACCACGATGGTGCGCTCGCCGCCTCGCGCGGCGGACTGGCGCACGGTTCGCAGCTCGGACATTCCCTTGAACTGGTCGCACTCCTCGAACCACAGGAAGCCGATGAAGCCGAACGGGGGCTTGAGGCCCTTGCTCTTGTGAGGGTCGTCGCATCCGGCGAAGAAGATGACCTGCCCGGTGGACTTCTTGCGTATCTTGAGCGTGGAGACGGGCATCTCGTACTCGTCTTCCAGCCCCAGCTCGTGTATGGCCCAGACCACCTGCGCGTACACCGCGTCGCGCAGGCTGTTCTTGCGCTTCATTACGGCGGCGGCGTGCTCCCCGGGGTTGTCCTCGATGTGCTTCACCAGCTCGATGGACGCCCACGAGCTCTTGAGCGAGCCGCGCCCGCCCTTGCACCAGAACTCGGTCTGCGCGCCCGTGGCCATGAGCATGTGCGGGCGGAAGAAGTCGCGCCCGATCAGCAGCGCGAAGTCGCGCGTGAACTCGCCGCGCTGCTCGGCCCGCTCCTCGGGAAGCGCGTCCAGCAGCGTCTTGCCCAGCTGCGTCACGGCGTTGACGGCCACGTAGTCGAGCGGCTTGCCCTCTCCTGCCTTGCGGACGCGCTCCACGCCCGCCTCGAAGGTCTCGCTCATGCCCGCGAGCACGTTGGCTCGGGTCGTCGTCGCGCGCTCGGCCGCGATGCGCTTGAGGGCGGCTATCCTAGCCTTGACCTCATCCGTCGCCTCCAACTTGCACGCCTTGTTGTCCACCGTCTCCGGTTTCCACCGCGCGCGGTCCGGGTACGCGGCGAGCATCGCCTGCCGCTGCGTCATGCCCTCGATGCGCTTCTGGCAGTAGGTCTCGCGGCGCGGGTTCGCCAGCGGTATGTCCTTGGTGGCGGTCTCCACGCGCCCCTCCTTTCCGACGCCCTGCGTTTCGCGCTATCCCAGGCACGCGACGATCTCGCGCTCGCGCCGGGATAGCGCGAAACGCTCTGCGGCTGCACGCTCTGCGGCTGCACGCTCTGCGGCTGCACGCTCTGCTATGAGGTATCCGCTGCCGTAGATGGCCTTTCCCATGTCGCGCTGCATGTCCAGTCCGCGCGTGAAGCTCGCCTCCTCCGGCCTCACGCCGAAGTCGATGCCGTACTTGCTGTAGCGCGCGAGCATCGGGGCGGTCAGCACCTCGTACGGGTAGTCGTACTTCGGCAGCGCCTTCGCCCTGTCCCGCCTTATCCGTTCGACCGCCTCGTCCACTGCGGCGCGAAGCTCCGGCGCGCTCCTCGCGAGCATCGGGTCGAGGTTCGTCACGAACGACGTGTTCACGCTCGCCCCGTTCTCGTAAACGACAGCAGCGCCGGCCACGACCTTGCTGCACCTCTGGATGCCCATGCACGTCAGGGTGGGGGCGAACAGGAAGAAGCCCACGCCCCTGTCCTGGTAGAAGGAGACGATCTTCGACAGAATCGAGAAGGGCGGGTTGTCCACTACGCAGCATCCCCCCGGGTACTCGGCGCTCTCGTAGTCCCCGCCCGGGTAGAACGGGCGCACGACCTTCGCCGGGTCTACGCCGTACTCGCGGCACGCCCACGACAGCACCGCGTCGAACACCTCGGGCGGCGTGTAGCAGTCGTCCGTGGTCTTCTTCGGCTTGAACTTCTCCGTGAACTCCTCGTAGGTCTCGCCCTTTGCCATGCTTTCCTTCCTCGGTCTTCTTCCATGCGGCCCGTGCCGCGAGACGGCGGGAGCCGCCCCGCAGGACGGCTCCCTGTGCCCCGTTGCGGCGGAGGATGACCGCACGGCTATGTTCCCGAAGGTGTCGCTAGGCGCGGGCGAGCATGGAAAGCAGCATGCCGAAGAAGCCCGCCATCTGCCAGGCGGCCCACGCCGCCAGGGCGTCGAGCGCGAGGCACCCGACGACGATCAGGAGGCATCCGAAGCGGCATCCGGCGCTCTCGTCTTCAAGATGCTCGCGGGGCTCCGCCTCATTCCCCATCGCCGGCACCCCCGCACCATTCCGCCACGGTCCTGTGCGGTATGCCCAGCTGCTCGCAGATTCCGCGCTCGCAACGAGCGCCCTTCGAGCCGAAAACACCTGGAAGCTCCGCCACGCCGTCGTAGACCGGCAAGCGCCTGTTGTCTACCGCCAGCATCTGGGTGATGCTCGCGCGCATGGCCTCCTGCCACGGCACCCCTGGTCTTATCCAGTCATGGGGAATCTCCACCTCGTACCCAGCGGCGCACAGCTTCTTCCGCGCCTCCTCGAACGCCTCGCGGTTGTCACCCTCGCGCCCCGACACGGGGCCGATGACGTACAGCCTCATCTCATAGCCTCCTTGAACAGCTCGCGCGCCTCCTTGGCTGAGCACCGGATGGCGCGGGCTATCTCCTCGAACGTGCAGCCGCTCTTCACCCGCATGCGGTAGACGTGCTTCGCGAGCTGGTAGCGGTTGCGCTTGATCTCCTCTTCCTTCATGACTGGGTGCCTTTCATCCGGTTCTTGCTCGTGAGGTGGTAACCGCCGCAGTACGGGCACCGGTACCAGTCCATATCGAACTTCGCTCCCGACCTCATGGCCGCGATCTCGCTCGCGAACCTCGTCTTGTCGGAGCACATGCGGTGCTTGCGAGCGGTGTGCCGCCTGTGGTGGTGCCTGCTGTGGCTCACTGCTGCCTCTTCTCTCCCCACGCGCAGAAGTCGTCAAGGCCGACCTCAAGCATCTCCGCTGGCTCGCTCCCGGTGTAGGGCTCGGGGAGGCCCCAGTCTGGCTTGTCGTAAAGCTGGCGGCAGAAGGCCGTCGAGCCATCGGGCACGATGTCGCAGAACCTGCAGTCGCGGCACCGCACGATGAGCTCGCAGCCGGAGCACTCCGAGCTCATCGCCCGTCGCCTCCGTTCCTGGCTATCGAGGCGTTCGCCCACATGACGCTCTCCTCCAGCTTGGTCATTGCCAGCGACTTCTCGCGGCTGTTCGGGCATCTCTCCTCGACGAGCTCGGCGAGCTCGCGCGCCTTCGCCCTGATCGCCTTGTAGAGTGCGTCCTGGTCGTCGGTAGGCGGGTGGTACGTGAAGTTGCGGGCTATCGCCTCCATGCTCATCTTTCCTCAGCCTCCTTGACGAACGGCATCACGTCGCCCGCCATGTCGATGAACGCGCCGCAGCGCACCCAGTCCGGCGCGGGGCCGCTGATGGCCTCGATGGCGTCGGTGATGTGCTTGCGCGCTGCGTCGAGCCTGATGCGCGCCTCGCGCGCCCTGTCCTGCTCCGTCATGTCTCCTCCTAGTAGTCCTCGAAGCCCTCGCATGCGGGGGCGTCTGGCTCTATCTCCTCAAGGTCGCATCCGTCGGACGCGCAGACCTTGACCTCCGTCCCGTCGAGCAGCCTGCAGCGGCTGCAGAAGCGGCACTCGCCGCACTTCCTGCCCTCCCACGGGTCCGGGGCGTTCCAGGGCGCTCGCGGATCGTCCTCGAAGCACCCGGGCGGCAGGTTCCAACCGCTCGGCGGCTCGTATTGGCTCATGCGCGCCACCTCCTCAGCGGCCTCCAGCCGTCCATTTCGAGCGCGGCCGCGTAGCTCGCCGGCTCGTCGAGCAGAAGGTACTCGATGTGCCCGCCGTCGCCGCCCTCCTCGCGCTGGTAGCGACCGAACCCGCCGCCCACCGCGTCGCGCGGGACCCAGCGGAAGTGGAGCATGTTGGCGTGGGCGAGCCCGTGGCAGTACGGGTGGCCGTCGGCGTCGCGCAGGTGGTTGCCGAACCCGCACAGCGTGATGGTCGGCTTCTCCACCTCGCCCCCGAAGCGGTAGAGCCTGCCCGCGCCCCTGCGCACGATGTGGTGCTGGTTCAGCGGGCGCGGCCTTCCGCACACCGCGCAGCGGTCGAGCCTGATGCTCGGCGCGCTCATGAGCGGCACGAGGATGGCGGGCAGCGTGTCAACCTTGGCCATGGAGCCTCCTGTCCGCGCCCCTCATCTCGTGCTTGGCGCACATCTCGGAGAGGCGGCTAACGATGGCGAGGGCGGTGTCGACGTCTCCGTTGCGCGACAGCCTCCCGCCCAGCGCCTTGAGGTCGTACTGCGATGTGACGACCACCGGCCTCATGGTCTCGTACCTGTCGTTCACTACGCGGAACACCTGCGTGAGCGTCCAGTCCGTCGGCGGCTCCTTGCCCAGGTCGTCTATCACGAGGAGGCCGCACCGCGACAGGCCGGATAGCACGTCCTCCTCGCTCGTCTGCGTGCCGAACGTTCCTTTGAGGCGGGCGATGATGCCGGGCATGTCCGTGACGCGCACCCGCATGCCGTCGTCCACCGCCATGCGGGCGACCGCCGAGGCGAGGTGCGTCTTGCCGGTGCCGACCGGCCCGAACACGTACGCGCCGCGCCCCTCCCGCACGCCTGCCATGATGCCACCCGCCATGGGCGACTCCGCGTCCATGAACCTCGGCCTGATTCCCGCGCGCCGGTACGCCTCACGGCGCTTCTCGGCCTCCTCCCGCGCCCTGCGCTCGTTCTCCTCGTTCATGCGCTCGATGCGCTCGCGCTCCGCCTCCGGGCAGTGGCACGGCTCGAAGCCGACCACGTGCGGCTCCTTGGCCCCGAACATTGCGGGTAGCACCATGGGCTTGAGCTCGCGGCCGCAGTGCGGGCACCGCCTAGTAGGCTGCGAACGGGTCTCCATGCGCCCTCTCCTTCCTCGGCTTCGGCCTGTTCAGGTAGCTCTCGAACTTCGGCCCGAAAAGCGTCTCGGGGCGCAGGTACGCGCTCATCTTCGGGTCGTCGCCCCACGCCGCCGCCATGGTGGCGATGACGGCCTCGAAGTCGGGGAACCGGAAGCCTTCCGCCCATCGGGCGTGGATGAGCTGCCGGGTCTTCTTCGAGGTCGGGCGGTACGACGTCCCGAGCACCCCGTTGAGGGCGGCCACGATCTCCGTGTAGGGGATTCCGCCGTCCTCCTCCCCGCACCCCTCCTCCTCGGAAGGGGAGTCGGGAAGAGGAATAGAGGAAGAGGAAGATATATCGCTTGCCTGTTTGCTTGCGGCGTTGCTTTCCTCTTCGCTTTCCGGTTCGCTTGGCGTTTTGCTTGCCTGTTTGCTTTGCCGTTTGCTTGACTGTTTGCTTTCCGTTCTGCTTACCGACCTGCTTCCGCCCTCGCTTCCAGCCACGATGCGCTTGCGGCTCTTGTCGAGCACCGGGCGCACCATGGCCAGGGCCATCCTCTGGGCGTCCGTGCGGGGCGACGGCTCCTCTCCCGTGCGGAGGTAGCGCACGATCATGCCGATGAGCTCGTCGCCCTCGCGGCGGTTGCCCAGCTGCAGGGGGCCGTCGATGAGCGAATCTAGTACCTGCACGCCCATCACCACGCTATGCCGCGCAGCGTGCCCACGATGCCCGCCAGGAGCATCGAGCACAGCAGCGCGACGGCGAGGAGGGCGAGCAGGAACAGCGACGCGCAGATTGCCGCCGCCGCGACCTGCTGGAACCTCTTCACTGCACTCCTCCTAGAACGGGATGTCCTCGTCGTACACGTCGATGACGGGCGGCTGCTGCGCCGCCTGCGGTGCCGCCTGCGGGGCGAACTGCTGCTGGGCTGGCGCTGGTGCCTGGGCGACCTGCTGCGAGCCGTAGCGGGGCGCTGGGGCGGCCTGCTGCTGGTATCCCTGCTGCGGGTACTGCTGGGACGGGTAGGCCGGCTGCTGGTAGCCCTGCGGCTGCTGCGCCTGCCTCGGCTGCGGCGGTCTGATGACGCCTATCTCGCGCACCTTGAGGTACGCCTTAGAGCGGTTCTGGCCGGTCTGCTTGTCCTGCCAGCTGTCGTAGGCGAGGCTGCCCCACAGGAGAAGCAGCGCGCCCTCCACGATGTTGCGGGCCTTGTCGTCCTGCTGCCCGTTGTGCCAGTACTCGCACTCGAAGAACTGGGGCGTGCTCGTCCGGCTCTCGCGGTTGTAGTTCGGGCTGTTGACCGAGAAGCGCGTGACGAGCTGGCCGCTGCTCGTTGAGCGCGTCTCGATGTTCTTGGTCACGTAGCCGTCGATGGTGAAGTCCTTCACAGGTATCCTCCTTGCGTCACGTTCCCGCTGTTCCACACGCGGGTGATCTGCGCGTCCACCATGCGGATGCGCAGCTTGTATACGTTGATGGCCTCCTGGCTCGCCTTGTAGATGGCCTCGGAGCAGTCGCGCAGGCGCTTGAGCTCCGCGATGTCGGGGCGGCCCCGGCACAGGTCGCTCGTGATGGTCGCGGGCATCCCCTTCTCGCGCTCGTCGAGGATGGCGAGGCGGAGGGCCTTGCGGTACTCCGCCTCGTTCTCGGCGTACTGGCAGCCGCTGGTCTTGCAGACCTCAAGCTCGGCCATGAGCTGGTCGGTGAGCTCGTCCAGCTGCTCGTACAGCTCCTGCATGGCCTACTCGATCTCCCAGGAGGGCGCGGGGCAGCACCCGGGGTTCGCCGAGAACGCCTCGTACTGGGCTGCGTCCTCGAACTGGTAGCGGGTTCCGCAGCTCCGGCAGTGGGCGATGAACGGGCCCTGCGGCGGCTGCCCCTGATTCTTGGCGGGGGCGAGCTGGTCTGGGTCGCTCTCGCCGTCGATGGCGAACATCCCGCAGAGCGCGTACTTGCGCGCGTAGCTCGACGCCATGCCGGTCACCTGGGCGTCGTCGCTCTTGCTCTTGTGCTCGGCCTCGCGCGCGTAGGCCGACAGCGTGAACATCTCCCCGGGCTCGTCGGTGAAGAAGGCGCACACGGTCGCCTTGACGTAGTAGCGGTCCCCGACGTTGGCGATCTCGTCGTGCATGAAGAAGCCGATGCCCGCGTCCTCGCACGGCTTCTTGAGCGCGGACACTATGTCCTCCAGGCTGCGGTAGTTGAAGCCGCCGAACTCGTTGTACCTCGCCTTCGGCACCACGACCGACCGCTGCACCTGGGCTATGGCGCTCAGGATGCTGCGGGGCTGCGCGTTCGTATCAGCCATTGAACCCTCCCATCTGGCGGCGCTCCTTCTCGACCGCCTGCTCAAGCGTCCCCGTTATGAACTTCCCTGTGACCCTCGGGCTGAGGCTCCCGCAGAAGCGCCCTATCTGCTGCATCTGCTCGCGCGACGCCGCCGCGATGACCATGACGCACGGGACGTACTCGCCGCCCGGGGCCGCCACGGGGGCGGGCGCGGGCGGGGCGACGGGTGCGGGTGCCGGCTGCACGGGCGCAGGCGCGGGCTCGGGCCGCTCGCCCGGAACCGTCTCCGGCTCCGTGTCCGGCACCGGCTCCTCGAAACGCTCCTCAACCGCGTCGCGCAGCTCCGCGATGCGCTCGTCGGCCGCATGCGCCTCGCGCGCCGCCGTGAGCGCGGAGCCGAGGTCGAGGGTGCCGAAGAACGTGCGCTCCGCCGTCTCGTAGTGGGGGAGCAGGCCCTTCTGCGACTGCAGCGTCTCCCAGTCGTGCGCGACCTTCACGACCTTCTCGTCAATGGCCTTCTTGGCCTTGATCTCGCCGAACGTCTTGTTCAGCCATTTCTCCTCGTGGATGCGCTCGTAGGGGACCACTGGCACCAGCAGTCCCGCCAGGTCCTCGTAGTACTCCTTGAGGATGGCGTACGCCGCGTCCTTGCGGCGCTCCTCCGCCTCGTCCAGCTGCTCCTTGATGTTCGCGCTCGCGCTCTTGACCTTCGCTGCGATGGCGTTCGCCTGCGCCTCGAACTCCTCGTATGGGCGCATGTACTCGCGCTTCACCGCCTTGCGGCGCTCGTCGATCTCCTTGGCGATGCCGTTGAGGTACGCGCGGTCCCGCTTCGCCTGCTTGATGCTGTCTGCATCGGTGAGGTCGTAGCGCGCCTCCGCGTATCCCTCGATCATCTCCTCGACGCGGGCGTCGAGGGCGGCGAAGTTCGCCTCGATGGCCGCCGGCGTGAAGCTCACGGCGAGGCCCTTGTCCTCGATGACCTCGGCCTGCACCTCGACGGGCTGCTCGTCGCTACTGCTCATCGTCTCCTCCTTCAATGACCGACCTGCACGCGCGGACGGTCCTCAGCTCGGCATCCGCCGGCTCGTACCCGTCCATCTCCATGGCCTCGATAAGCTCAACGGTGTCCCGGGCAGCGCCCTCCCACACGTAGTCGGCCCCGTTTCCCGAGAGGACGTTCCAGATGCCGAACGCCGTGGGGCGCTGCAGGGACTGGAAGCCGATGGCCACGGACAGCGGGCAGGGGGAGGATTCGACCTCCGCCCCGGTGGCTTGCTCGAAGTCACCGACTTCGCGGCACGTGAGCGCCTTGGCGTTCAGGAGGCGGGCGGTGCTCCGCATCGAGGTGACGTCGCGCACCCGTTCGCCGAGCCACGCGCGCCGCGTCCTCTCCGCGTCCTCGAACGCCGAGTAGAAGTCGGCCTTCTCCTGCGCCTCGCGCTGCGCCTCCTCGTCGACGGCCTCGCCGTCGGACGCGGGCTCCACGAACGTGAGGCCGTATTGCGTCTCGACCGCCACGCATCCCTTCCCGTGGCCTTCGAGGTACGAGCCAAGCTGCTCGCTGTTGTAGGCGCTGAACGTGCGCGCCGCCTTGTACCCTTCGGGGGTGTCCCCGGCGATCTCCACGCCGGCTGCCTTCGCGGCGTCCACCATCGCCGCCATGGCGGCCTTGCGCTCGCGCTCTGCGACCATGCCCTCGTAGACGCGCCGCCAGTCCTTGGCGGGGCAGTCGCGCAGCTTGGACACGGCGTCGGCGTCGCCCGCGAACTCGTCGATGGCGATGAGGCGGTCGAGCGTCATGTCGTACGCCGCGTCCCCCGCCGCCTTCGTCGCCCTGCGCGCACGCCTGACCTTGCCCGCGTCGATGCGGGCGACGGCCGCCACCTCTTCGTCGGGGATGTCGAGCGCGAGCATGGTCTGCACGCCCTTGCTCATCTCCTCTGGGGTGAGGGCGCGCTTGGCATCGGTCTCCACCATGGCCTTCGCGGCCTCCTGGCGGGCGGTCTCCGCGTCCGCAAGATCGTCGAACACGTCGGCGTAGAACCGCTTGGTGCCCAGCTTCCTCATCGCCCAGTAGCGGCACTCGCCGTCGATGATCTGGTAGATGCCTCCGTCGCGGTAGAGGATGGGGCGCACGCGCGGCTGCCCCGGGTTGAGCTTGTTGTACTTGAACTGCTCGGCGAGCTGCCCGATGTACCCCTGGCACTCCTTGCTGGAAACGTCGCGCGGGTTCATCCGCACGTCGCCCTCCTGGTACGGGTAGACGTCCTCGATGTCCACCAGTTCCATGGTCTGCATCAGCCCAGCACCTCCTTGAGGATTTCGCCGAGCTCGGCGGGAGCTCCCTTGCCCTCGATGCCGACGATGTTCGCGATGGCGGTGCTGTCCGCGATGCGCGTCACGTTCTCGCGCATCTCCTCGTAGTCCTTCTCGCCGCGCTCGCCGTGGATGATCTCGTCCGCCATGGCGCATGCGCCGGCGTGCATGAAGCGGTAGGCGACGGCTTGGATGGGGCTCTCTGCCTCCTCGACGGGGAACTCCTTCTGGATTCGCTCAAGCGCCGCGTCGATGTCCTTCATGCCGAGCGCCTTCACCTTGATGGCCGCCACCCGCTTCCTCTCTGCCTTCTTGCCGAACATTTCTCCTCCTGTCGTTCTCGTTGACCTTTTCCTGGATGCGCTCCTTGCGCTTCTGCGCCGCCTTCACGCGGCGCTTGAGGTACGCGGCCGCCCATGCTTCCATGGCGGCGTCGTGCTCCTCGGATGCCTTGGCGCGCTCGTAGCCGTCGAGGCCGTCTGTGGGTCTCGGTTTGGGCATGGGGTCCGCCCTCGATTCGCGTTGCGCCTCCGACTTCTCGTAGACGGCGCGCTGCTCCGGCGTGAGCCGGGCCATGAGCTCCGAGACGCGCCACTCGATCTCTTCGAGCTGTCTCTTGAGGCGGCACGGCTCGCAGATTCCGTCCTTGCCGAGGGTCGCGCGCCTGCAGCCGCACACCGGGCAGGTCTCAAGCTGCGGCTCGTAGTAGCGCGTCGTGACGGCCACGCCGAGGCTCCGGAGCCTGTTCACGGCGTACTTGAGCTGGTTCCTCGACAGCTTCAATCGCCTGCGCAGCTCCCGCTCCGGCATGGTGCCCGCGAGCTCCGCCACCCTCTTGAGGTCCCCGGTGGTCCACACCCTCGGCTTCGTCACGCGCTGCGCACCTCCACCTCGATGCGGGGCCGCTGCCTGTCGTAGGCGAAGCGGTCGGCGAGCCCCGCGATGTACTGGGGCGTGTCGTCGTGGATGACGCCGGCGCGCACGAGGCCGTCGAGGATGAACTTCTTGGCGAACGCCACGTTGTCCATGTCCCGGCGGCGGTTCTCCTCTATCCACGTGAAGACGATCTCCACGCGCCCGCTGAACCTGGGCATGCGCTGCTCCACCGCGGCGATGCCCGCCCGCTCGGTCTGCTCCTTCTTCATCTTCGACGCGGCGAAGCGGTTGGCGCGTTCCGCCCGTACGTAGTCGTTGAGGCCGGGCATCCTGCCCGGTATGACCATGAGCGCCCTCATTCCGCGCCCCGCTGGATGTCGTAGATGCGGCGCGCCTCTTCCAGCGAGCCGGCCACAAACTCGTCCTCGCCCACGATGTCGCGCCAGAACTCCACGAGCGGCACCCGGTCGATGGGCGTCTCGCGGAAGCTGATGGCAGAGAGCAGCATCGGCCGCTCCATGACCATGTAGCGCGTGAGCACGCTCCACAGGTTGTGGTCGCGCCTGAACTCGCTCGCGAGCCTCACGTCCATGCCGTAGCGGCGCGCCAGCTCGTAGACGTTGCCGCGCTGGATTAGGTCGCCCTCCTCCATGAGGTAGCCGCAGAAGTCCTTGAGCTTGCGCCACTTCTCCGGGTGCAGCCGCACCCAGTGGCACGCCTTCGCGACCATCTGGCGGGCGCGCTCTACGCCGGCCATGTCGACCCCTCGATGAGGCCGGTGATGACGATACAGGCGGTGATGAGCAGGAGGCCGAGACACCCCTGCAGGTTCTCGCGCTGATCGTCTGTTAACATGGGGATGGTTCTGTAGTGAACCGTGACGGGGCGCGTCTCGCGTTTGCCGACCCGGACGCGTCCCCTCCTTTCCTTGATGACTTCCATTCCAGAAACTTCCTCTCGTTTTCGGGGTACTTGTAGAACTCGGCCATGGCCGTGCGGATCGCGCGGCACATGGCGCGCTGCGCCGGGGTCACTAGTCCTCGGCGGGTTCGACGGAGATGGAGCCGTCCTCCACCTTGTAGGTGACGCCCATGACCTCGAAGAGGCAGTGGCGCGAGGGGTCGGTCGCGTCCATCTCGATCGGGTTGACCAGGTACTCGCGGAAGCCGAACTGCTTGTACGCGAGCTTCTTCACGCGCTCGATGTCCTCCGTCGCCGAACGCAGGTCCTTGGTCTTGCTTGCCATCTGTGGCTCCTTTCGACATTTAGAAAAACTAAATCAACTGGGCAAAAAAAGAGAGAGAACGGCATCCGCCAGAATCTTCCGCGAGTTCTCGCCCATGCCTTCGGCAAGGAGCTTGAGTTCTTTAACGCGGAACTCTCCGGGGCGCTTCTCTCGTGTGCGGTATGCGTCAACAGAGATACCGCAGATAGATGCAGCCTTTGCTTGGGTCAGGCCAGACCCGGTTCGGGCTGCAGCGAACAGGTTATCCTCTGCCATCGAATCACCTCCTTCGGCGATTTCGATAATAGCGGAACATTTAGCAAAACTCAATAACTGATTTAGGAAAAAGTGGATTTGATTCGGTATTATTAAAGTCAGCAGCAGATAGGAGCAGTTATGGGACTACCGGAAAATATAGATGCGCTGCTCGTCAAACATGACCTGACACAAGAGGCGCTTGCGCGTATTGCTGGCGTTACGCCCGGTTCTGTTACTGGGTGGCGCAAGGGTGCGCGGCCTCGGCATGATGCGATTAGCAACATCTGCGAGTACTTCAACATTTCTGAGGACGACCTCCTGTCCGACAGATATGGGCTCGCGGCGAAGGAACACGGTCAGTTCGATAGTGTTTCCCTTCCCGCTGGTGCCATTCCCGTCTACTCCTCGGGTGGGGCGACCGTGCCGCTGCTCACCCTGGGCCGCGTCCATGCGGGCGCGCTCACGGACGAGGAGGAGGCGGAGCACCGCGTCGAGGTGCCCGCATCCGTGTGCTCGCGCCACCCGCGCGCCTTCGCGCTCGTGGTCGAGGGCAACTGCATGGACCGCGTGATACCAGAGGGCGCGCACGTGCTCGTCGACCCCGACCGCGAGCCTTCCAACGGCTCCATCGCAGTGGTTGAAACCGAGGCGTACCAGGCGGTCATGCGCAGGTGGTATCGCGGCAGCAGCACACTCATGCTTACGGCGGACAGCCACGAGGAGCAGGAAGACCTCGTGTTCAGCATGGAAGACGGCCCGGTGCGCGTGATCGGCACCGTGGTCTGGTGGCAGGCACCCGAGGAGATGGAGTAGCCATGGGACTACTCGATTTTTTCAAGAAGAAGCCGAAGACGCAGGAACCGAAGGTATCCATCAAGGTGATTTATCGCGATGCCGATGGCAACGAGATAGACACGGACAGCGAGGAGTTCAGGCGTGAGCAGGAGGAGTGGGAGCGCCTTGAACGCGAGCGCAAGCAGAAGCAGGATCAGCAGCAGGCGGAGAATCGCCTGTTCCTCTCCGAGGCAGGGGTAAACATCGAGTCGTTCACCCCCGAACGCGTCATATCCGACGCTATCGCGCTTATCGGTTCAGTTTGTCCGCCTATGCAGGCGTACCACTGCGACCTGCGCAAGTCGGAGCCGAACATCGTGTTCTCTTCGCCGACGAAGACCGGCAAGGTGCCGAAGAACGTGGTCGTGGCCCACATGTCCCACGACGAGGTGATCGAGAGGCCGTCCAGCATCGAAGGTTTCCCACATCTGGAACACGGGGACAGCCTCATTGTGCATCTGCACTACCTGTTGGACGGCAGTATAAACATGGCCGACATCTACGGGTGGCATGCCCACTTCGGCCAGGGCGTCATCATCCGTCGGTTCGGAGACGAGCACAGAATCGTAGAGGTGAAGCGCGCGGCACCGAAGAGCGAGGGAGTCTGGACCTCTCTATACAAGAACCCGAAGCCCGACTCCAACGACATCGGATTGGAGCAGTTGGAGAAAAGCGTGCGGCATATATTCGGAAGTTAGAGAGAAAGCCCCGCGCATAAGGGCGGCAACCCTGCGCGAGGCTCCTGAAAAGTACCAACCCGACGAGCGGGAGGTGGGAACATTATATGGCAAGCGCGGTGATTTACGCGCGATACTCCTCGTCCGGGCAGCGCGAGGAGTCAATAGAGGACCAGGTTCGCGTCTGCACTGAGGAGGCGCGCCGCAACGGCGACCGCATCGTGCGCGTGTACGCCGACAGGGCTACCTCCGGCACCACGACGAATCACCGCGCCGCGTTCGCGGAGATGGTTGCGGACAGCGCGCGCGGGTGGTTCGAGAAGGTCTACGTCTACAAGACCGACCGCTTCGCCCGCAACAGGTACGACAGCGCAATCTACAAGACGAAGCTCAAGCGCAACGGCGTGCGCGTGGTCTCGGCTACGGAGCGCATAGAGGACGGTCCGGACGGCATCCTGTTGGAGGCCGTTCTTGAGGGTATGGCGGAGTACTACTCCGCGAACCTAGCGGAGAACGTGAAGCGCGGGCTGCACGGCAACGCCCTCAAGTGCAAGCACAACGGCGTGAGGGTATACGGCCTCGACCTCGGAGGCGATGGCTTCTACCACGTCAACGAGGAGCAGGCGCGCGTGGTGCGCACCATGTTCGAGATGTACGACGCCGGCAGCGGCTTCCCCGAGATAATGGATGCCTTGAGGCCGTGGCGCACGCTCACGGGCAAGCCGTTCGACATGCGCGCGATCTCGAAGATGCTGCGCAACGAGAAGTACGCGGGCGTCTACGAGTACGGCGGCACGCGGG
>DVMF01000020.1 GCA_018715125.1 Candidatus Coprousia avicola | reverse complement strand
TGGCGGCCCGATGGGCGACTGCGGTGTGACCGGGCGCAAGATCATCGTCGACACCTACGGCGGCATGGGCCGTCATGGCGGCGGCGCCTTCAGCGGCAAGGACTGCACCAAGGTCGACCGCTCGGCCGCCTACGCCGCGCGCTGGGTGGCCAAAAACGTCGTGGCGGCGGGGCTCGCGCGCACGTGCGAGGTCGAGCTCGCCTACGCCATCGGCGTGGCGCGGCCGCTCTCCATCATGGTGGACACGTTCGGAACCGAGCGGGTGCCCGTGGAGGCGATCGAGCGCGCCATCGGCGAGGTCTTCGACCTGCGCCCCGGCGCCATCATCCGCGACCTCGACCTGCGCCGCCCGATCTATCAAAAGACGGCCGCCTACGGGCACTTCGGCAGAAACGACCCCGACTTCACGTGGGAGCGGACCGACCGCACGGACGAGCTCCGTGCTGCGTGCGGACGGTAGGCGGCTAGGGTCGGCGCGGGTGCTATACCTGCTTGCGATGCGGGCGGTCTGGTGCCGTACGGTAATGCTTGCTACACTACGTAGGTAAGGACGCGTAGCGTACGTATCGAGGAGGCTTCTATGGTGCCCGTTATCGAAGGAAAGATTGCCTTCGCCCGTGACCAGGTTGTCTCGTCGAGCCAGGCTGGCAAGAACTTTGGCGACATGCGCCGCCGCGCACGACAGGCTCCCGTCTTCGTCTCGGACCGCAACGACGGCATCGACACCGTGATCATCGGGTTCGACGAGTTCGAGCGCATGGCGGTGGAGCTCGACTCCCTGCGTGCGCAGGCGCTGTATGCGCGCGCGGCCGACCGGGTTGCCGCAGCCGATGCCAATCCCCATCATCACGGGATTCCTGCAGGCGAGGTGATGGGTGACGAGGCCTTCGCCCGCCTTGTCGAGCTCGATACCGAGACGGTGCCCGACGAGGAGCTCTTCGCATGAGTGCACCGTTTGAGCTGCGCTTTATCGATGAGCGGGCGGCAGGGGAGTACCGTTCGCTCGATGGTTCCGTGCGGCCGCTTGTGGACAATGGACTCGCGCGCCTCCGGCTCCGCGCCGATGCGATCGGCAACCCGCTGAGTGGCCGTCTGCAGGGCTGCAAAGAGCTCAAGTTCCGGTCGGCGGGCATCCGCATCATTTTTCGCATCATGAACGGCGAGGTCCAGATCGTGGAGATCGTCGCCATTGGGCGTCGCGACGGTGGGGCGGTATTCCATGATGCGGAGCGGCGGCTCGATGGCCGGGCGTAGACAGGTGCAGCTGTCGCTCTTTGGCGATTGCCCGGCGGATGGGACTTCCGGGACCGGATCGCTGACGAGCCCAGTGGACGATTGTGCGCGCGCCACAGAGCCGGAACCGACTCCGGCTCCCGTTGTGGGCTATGCCTCCGTCATCGTCGACATCCCTTCCCGCGCGCTCTCCGAGCCCTTCGCCTATGCGGTCCCGGAATCGCTCGCCGACGACCTCGAGGTCGGGTCGACCGTACTCGTGACGTTTGGGCGGCGCAAGGCACTCGGCTATGTGACCATCCTCGCTCGCGACCTCGCAAGCCTCCCCGGAGCCACAGGGCTCGACCCCTCCTGCGTGCGCCCGGTCGAGGCCGTGCTCGCCCCGCCGCGATGCGCGCCGTGGGCGGGTGAGCTCGCCTTCTGGATGAGCCGCGAGTATGTGGCCCCGCTCGCCGAGTGCCTCAGGCTCTTCCTGCCGCCCGGTGGCACGCCGCGCCTCGTGCGTGGAGACGGCGGAACCTACCGCGTGGAGGAGCCGGCCGTCCCCGAGATCCACGAGCGCGTGGTCTCGCTTGCACCCGCTGCCGAGCCCTACGAGCCGCCCAAGACCGCCGTCCGGCAGCGCCAGCTACTCGAAGCGCTCTCGTGCGGCCCCGTGACCACGCGCGAGCTCAAAGCGCTTTACGGGGACCTCTCGGCAGCCGTTCGCACGCTCGCCAAGCGCGGCGTTGTCACGGTGGAGGAGCGGCGCGCCTGGCGCGGCACCGATGTCGCGACGACGCTCTCGTCGGCCCGCGCCGCGGCGCCGGCCGCCCTCACGCAGGGCCAGCGGGAGGCGCTTGCCGCCATCGCCGAGGCGTATGAGCGCGGCCAAGGCGACGTGGTACTCATCGACGGGGTCACGGGCTCCGGCAAGACGGAGGTCTACCTCGCCGCGATCGAGCGCGTGCTCGCTGAGGGGCGCTCCGCCTGCGTGCTCGTGCCGGAGATCTCCCTCACCGCGCAGACCGTCGGCCGCTTCCGCTCGCGCTTCGGCGACGCCGTCGCGGTCTTCCACTCCCGCCTCTCGGCGGGCGAGCGCCTCGACCAGTGGGACATGGTGCGCACCGGGGCGGCGCGCGTGGTGGTGGGCGCGCGCTCGGCGCTTTTCTGCCCCTTCCGCGACCTTGGGCTCATCGTCATCGACGAGGAGCACGAGCAGTCCTACAAGCAGGGCTCGAGCCCGCGCTACCATGCGCGCGAGGTCGCCGCCGAGATGGCGCGACGCGGGGGGTTCCCCCTCGTTCTGGGCTCGGCGACCCCCTCCGCCGAGGCGCTCGAGCGCTGTCGCGCCGGCATCTGGGCCGCTCAGCGGTGGCAGCGGGTCGAGATGCGCGAGCGCCCCGGCGGCGCGCGCCTGCCCCGCGTCGTCGTGGCGGACCTCAGACGGGCCTTCGCGGGCGGTAACCGCTCCATGTTCTCGAGCGTGCTCGAGCGGGCGCTCCTCGATGTGGCGGCGCGCAGAGAGAAGGCGGTGCTCCTGCACAACCGACGCGGGTTCGCGCCGTTTCTCATGTGCCGAGAGTGCGGCTGCGTGCCCACATGCCGGCACTGCTCGACGGCGCTCACCTACCACGAGCGCACGCATACCCTCGAATGCCACACCTGCGGCGCGGTGTACCACGTGCGGCCGTATCCCGCCCCGGGTAGCGCCTGCCCCCAGTGCGGCAGCCGCTACCTCGCCAAGATGGGGCTCGGCACGCAGCAGGTGGAGGATGCCCTGCGCGCGCTGCTGCCGCCGGATGTGGCGGTCATACGCATGGACGCCGACTCCACCAAGGGCAAGGACGGGCACCAGAGGCTGTTGGAGGCCTTTGACGCCGCCGAATCGGCGGTGCTGCTGGGCACCCAGATGATCGCGAAGGGACTCGATTTTCCCGAGGTCACGCTCGTGGGCGTCATCAACGCGGACTACGCGCTCAAGATGCCCGACTTCCGGGCAGGCGAGCGCGCCTTCGACCTGCTCGAGCAGGTGGCGGGGCGCGCGGGGCGCGGGGAACGGCCGGGTGAGGTCATCATCCAGACCTATCTTCCCGAGGACCCCGTGATCCGCGCCGTCGCGACCCACGATCGGGCGATCTTTACCGATCACGACCGCGCCCAGCGCGCCGAGGCGCTGTATCCGCCGTTCGTGCGGCTGAGCAACATCAACGTGTGGGCACGTGACGAGCGCGCGGCCGAGGGCCATGCCGCGGCGATTGCAAGCGATATCAGGCGGCTGGTCGCGGCGACCGCCCCCGCGCCCCTCTCGGCGGGGGATACCGGGGCGCCTCCCACGCTCGCCGAGGGGGGAGACCCGCGCATGGCGCCCGTCGTGCTCGGTCCCAACCCGTGCGTCATCGCCCGCGCGAAGGACCGCTATCGCTTTCACGTGGTGATAAAGTCCCCGCTGGGGTACCATATCTCAGATGTGATCGCTGCGGTGCTCGACGCCCGCCCCGCCCCGCAGGGCGTGACGGTGGGCGTCGACATCGATGCTTACGACCTCATGTGACGCGCCCGCAGCGGGCGCGCGCCCTCACGAAAGGTGAACGTATGGAGATGAACGATATCGTGCTCTCTCCCGACCCGCGGCTGCGCGAGGAGTGCGCGCCCGTCGAGGAGATAGGCCCCGAGCTCGTCGAGCTCGTGGAGCGCATGAAGCGGGACATGTTCGAGAACGGCGGCTGCGGCCTCGCCGCGCCCCAGGTGGGCGAGCTCATCCAGCTCGTCATCATCGATGTGGACTACACCTCTGCCGATGACTACGACCCCTACGTCCTCATCAACCCGGTCATCGTCGAGCAGTCGGACACGAAGGTCCCCTATAACGAGGGCTGCCTCTCCATTCCCGGCATCACCTGCGAGATCGAGCGGCCGGACCACGTCGTCGTGGAGGCGGAGAACCTCGACGGCGAGCTCATGCGCTACGAGGCGACGGGCGACCTCATGTGCGTCTGCCTGCAGCATGAGATCGACCATCTGCACGGCATCACCATGTTCGAGCGCCTGGGGCCGCGCGAGCGCATGCACGCCATGCGCAGCTACCAGGAGGCGCTGGCTAACGGCGCCAAGCCGGGGGATACGGAATAGCGCCCGCGCGGTCGAACGAGGGCGCTCTTGGCTGAGAGGAGACGGATATGAGGGTCGTATTCATGGGTACGCCGGCATTCGCGGTGCCCTCGCTCGTGGCGCTCGCGCGCGAGCACGAGGTGGCGCTCGTGGTGACGAGGCCCGACGCCGTGCGCTCGCGCGGCAAGCGCCTCGAGCCCTCTCCCGTCAAGGAGGCGGCGCTCGAGCTCGGGCTCCCCGTGCTCGAGACGGCGCGCATGACCCCGGAGGCCCTCGAGGCGCTGCGGGATGCTGCGGCCGACATCTTCTGCGTCGCCGCGTACGGCTGCATCTTGCCCGACGCCGTCCTTACCATGGCGCCTTTGGGCTGCGTCAACGTGCACGCGTCGCTGCTCCCCCGCTGGCGCGGTGCGGCACCCATCCAGCGCGCCATCCTCGCCGGCGACGAGGTCGCCGGCGTCTCCATCATGCGCATCGGGCACGGTGTCGATACCGGCGCCTATTGCGCGCAGGCTTCGACGCCGGTGGGCGAAAAGGGCGCCGACGAGCTCACCCGCGACCTCGCCGAGCTCGGCGGCGCGCTGCTCGCCCGCACGCTCCCCGCCATCGCCGCGGGGTCTGCCGTATGGACCGAGCAGGACGAGGCGCTCGTCACCCACGCCGCCAAGATCGCCAAGGCGGAGCTCTGGCTCGACCCCGAGGCGGATGCCTCTGCCAACGCGCGGCGCGTCCGCGCCTCGAGCGACGCCGCGCCGGCGCGCTGCCAGGTTGCCGACCGCGCGCTGCGCGCCGTGCGTGCGCGCGCCGTCGAGTCCGGAGAGGGCGCCCCGCTTCCCGCTCAGGGGACGTACGCCGTGGCCGGCAAACGCGTGCTTCTGGGGTGCGCGACGGGCGCGCTCGAGCTCATCGAGGTCAAGCCCGACGGCAAGCGCCAGATGGAGGCCGCCGCATGGGCGGCGGGGCTGCGCGACAAGCAGGGGACGTGGGGGCTCCTCTCGTGAGCAGGCTCTCTCCGGCGCGCAGGGCGGCGCTGCGCCTTCTCGTCGCGGCGGCCGAGCGCGACGCCTACGTGCGCGAGCTCATAGACCGGACGCCCGTGGCAGACGCCCTGTCCGCACGAGACCGCGCCTTCTGCCGCCGCCTCGTGCTGGGCGTCACGGCGAGCGAGGGTGCGCTCGACGCCGTTCTCGACCGCTATCTCGACCGTCCCGCGAAGGTCTCCCTCCGCGTGCGGACGGCGCTCCGCCTCTCCGCCTTCGAGCTTCTCTACCTGGGGACGGTCCCCGAGGCGGCCGTCAGCCAGGGCGTCGAGCTCGTGCGCTCGCAGGCGCGCGGCGCGGCGGGGCTCGCCAACGCCGTGCTCCGCCGGGTCGCAGCGGGCGCCGAGGGCTTTCTCGCGGCGGACGATGCGGCGGAGGCAGATCGCGCCCTGGTCTCAACCGCGCGCCGCGCCGGTCTTCCCCTCTGGCTCGCGCGCGCCGTCGCGGCGGCGCAGGGAAAGGACGCGCTTTCCGCCCTCGCCGCCGGACAGCTGGAGCCCGCGCCGCTCGCCCTGCACGCTCTTCCGGGTTTTGAGGAGCAGATGGGCGCCGCGGATGGGCCCCTGCCCGGATGCCGCCTGGATTTCGATGTCGCCGCGCTCATCGACGCCGGCGCGTTCGAGTGCGCCCGCGCGGTCGTGACCGATGCCCATGCGCAGCTCATCGCCACCGGCGCGGTGCGGCCGGGCACGTGCCTGGAGATCGGCGCGGGGCGGGGCACCAAGACGTATGTCATGGCGTGCCAGGCCCGACGGGCGGGGTTCGCGCGCCGTGTCGTGGCGCTCGACCTCTACGCGCACAAGGCCGCCCAGAATCGCGCGCGTCTTGAGCACGCGGGTCTTGACGGCATCACGACCGTCGTCGGCGACGGCCGCGACCTCGATCGCGCCCTCGCGCCTCTCGATGAGGGGGGACGGCGCCTCTTCGACACCGTGTTTGTGGACGCGCCCTGCTCCGGCACGGGCACCATGCGCCGCCACCCCGAGATTCCCTGGCGCCTCGATCCGGCGTCGGTGGCGGCGGGCGGCGCACTGCCCGGCCTGCAGCTCGCGCTTCTTACTGAGGCCGCGCGCCGCGTCGAGCGGGGAGGGGAGCTCTGGTACGCCACCTGCTCGGTGCTCAAGAGCGAGAACGATGAGGTGGTCGCCCGGTTTCTGGCGTCACCGGAGGGCGCCGGCTTCTGCCTCGAGCCGCCCTCGCGCGCGGCCATCTTCGATGAGCCCCTGTTCTTCTCAGCCGCCCGCCATCTGGCGGCATATGAAAACGGGGACGGCCTTATGCAGACCGTCCCCGTGCTCGGCGGGTTCGATGGGCATTTCTGCGCGCGCCTCGTGCGCCGTGCGGCGACGTAGGCGCGCGTCGTCAGTTGCCCGCCTTGTGGGGGCAGTTCTCGCAGGTGTGCGCCTCTGCGGCGCCGGATTCCGCGGCGCCCGACGTCGCGACCGTGGCGGAGCCTCCGCCGCGCTGATCGGTGTTGTAGAACCCGCTTCCCTGGAATGAGATGCCGCTCGCGTTGAACACCTTGCTCGCGGGCTCCCCGCAGGAGGGGCACCTGACGGCGGGGTGCTCGGTCATACCGTGCTCGACCTCGAAGACGGTGCCGCAGGCGCTGCAGCGGTAATCGTAACGTGCCATTCGTAACTCCCTCTTCAATGGCGCGGCGCCCCGGAGGGCGCCGCCGAATCGTTTGACCATCGGATACTCTACCCAAAAACGGCCCACGGTGCGAGGCTCATCATCAGAAGCGATGGGAACCGCGTCTCACGCTCACAAGTGGGACGGCTCGCGCGCCTCGCCGGCGAAGCGGCCGGTGCGGGAGAGCAGGGCGGCGACGGCGGCCTCGGCAGCGGCGATATCCGCCTCCTCCGCCTGCCAGCTCCAGTTGCCTTCGGCCACGCCGGGCACGTTCATGCGGCAATCGTCGCCGAGCCCCAGGACGTCCTGAAGCGGCATCATGACCACGTCGGCGTCGCTTGCGAGCGCATCCTCCACCAACTTCTGGGCGAGCTCCACCGATGCGGCCTCATCGCCGCCCGTAAAGCTGGCGGCGCAGAAGCCGGCGAGGGTCGCCGTGTCGTGTGTCGAGGTGTAGAGGATCTTCTCCGGCTTGGGGTGGATGCCCGCGCGGATATCGTAGTCCTCAAACAGCAGCACATCCATCCCCGGGAAGCCGCAGGCGCTCACGAGGGCGCGCACGCCCGGGGTGAGCACGCCGAGGTCCTCGGCGATAAACGGCAGCGGGCCGAGTTCGGAGGCCGCCTTCTCGAAGAGGTCCCGGCCGGGACCGGGGATCCAGCGGCCCTCAGAGCCGGGCGCACCGGCGGGAATGGAGAAGAAGTTGTGGAACCCGAGGAAGTGGTCGAGGCGGACGCGGTCGTAGACGCGTATGGCGCGGCGCAGGCGGGCGAACCACCAGCGGTAGCCGTCGGCGCGAAGCACGTCCCAGCGGTAGGTGGGGTTGCCCCATACCTGGCCCTCGGGGGCGAAGTTGTCGGGCGGCGCCCCGGCGATCTCGGTCGGGCGGCCGTCGCGGTCGAGGGTGAAGAGCTCGGGGTTGGCCCAAGCGTCGGCCGAGTCATCGGACACGTACATGGGGATGTCGCCTATGACCTGGATGCCCTGGGCGTTGGCGTAGCCCATGGTCTCCTGCCACGCGAGCTCGAAGCGGTACTGCAGGTAGGACTGGATGTGCGCCTCGGTCGCGAAGCGCGGGTCCTTGAGCAGCTGGGGGCGGTAGCGGCTGAGCTCCTGGGGCCATTCATGGCGGGACGTGCCGCCGAAGTGCTTCTTGACGGCCATGAAGGCGCAGTAGGGCTCGAGCCAGAAGCGCTGGTCCTCGACGTAGTCGCGGTAGGCGATGTCGGTGCCCGCGCCGCCCGCGGCCTCCCACCGCACGAAGTCGGCACGCAGCTCCTCCTCGGTCTCGGGCAGAAGCGCGATGTTTCCCGCAAAGGCCGAGGGGCCGGCGTACGGCGAGCGGTAGAGGTCCGTCGGGTTGACCGGGAGGACCTGCCAGTACGTGAATCCCATGGCGGCGAGATGATCGATGAAGCGCTTCGCGGGCTCGCCGAGCGTGCCGGGACGCCCGTCATCGGTGGGAAGCGACGTGATGTGGCAGACGACGCCCGCGCCAGGCGCGAGCGGCTTCTGCAGGCGCGTCTCGGGATGGAAGGAGACGACGGCGGAGCCGAAGGGCCAGAGGTGGACCTCGCACATGCCGTCGGCGTCGACGGTGAGCTCGGTGCCCGAGACGACGTCGGTGGCGCAGGCCCCGAGCGCGGGGATGCGCACGGTGGCGTCCGTGGTGCGGCTGCGGTTGATGAGGACGGTCGCGGCCTCGCCCCGGTCGTTCTCGCGCGTGTAGCCAAGGACGTCCTCGGTGGGCGCGAACGGGCGGATGGTTCCGTTGACGAGAACCGGGAGCTCGCGGCGGACGCCCGCGGCGTTCTTGATGATGGTCTCCATATCGTACTCGTGCGGGTCGCCGGGCCGCGGCAGGCCGCGGCGGTTGCCGGGGTCCGAGAGCCCCTCGAGACCGTACTCGTCGCCGTAGTAGATGGAGGGGACGCCCGGGAACGTCATCTGCATGAGCGTCGCGAGCCAGAAGCGCGCCTTCGCGAGGCCCATCGCCTCGGGCGACAGGCGCCAGCGCCCGCGCTCCTCCTCGGGGAGCTTGCTCTCATCGGGGCCGCCGCCGAGCACGCTCGCGATGCGCGGCCGGTCGTGGCTTCCCAGAAGGTTGAGGGCGCAGGCGAGCGCCTCGGGCGGGTAGTTCTCCACAAGGCTCCAGATCACCTCGGCAGCCTCGGCGGCATCGATGTTTCCCATGAGGAAGTCGATCACCATGGTGCGGAAGGGGTAGTTCATGGCGGAGTCGAGCTCGTCGCCCTGCAGGTAGTGGCGGGGCTGGCCGTAGCTCATCTTGTTGGAGGCGTCCTCCCAGACCTCGCCCAGAAGCAGGCCGTCGGGCTTCTCCTGGAGCAGGGTCTCCTTGATGGCGGCGATGAGGTCCTCGTGGAGCTCGTCGGCGACATCAAGGCGCCAGCCGTGGGCGCCGGCGCGCGTCCAGTGGCGGATGACCCCGTCCTCGCCCAGAAGCAGCTCGCGCACCAAGGGGGAGTCCTGGTTGAGGTCGGGCATGTTGTCGATGCCCCACCAGCACTTGTAGGTGCCGTCCTCGTTGAACTCATAGGCGTCGCGCCACGGCGAGGCGGGGTTGTTCCAGGCTCCGTCGCCGGGGTAGTTGCCAAAGCGGTTGAAGTAGAGCGAGTCGTCGCCGGTGTGGTTGAACACGCCGTCGAGGATGACGTGCATGCCGAGTTTCTCCGCTGCGGCGCAGAGGTCCCGGAAGTCTTCCTCGGTGCCGAGGATGGGGTCGATCGTGAGGTAGTCGGCGGTGTCGTAGCGGTGGTTGCTCGCTGCCTCGAAGATGGGGTTGAGGTAGATGGCCGTGATGCCGAGCTCCGACAGGCGGGGGAGGTCCTCCTCGATACCCTTGAGCGAGCCGCCGTAGAAGTCCCAGTATTTGATGGAGCCGTCCTCGTTGCGCTCGTAGACGGGCGGCTCCCACCAGTCCTCGATGAGGCGGCGCTGCACGCCGTTGCGCGGGCGGGCGAGCGCCGCTTCGGTGCGCTCGCGCCAGTTATCGTCACGGCGGTAGCGGTCGGGGAAGATCTGGTAGACCATGCCCTTCTCGTACCATGCGGGACGCACGGTGCGGTGGCGGTACACGCTGATCTGGAAGGACGGGCAGCCGGCGTAATCGTACATGACGCCCTCACCGCCCGTATGGCCTTGCGCGGAGCCGAGATGGGCGAGGCGTCCCGTATCGCCTTCCTCCCAGGAGACGTGGAACGTGTACCAGATGTTGGCGGGACGGGGGCAGGCGAGGCTCGCATGCCAGAGCCCGTCTTCGCCCAGCTGCATGGTGTGCAGCCGCTCGCCCTCGCCGTCGACCCAGGTGCGCAGCCTGACGGAGAGCGGAGCGTCGGGAGCGTCCTCTATGCGAAGGGATAGGGAGACCGTGCTCCCCGCCGTGACCGCACCGAAGGGCTCGCGGTACTCGGGGAGGCGGGAATGGTGGATGAGCTTCATGGATAGTTCCGTTCTAACAACCGCCCGTGTGTTACCTATTTGACATGACGTCAAGAAATGGGCAGCTCACCCATTATAAGGGACGAGCCGGTGGCAGACGATGATATTCAACAGGTTTGCCTTCTCTGTGGCACAAAAAGAGGGGAGGACACTGCTGCGTGCCCTCCCCGGAAGATCGGTCGATTGCCGATTGTGCGCCCCGTTAGCGCTTGGTGGTGCGCTTGCGGGCGGCGCTCACCGAAGTCGCCTTGGGCGCGGGCTTCGCCTTCGCCGGCTCCGCGGGTTTCTCGGCGGCCTTGGGTGCGGGAGCGGCCTCCGGTGCGGCGGCGGTCGCATCGGGCTTGGGCGCCGCGGGCTTCTTGGCTGCGGTGCGCGTCGTCTTCGCGGCGGCCTTGGCCGCAGGCTTTGCGGCCGCGGTGGTCTTCTTGGCGGTCGCCGTGCGCGCGGTCTTCTTCTCCGGCTCGGCCTTCGCGGCGGGCGCGCTCTCGGCGGCGCTTGCCTTCGCGGCAGTGGTCTTCGGAGCTGCGGGCTTCGTTGCAGTGGTCTTCGCAGCCGCGGTCTTCGCTGCCGCGGTCTTCTCAGCCGCGGTCTTGGTTGCGGTTGCCTTGGCGGCGGCAGCCTTGGCCGTCGTACGCTTCGCCGCGGGCTTCTCGGCAGCGGGGGCCGCCTCGGCTGCGGCGGCCTTCACTGCAGTCGCCTTCTTGGCGGCGGGCTTCTTCTCGGGCTCCTCTGCCTTGGTTGCCTTGGTCGCCGTCGTCTTGGCGGTCGCCTTGCGCGTCGTGCGGGCGGCGGGCTTCTTCGGGGCCGGGGTCGCCTTCTGTGTCGCGGGCGCGGGCTCCGCAGCCTTGGCGGGTGCGCTCTCGGGCTCCTCAGCCGGCTTCTCGGCTGGGGTCTCCTTCGCTGCGGGAGCGGGCTCCGCC
The DNA here is from genome assembly GCA_018715125.1 of Candidatus Coprousia avicola. Classification (GTDB taxonomy): domain Bacteria; phylum Actinomycetota; class Coriobacteriia; order Coriobacteriales; family Coriobacteriaceae; genus Coprousia; species Coprousia avicola. The sequence goes on along the minus strand of DVMF01000020.1, from coordinate 27,671 downwards.
TTCGCCTCCGCAACCGGTGCCGGCTCGGCAGGAGCTTTCTCGGCCGGCGCCGCGGCGGGCTCGGGCTCGGGAGCGGACTCGGGCTCGGGTTCAGGAGCGGGCGCCGGCGGCGTAGGGGGGACGGGCTCCACGTCGGGGTGCAGGTTGGTGTAGAGGCTGAGGTACGAGCCCGCCGAGCGCGTCCAGGAGAAGTCCGTCTTCATGGCCTGCTCGACCACGCGGTTGAACGCCTCGCGGTTGTCCCAGAACAGGCGCGCGCCACGGAAGACGGCGTCTCCCATCTCGTCGCCGTTGAAGTTGGCGAACGAGAAGCCCGTGCCCTCGCCGGTATCGTAGTTGTAGGGGATGACGGTGTCGCGCAGACCGCCCGTCTCGCGCACCACGGGCAGCGTGCCGTAGCGCATGGCGATGATCTGCGAGAGGCCGCACGGCTCGAAGAGGGACGGCATGAGGAAGAGGTCGGCGCCGGCGTACATGCGGCGCGAGAGCGCGGAGTCGAAGGTGATGCGCGCAGCCATGGTCCCCGGGTACTTACCCGCGAAGTAGTTCATCGCGTCCTCGTAGGCGCGGTCGCCCGTGCCGAGCACGGCGACCTGGACGCCGCCGGAGAGGATGCGGTCGAGCGAGTAGGTGACGAGGTCCATGCCCTTCTGGCGGGTGAGGCGCGAGACCATGACCATGAGCGGGCGGTCGTCGCGCACCTCGAGGCCGAGCTCCTGCTGGAGGGCGCGCTTGCAGGCGGCCTTGCCGCCCATGTTGCCGACCCCGTAGTTCTCGGCGATCTGGAAGTCGGTCGAGGGGTCCCACGACGGCTCGTCGATGCCGTTCAGGATGCCCGAGAGGATATCGGAGCGCTGGCGCAAGATCCAGTCGAGGCCCTCGCCGTAGTCGGAGGTCTTGATCTCGCGCGCGTAGCTCGGGCTCACCGTGGTGATGGCGTCGCTGTAGCAGAGCGCGCCCTGCATGAAGTTGATGGAGCTCGAATCGCAGCGAAGCTGGCGCGCCGCGTTGGGGATGTGGGCGAGGCCGAGCACGTCGTTCAGCATCTTGTCGGAGAACTGGCCCTGGAAGGCGATGTTATGGATGGTGAAGATCGTCTTCACGCGCTCGTAGAGCGGCAGGCCCTGGTAGAACTCGCGCAGGAACACGGGCGCGAGGGCGGTCTGCCAGTCGTTGCAGTGCAGGATGTCGCACTCGAAGCCGGCCGGCAGGTGCTGCAGGATCTCGCAGATCGCCTTCGAGAAGAAGGCGAAGCGCTCGCCGTCGTCGAAGAAGCCGTACGGGTAGCTGCGGTTGAAGTAGTGCTCGTTGTCGACGAAGAGATAGGTGACCCCGCCCTCCTCGATCTTCTCGAGGCCGCAGTACTCGTTGCGCCAGCCCAGCGGCACGTAGAAGTCGGTGTAGTGCTCCATGCGCGCCTTGAACTCATCGGGGATGGAGGCGTACTTGGGGCACATGACGATGACGTCGCAGCCGTCTTTCACCAGTTCCTGGGGGAGCGATCCCGCCACATCGCCGAGACCGCCGGTCTTGACGAACGGGGCTACCTCGGCCGAGGCGAAGACCACTTGCATCTTGTTTTTAGCCATTTCGGTTTACTCTCCTCAATTCCAACACGAGGGATGTATGCGTCGCGCAGCGGGCGACGGTCAATATGATAACGCGCCCGCACGGCCTTGGGGCCGCACGGGCGCGTAGCGTTACACGCTCGTGATTATTGGTGGTCGCCCTTGCCCATGACAAGGATCGCGTCGGGCGTTCCCCGGTACTCGGTGTTCTCGGGGACGACGTTGTTCTTGTCGAGGATGGCGTTCTCGACGCGGGCGCCGCGCTTGATCACGCAGCTGAACATGATGATGGAGTTCGAGACGTTCGCACCGCTCTCCACCACGACGCCGCGCGACAGGATGGAATTGCGCACGGTGCCAAAGATCTTGCAGCCCGCCGAGATGAAGGAGTTCTGCGCGTTGCAGCCTGCATAGTACTTGGCCGGCGCCGCGTCGTGGGCCTTCGTGCGGATGGGGCGGTCGATGGGGAAGAGCTGGTCGTAGATGTCCGGCGTCAGGAGCTCCATGCTGCGCTGGTAGTAGGTGCGCTCGTCGAAGATGCCGATGGCGAGGCCCTTGTACTCGTAGCTGCAGACGTCGATGCGCGCGAAGTCGCCGGCGATGGCCTCGAAGAAGTCGAGGTAGTCGGCGTTGGCGTAGTTGTTGATGATGTCGATCAGGAGGTCGCGGTTGATGACGAAGCAGTCGATGAACTTGTTGTCACCGTACTCGCAGCCCGGCTCGATCTGCTGGACGCGGCCCGCATCGCCGATGATAAGGCGGTTGGCGTCGTTGTGATGGCGCTCGGCCTTCACGTAGACCATGGTGACGCCCACGCCGGAGCGCTCGTGCGCGTCGATGATCTCGTTCAGGTCCATGTTGAAGATGATGTTCGCACCCATCATCACGACGTAGGGCGTGTCGGCGCGCTCAAAGAGCTCGCGGTTGGAGATGATGTCGCGGAGCAGGAAGCGCATGCCCTTCTTCGTGGTGCCGTAGGGGTTGCCCGGCATGGTGAAGAGACCGCCCGACTTGCGGTCGAGCATCCAGTCCTTGCCGTGGCCCACGTGATCGGAGATGGAGCGCCAGTTGCCCGGCATGACGAGACCGACGGTGCGGATGCCGGCGTTGGTCATGTTGGAGAGCGGGAAGTCGATCAGGCGGTAGCGGCCGAGGAATGGGACGGCCGCCACGGGACGGTCCTGGATGAGCTTGCTGGGCTCCGAGCCCGCGTAGTTAGCGGTGATGTAGCCGATGGCCTTGCGGTTGATCATCGGTTCATTCCCCCTTCCCGATGACGACGTCGTTTCCAACGACGGCCGTATCCTTCGTAGTATCGACGCTGCCGAGCTTCACGCCCTCTTCCACCACGGCGTTCTCGCCGAGGATGGCACGGCACACGTGGGCGCCGTTCTTCACGACGGCACCGGGCAGCAGGACGGAGTCCTCGACGATGGCACGCTCGCCCACGACGCAGTCGGTCGAGATGATGGAGTGGCGCACCGTACCCATGATCTTGCAGCCGTTGGCGACGAGCGCGTCGTCAACGCGGCCGTCGGGCCCGATGAAGTGCGGCGGGCGCGTGGAGTCGTTGGACATGATGGGGTTCTTGCTGTCGAAGAGGTCGAACTCGGGGTTCGCGCCCAGAAGGTCCATCGACGTCTCGTGGTAGCTCGCGATGGTGCCGACGTCCTTCCAGAACCCGTGGTACTCGTGCACGTAGAGGTTCTTGCCGTCGCCGAGCGCCTTCGGGATGATGTCGTTGCCGAAGTCATGGCTCGAGCGCTGGTTGACGGCGTCCTCCTCGAGGGCGTTGACGAGGAAGTCGTAGGAGAAGACGTAGATGCCCATGGACGCGAGGTTAGAATCGGGCTTCTCGGGCTTCTCGGTGAACTTGGTCACGCGCTTGTCGTCATCGGTCGTGAGGATGCCGAAGCGGCTCGCGTCCTCCCACGGCACGGGCATGACCGCGATGGTGAGGTCCGCGTTGTGCTCGATATGCGTGTTGAGCATCTCGCGGTAGTCCATGCGGTAGAGCGCGTCGCCCGAGAGGATGAGCACGTACTCGGGGTGATGCGACTTGATGTAGTCGAGGTTCTGCGTCACGGCGTCAGCGGTGCCGGCGTACCAGGCGCCGCCCTCCTGCGTCGCGTACGGCGGGAGGATCGAGATGCCGCCGCCGGTCTCGTTGAGGTCCCAGCCGCGACCGGACCCGACGTACTCGTGCAGCTGGTAGGGACGGTACTGCGTCAGCACGCCCACCGTGTCGATGCCCGAGTTCGCGCAGTTGGAAAGCGTGAAGTCAATGATGCGGTACTTGCCACCGAACGAGACGGCTGGTTTGGCGATCTTAGCGGTGAGCGCCCCCAACCTGCTGCCCTGCCCCCCGGCGAGGAGCATCGCGATGCATTGCTTTCTACTCATCGATGTTCTCCTTCAAAATCCTTCAGAACCCTATAGACCTTGCTATCGAGCGGGGCGGGCGGGCTGCCCGCCCCGTGGATGCCGTGCGGAGGCGCGCCGTGGTGCCATGACGCGGCCTTCTAGCGCTTAAGCGTGCCAGATCTCGTCGCGATACGAGCGGATGGTGCGGTCGGACGAGAACCAGCCCGAGGACGCCGTGTTGTGGAGCGCACGACGGTTCCAATCCGCGCGATCGGAATAGCTCGCCGTGAGCTCCTCCCAGGCGTCGACGTAGGAGCGGAAGTCTTTCATGACGAAGTCATGGTCGTTTCCGTTCATGAGCTCATTATGGATGCTCTCAAAGTCACCGGAGAGACGAGCGAACGTGTTATCGGTGAGTTCGTCAATAACGCGCCCTAAACGGTCGCGATCGCTGTTGTACATGTCCCAGGCGAAGTGCATGCCGCTCGCGCGGAGCTCGTCAACCTCGGGTGCGGTGAGGCCGAAGATCTTCTCGTTCTCGGCTCCGGCGAGGCCCACAATCTCGATGTTCGCGCCGTCCATGGTGCCGAGCGTGATGGCGCCGTTCATCATGAGCTTCATGTTGGAAGTGCCCGAGGCCTCCATGCCGGCCGTGGAGATCTGCTCGGAGATCTCGGCCGCCGGATAGATGAGCTGGGCGTTGGAGACGCGGAAGTTGGGGATGAAGCAGACCTTCATGACCTCGTTGACGCGCGGGTCGTTGTTCACGACGTCGGCGACGGAGTTGATGAGGCGGATCGTCTCCTTGGCGAAGGTGTAGCTCGAGGCGGCCTTGCCCGAGAAGATGAACGTGGTCGGCGCCACGCGGAAGTTGGGGTCGGCGAGGCGACGGTTGTAGATATCCATCACCTTGAAGATGTTCAGCAGCTGGCGCTTGTAGGCGTGGAAGCGCTTGACCTGCACGTCGAAGATCGAGTTGGGGTCGATGACCAGGCCCGTCTCCTGCTTGACGTAGCGGGCGAGGCGCTCCTTGTTCGCGCGCTTGGAGGCGCCGACGCGCTCGAGGAACGCGGGGTCGCCCTCGAAGGCGGAGAGCTTCTCGAGCTCGGAGGCGTCGTCGAGCCAGCCCGTGCCGATAGCCTCGCTGATGAGCTTGGCGTAGGTGGGGTTCGCCTCGGCGAGGAAGCGGCGGTGCGAGATGCCGTTCGTCTTGTTGTTGAACTTCTCAGGCGTGAGCGCGTAGAAGTCCTTCAGAGTCTCGGCCTTCAGGATGTCGGTGTGGATCTGGGCCACGCCGTTGACCGAGTGGCTGCAGATGACCGACAGGTTCGCCATGCGGACCTCGCCGTCCCAGAGGATGGCGGTGGCGCGCAGGCGGTTCTGCCAGTCGTCGGCCGTGCGGTCGAAGGCGGCGCTGTAGCGGCGGTTGATCTCGTCGATGATCTGGTACACGCGGGGGAGGAGCTTGGAGAACGTGGAGATGGGCCACTTCTCGAGCGCCTCGGGGAGGATGGTGTGGTTGGTGTAGGAGATGGTGTTCGTCACGATCTCCCACGCCTCGTCCCACTCGAGCCCCTTCTCGTCCATGAGGATGCGCATGAGCTCGGGGCCGCACATGGCGGGGTGCGTGTCGTTGGTGTGGATGGCGACGTAGCGGGGCAGGAGCTCCCAATGGGCGCCGAAGTCGTTCTCAAACGTGTCGAGCAGGCTGTAGATGCCGGCGGACACGAAGAGGTACTCCTGCTTCAGGCGGAGCAGGCGGCCGTGCTCGCCCGCGTCGTTGGGGTAGAGGATGGCCGAGATGGCCTCAGCCTCGGCGCGGTGCGCGTCGGCGCCGGCGTAGTCGCCCCGGTTGAAGGCGTCGAGGTCGAACTGCTCCTCCACGGGCTCGGCGCTCCAGACGCGGAGCTTGTTGACGGTCTCGCCGCCGTAGCCGACGACGGGGATGTCATAGGGAACGGCGAGAACGTCCTGGGTACCCTCGGTGTGGTACACCATATGCCCGTCGCGCTCCTCGCCCACGACATGACCGCCGAAGCCGATGCGCACGGCGCGGTCGGGGCGGCGGACCTCCCAGGGGTAGCCGTGGGAGAGCCACTCGTCGGTGGTCTCGTGCTGGGCGCCGTTCACGATCTCCTGCTTGAAGAGGCCGTAGCGGTAGCGCATGCCGTTGCCGTAGCCGGCGATGCCCTCGTGGGCCATCGAGTCGAGGAAGCAGGCGGCGAGACGACCCAGGCCGCCGTTGCCGAGCGCGGGGTCGGGCTCGTAGGCGCAGAGCTCGTCGAGGTCGGCGCCGAGGTCGGCGAGGCCCTCCTTGACGACGTCGCGCACGCCGAGGTTCAGCAGGTAGTTGTCGAGCAAACGGCCGATGAGGAACTCGATGGAGAAGTAGTAGACGCGCTTCTGCTTCTCGGAGGAGACGCGCGTCTCCGTTTCGGTCTGGATGGCGCGCGCCTTGCCGGCGATGAGCTTGGCGAGCGCGGTGAAGCGGTCGAGGTCGCTCGTGTTCTCGAAGGGCTTGCCTGACAGGGACATAATCGAGGCTTTGTAGCCCTCGATGAAGTCCTCTTTGGATTCGAAGATCTGTTTCATAAGGTCCTTTCTACCGGTGGTGCCGGGATTCTTGGGCGAACACAACTTCTCCATTATCGCGCAAATCGGGTGCATGGCAAAACGTTTCGGCATGCAAATTTATGCCGTCGGGGCACTAGATTTGGGCTTCGCGGTCTTTTTTGCGGGCGCTTTGGCACCGGAGGGAGCGGCGGTTGCCTTAGCGGCGGGCTCGTCCGGCGCCTTGGTCGCGGGCTTCTTGGGAGCCGGCTTGGCGGTCGTCTTCGCCGCTGACTTGGCGGCTGCCTCCGGCTTCGCGGCGCCCGTCGCGGACTTCGCCGCGCGCGACGCGGCGGCGCCCTTGGCCGAGCGCTTGGCCGGCTTCTTCTTGGGCTTCGGCGGGACGTAGGAGCTCTTGCCGATGCGTTTCAGCACGATGCCCGAGAGGCCGGGGAGCGCGAGCTGGATGGAATTGTCGCAGCCGTTCCACGGGTAGGGCTGGCTCGAGCAAACGGCGTTGTCGAGCGCTTCGAGCTGGTAGCCGCTGCCGCCGAACTCGGGCTTGTCGGAGTCGAAGATGACCTGCCAGTCACCCTCGCGCGGCACGCCCATGCGGAACGTCTCGTAGGACGCCGGGTCGAAGTTGATGATGACGACCACGTCGTCTTTCTGCTTCATGCCGTGGCGGGTGAACGAGATGATGGACTGCTGGTTGTTGTCGGCATCGATCCAGGTGAAGCCGTCCTCGGTATAGGACTTCTCCCAGAACGCGGGCTCGTTCAGGTACAGGTGGTTCAGGGCCTTCACGAACGCGCGGTGGTTGCGGTGCGCGTCGAACTCGTCGGCGAGGAACCACTCGAGCGACTCGTAGTAGCGCCACTCGATGAAGGGCGCGATCTCGTTGCCCATGAAGTTGAGCTGCGCGCCGGGGTGGGTCATCTGATAGAAGGCGAGGGTGCGGAGCCCCGCGAACTGGCGCCACTGGTCGCCGGGCATGCGGCCCATGAGCGAGCACTTGCCGTTCACGACCTCGTCATGGCTGAGCGGCAGCACGAAGTTCTCGTTGAAGGCGTACATAAGCGAGAACGTGAGGAGCCGGTGGGCGCCCGGGCGCCAGGGGAAGTCGGTCTGCATGTAGTGGAGGGTGTCGTTCATCCAGCCCATGTCCCACTTGTAGTGGAAGCCGAGGCCGCCCTCCTCGGGCGGGTAGGTGACAAGTGGCCAGGCGGTGGACTCCTCGGCGATCATCATGACGTCGGGGAACTCGCGGCCCACGGCGCAGTTCACCTGGCGGATGAACGCGGAGGCGTCGAGGTCCTCCTCGGTGCCGTACTTGTTGAACTTCTTCTGACCGGGGTCGTCCACGCCGAAGTTGAGGTAGAGCATGCTCGACACGCCGTCCATGCGGATGCCGTCGGCGTGGAACATCTCGATCCAGAAGAGGGCGTTGGAGACGAGGAAGCTTCGCACCTCTCCGCGGCCGAAGTCGAACTTGTGCGTGCCCCAGTTGGGATGGATCTCGCGCTCGTAGAGCATCTTGCCGTTGAAGGTGGCGAGGCCCTCCTCGTTGGCGCAGAAGCCGCCCGGCACCCAGTCGAGGATGACGCCGATGCCCGCCTTATGGCAGCATTCGACGAAGTGCATGAGCTGCTTGGGCGTGCCGTAGCGGGAGGTGGCGGCATAGTAGCCCGTGGGCTGGTAGCCCCACGAGCCGTCGAAGGGATGCTCCATCACCGGGAGGAGCTCGATGTGGGTGTAGCCCATATCGCGCACGTACTCGACGAGCTCGGTCGAAAGGTCGTCGTAGGTGTAGTACGTGCCGCGCTGCGCGGGGAACGGATCGCCCGGGCCGGGATAGTTGCCGTTCTCATCCGGCTCGCCCTGGGGCTCGTTGCCGTGGCGGCGCCAGCTGCCCAGGTGCACCTCGTAGATGTTGAGCGGGCGCTCCATGTGGTCGTGGCGCGCGCGGTTGCGCATCCACACCCCGTCTTTCCAGTCATAGCCCGTGATGTCCAGAAGGCGTGAGGCGGTGCCGGGGACGTTCTCGGCATAGAACCCATAGGGGTCCGCCTTGTAAAGGAGCTTGCCGTCCTTGGTCTCGATGACGAACTTGTAGAGCTCTCCCTCGGGCAGGCGCGGGACGAAGCCCTGCCACACGCCGCTGCGGGAGAGCTGCGTCAGGGGGTTCGCCGTGGCGTCCCAGTCGTTGAAATCGCCCACGACGTGGACGCTCGCCACGTCCGGGGCCCAAACGGCGAAGTGCCAGCCGGGCTCGCCATCCTGCACATCGGGATGCGCGCCCAGCTTCTCCCAGCTGCGCTGCCAGGTGCCGTTCGCGAACATATAGAGATCGTCCTCGGTAATGATGAGGAGCGGCTTTTGCGCCTTGCGGGTCTTGCCGCTCTGGGCGCGGGCGGTCGTCGCCGATGCGGTCACGGGTGCTTCTGGCTTCTTTTCCACGGGGCACTTCCCCTCGCTTGGGCGATGCCCGGGGGCATCGCAAACCAACAGATGCGGTCGTGCGGCCGGTGCAAGCAGCGTGTCGGGAACGTTATGCAGCGGTTCTCGGCAAAAGCCACACAACTCTTTTGCAGCATACCATTTGGAGACGATTGTCCATCCATCAAGTCAGGGGATGGTAGCAACGGGTTGGTGAGCGTTTGGTAAGCTGTACGGCAAGCAGTGGGGACGCACGAGAGGGGATGGTCCGTATGGCGTTAGACGCGGGGCTCACCGACCCGCCGACGGTGCTTCTGGTGGGCGGCTCTCCCGAGCCCTCGGCGCCGTCGACGGTGCGGAGGGCTGCGGCGGGGGCCGATGCCGTGGTCGCCATCGACCGCGGGTACGAGCGCGTGCTGGCGGCGGGCGTCGGCTGCGCGCTCTTCTGCGGCGACGGCGACTCGATAGGGGGCGCGGGCGCCGAGGCCGTGCGATCGGCGGAGCGCGCGGGCGCCCTCGAGGTCGTGCGCTACAACCCGCACAAGGACGATACCGACCTCGGGCTCGCGCTCGGCGAGGTCGCGAGGCGCTGGCCCGCGGCGACCGTGAGGGCGACGTGTCTGGGGGGCGGTCATCCCGACCACCTCCTGGGCGTTGTCGGCAGGCTCGCCGCGTACCGCCCCGCAGGCCCGAGGCCGCCGGCGGCGCCCGCGGTCGAGATCGTGGAGGACGGCTGCGAGGGGCGCGTGCTCCACGCGGGCGAGGCGTGGGACATGGCTGACGCGGCCGGGAGGCGCTTCTCGTTCATCCCGCTCGCGCCGAGCGCCGTCGTGTCCGAGGTGGGCATGCGCTGGGAACTCGACCATCGCCGCGTGCCGCTCCTCGACGACCTCGGCATCTCCAACGTCATCGAGGCCGACCGGGCGCGCATCACCTGTCATGAGGGTGTGCTCGCGTGCTGGCTTTTCGCCTAGGTGTTGATGATTCGGTAGATGGCCGCGCCGGCTGCGGTGCCTAGCGGGCGGCGTCGATGATGCGGCAGCTGAGCATTACGGCGTCCTCGATGCAGCCGGGGCACGAGCGGAGGGCGCCCTGCCCGGTGCCGATGCCCTTGAGCTCGCGGCAGACGGTCGTGGTGTTGGCCTCGCGAAAACCCTCGACGAGCTCGCGCACGAGCCGGTACGTGGCTGCCTTGGTGGTGCCGGGCGCCGCAGTGCCCGCGCTTTCGAGCTGGCTCAGCACCATGATGGCGCCGCTTAAGGCCCCGCACGTCTCGGTCGTGGTGCCCATGCCGCTGCCAAAGCCCTCGGAGAGGCGGTAGACGGCGTCCACGTCCGCGCCGACCTCGGGTGCGAGGGCGCACGCGACCGCCTGGGCGCAGTTGTAGCCCTTCTCGGCGCGAAGCGCGACGGCCTGATCGGCAAGGGTTGCGGTGCGGTCGGCGAGTGTGGTTGCGGTGTCGGTCATAGATCCTCCCTTGGTGGTCGCAAACGACCCTAGCATAGCAAGAAGTTACAAAACGGAGCGCGCTCGCACCGCGGGCGCAGAGGAGGGCCGGACGCGCTATGCTGTTCTGCGCACAACCGACCGTACCTTCGAGCAGAGGAGCATCCATGACAGAGCATATCGGAACCACCTGCGTGCAGGGAGGCTACCGTCCCGGCGACGGTGAGCCCCGTCAGGTGCCCATCTACCAGTCCACCACGTGGAAGTACGACACCTCCGAGCACATGGGCCGCCTGTTCGACCTCGAGGAGGCGGGCTATTTCTACACGCGGCTGCAGAACCCCACAAACGATGCCGTCGCCGCCAAGATCGCCGAGCTCGAGGGCGGCGCTGCCGCCATGCTCACGAGCTCGGGCCAGGCGGCGAACTTCTTCGCCGTCTTCAACATCGCGGGCGCGGGCGACCACATCGTCGCGAGCTCCGCTATCTACGGCGGCACGTTCAACCTGCTCGCGCACACGCTCGAGCGCATGGGCGTGGGCTGCACGTTCGTGGCGCCCGATTGCACGGAGGCCGAGCTCGAGGCCGCCTTCCGCCCCAACACGAAGGCGGTCTTCGGCGAGACCATCGCCAACCCCGCCCTCGACGTGCTCGATATCGAGCGCTTCGCCACGGCGGCTCACGCGCACGGCGTGCCCCTCATCGTCGACAACACGTTCCCCACGCCCATCATGTGCCGTCCCATCGAGTGGGGCGCCGATATCGTGACGCATTCCACCACCAAGTACATGGACGGCCACGGCGCGGCGGTCGGCGGCGCCATCGTCGACTCGGGCAACTTCGACTGGGAGGCGCACGCCGAGAAGTTCCCGGGGCTCACCCAGCCGGATGAGACGTATCACGGCGTGGTCTACACCGAGAAGTTCGGCCAGGCGGGCGCCTTCATCACCAAGGCGACGTCGCAGCTCATGCGCGACCTTGGCAGCATCCAGAGCCCGATGAACGCCTTTTTGCTCAACATGGGGCTCGAGAGCCTACACGTCCGCATGCCGCGCCACTGCGCCAACGGCCAGGCGATGGCGGAGTTCCTCCACGACCATCCCAAGGTCCGTTTCGTCAAGTATCCCGGCCTGCCCGATGACCCGTGGTACGCCCTCGCGCAGAAGTACCTGCCCAACGGCTCGTGCGGCGTGGTCTCCTTCGGCTTCACCGGCGGGCGGGCCGCCGCCGAGCAGTTCATGAAGAACCTGCACGTGGCGCAGATCGCCACGCATGTGGCGGACGCCCGCACCTGCGTGCTGCACCCGGCAAACGCCACGCACCGCCAGATGACCGACGAGGAGCTCGCCGCCGCGGGCATCGCGCCGGATATGGTGCGCCTCTCGTGCGGCCTCGAGGACACCGAGGACCTTATCGCCGACGTCGCCCAGGCACTCGAGACGGTCTAGGTGCAGAAGACGGCGTGTCTCTGAAGCGCGCGGCCTCCCGTGCGCAAGCGCCCCCGGATCATCCGCTCGGTCGGGTGGTCCGGGGGCGCCCCGCCATGCGGCGCCGACGGTGCGGGCGCGCCGTCGGCGCATGGCGGGACGAGCCTAGTCGAGCGGGTTCTCGTACCCCGCGAGCTTCGCCGTGCAGTGCGGGCAGCGGGTGGCGTCGTCGGCGATCTCTTGCCTGCAATAGGGGCAGGTGCGCGGCTCGGGCGCGTTGCCTTCGGCGGCTTGCTTGGCGAGCCCCGCTTTGCGTGCGGCAAGGTCCTTAAGGTCGTTCAGCGTATTTACGCCCTTCACGATGGCGAACACGGCGAGCGCGGTGATGAGGAAGCTGATGACGGCGGAGATGAAGCCGCCGAAGTCGATGGTCTGGCCGCCGACGATGACCGACAGCCCCTTCACCTCGGCGCTGCCGCCCACGGCGGCGATGAGCGGCTGGATGATGTTCGACACGAGGGCGTTCACGACGCCGGTGAACGCACCGCCGATGATGACGCCGACGGCGAGGTCGACCACGTTGCCGCGGTTGATGAACTCGATGAACTCCTGTGCGAGGCTCTTCTTGGGCATGGGAGGCTCTTATCTACGCGTGGTTTGCGGGCGGTTTGAGCACGGTCAGCGCGGCGGGCGCGACCTCGATGACGGCGCGCCGGAACGCGAGCTTCTCCCCGTCGACCTGGGCGGGATAGCCGTCTTCGGGAAGAACGATCTCCGCGCGGCGCGCACGGGCGAGGTGCACGTGGGGATTGCCGACGTGGTTGCCGTTTCTCGCCGAGAGGAACACCGGCAGCGCCTGCACGCGCGCGATGGGCCCGGTGGCGTAGCAGAGGTCGAGCATCCCGTCGGTGGGGTCGGCATCGGGGGTGATGAGGTAGCCCGAGCCGTAGGTGGGGCCCAGCTGCACGGCGCACAGCAGGGTGGCGAGATCGAGCCAGGGGCCGTCGTCGAGGCGGATCCTGGCGGGGTAGGTGCGGTAACGCCTGCCGAAGACGTTGAGGCCGCTTACGGTGTAGAGCGGCATCCCCGTGAGGCCGGTGGTGCGGCGAAGCTCGGTCGTATCGAGCGCGATGGCGGCGTCAAGGCCGAATGAGAACGTCTCCAGCGCGTAGGTCACCTCGTCGAGGGGTGCGTTCGCGGTGGGGGAGGAGCTCGTGCGCACGCGACCGATATCGAGGCGCACGGTCTGCGTCTCGAGGAGCTGGACGAGGTCGGCGTCGCGGCTTACCTCATGCATGCCGAGGGTGCGGGCGAAATCGTTGCCGGACCCGACGGGGATGACGCCGAGCACGGGGCGCACGTCGTCGCCAAGGCGCATGAGGCCGCAGGCAACCTCGTGGATGACGCCGTCGCCGCCGAGCGCGAGCACCGTGTCGAACGGGGCCGCATCAGCCGCGAGCTCGGTGGCGTGGCCCGGACGATCGGTATAGCGGGTGATGAAGGTGCTCGCATCGTGCAGGTAGAGCGTGAGGAACCGCTCGAGGCGCTCGGCGACCTGCCGGGCGGTGCCCGCGCGGGCCGCGGGGTTGGCAATGACGAGCGTCCTGCCGAAGGATGTTAGGGGCTGCATGACGTCTCCAATCGCGGGGTCGATGGGCGCAGGGCAGATGGGCGCAGGGCAGATGGGCGCTTGGCAAAACTCACGTGCGAGAAAGGTGGAGCTGCTGCGTCTTCAAGACTGTACACCCGCGACGTGCCGTTGCCGATACTTCGGTAAGAAAAAGCGCCCTCGCCAAAGGCGGGGGCGCCGATACTCAAGCATTGCGTGAAAGCCGTGAGGGAGGGTTCCCTAGGAGCGCGCAACCTTGCCGGACTTGAGGCAGGTGGTGCAGACGTTCATCTTGCGGCGATGGCCGTTGACGACGACGTAGACACGCTGGATGTTGGGACGGAACGTGCGGTTGGTAACGCGGTGGGAGTGGCTGATAGAGCGACCAGCAACGGGGTGCTTACCGCAGATCTCGCAAACTTTGGACATGTTGAACCCTCCTTGGGCAGCATTCGGCGATGCCGCGTGAACAAACAAATGGGAACTATAGCACAAAACCAGCCCTCTACGTGCAATCTTCATATCACCATCAGCGGAAGCAGCGTGCCGGAGCGGGTAAGGGTTCCGCTACGGCCGTCGATGGCCGGCTTCTGGTTTGCGCGCAAGACAGTATCGCAGGTCAGTGGCGGCTTTGCAAGCTCTATCTCATATTGGTCCCCTCAAGGGGAGACGAACGCGCGCCGAGGTCCTCGACCGTAAATTGTTCGGTACCTCATGTTGTTGGGAATGTATGGAGATAGCCGCGTGTGAGCCAGGCGGTTGCCTAGCCGGTCGCCGCCCGGGGGAGAATAACCCCTGCGGTCGGCGCCCCTGCGCGTCGGGCGCGTTTTTATTGCCGCGTGCGTGCGCCGGCAGCATGCCCGCGGCATAGGTCCCGTCCACCTGCGTCCAGCCGAAGGGAAAGCCCGTGAAGATATTCAGCTTTCTCAGGCATCACAAGATCAACTTCGTGATCGCCCTTGTGCTCCTCTGCATCCAGGCAAACCTTGAGCTCGCTGTGCCCGGCGTGATGAGCAACATCGTCGACATCGGCATCGCGCGCGGCGGCATCGTGGGTGAGGCGCCCGTCGGCGCCACCGCCTCGGAGCTCGCGCGTGTCCAAACCGACTATATCCTGGGTCAGGGTGCGCACATGCTCGTGCTCACACTGCTCTCGGTCGCGTGCTCCATCTTGGCGGCCTACAACGCGAGCAAGACCTCGGCTGCCATCGGGCGCGAGGTGCGCCATGCGCTCTACGAGCGCGTTCTCAGCTATTCGCCGGCTGAGATGGAGAAATTCTCCAGCGCATCGCTCATCACCCGTGCGACCAACGACATCCAGCAGATCCAGATGATCACCGTCATGTGCCTGCGCATCGTGCTCTTCGCCCCCTGCATGGGGGTCGGGGCGGTCGTGCGCGTGCTCTCAACGCCTACGGGCATGGAATGGATCCTCGTCGTCGCCATCTGCAGCATCGCCATCGCCATCGGCATCCTCATGGGGCTCACCATGCCCAAGTTCCGCCGCATGCAGGGGCTGGTGGACCGCAACAACCTCATCGCGCGCGAGATCTTGACGGGCATCATGCCGATCCGAGCCTTCGGCCGTCAGGAGCATGAGCGCGCCCGCTACGACGAGGCGAACCGCGAGCTCACGGGTACCTATATCTTCACCAACCGCGCCATGGCGTTTCTCGGGCCCGTCATGATGATCGTGATGAACGCGACCACGGTCGCCATCGTATGGTTCGGCGGCCTCGGCGTCGACGCGGGCACGATCGAGGTCGGTACGCTCATGGCCTACATCAACTACGTGATGCAGGTGATCATGAGCTTCATGATCCTCACCATGATCTCGGTCATGCTCCCGCGCGCCGGGGTGGCCGCCGAGCGCGTGCTCGAGGTGCTCGATACCACGACCTCCATCGCCGAGCCCGCGCCCGAGCGCGCGGTGACGCGCGTGGACGGCGCCGGCTGGCGCGGCGAGATCGCCTTCTCCGACGTGACGTTCGCGTATCCCGATGCCGACATGCCGACGCTCGAGCATATCGACTTCGCCGTGGCTCCCGGCCAGACGCTCGGCATCATCGGCTCCACGGGCTCGGGCAAGTCGACGCTCGTCCAGCTCATACCGCGCCTGTACGACGTCACGTCGGGTGAGGTCACGCTCGACGGCGTGGACGTGCGCGACATCCCGCTCACCGAGCTGCGCGCGCAGGTCGGCTATGTGCCGCAGCGGCGCTTCCTGTTCTCCGGCACGATCGAGAGCAACATCAAGTACGGCAACGACCGGATGGACGACGCGCGCATGGAGCGCGCCGCGCGCATCGCCCAGGCGACCGACTTCATCGAGGCGAAGCCCGACGGCTACCAAAGCGCCATCGCTCAGGGCGGCTCCAACGTCTCCGGCGGGCAGAACCAGCGGCTCCAGATCGCGCGCGCACTCGCCATCGATCCCAAGGTGCTCGTGTTCGACGACTCGTTCTCCGCCCTCGATTACAAGACGGACGCCACGCTGCGCGCCGAGCTCGGGCGCAGCTGCCGCGACGCCGCCGTCATCATCGTCGCCCAGCGCATCGCCACCATCATGCACGCCGATGAGATCGTCGTGCTCGACGACGGCCGGATGGTGGGCAAGGGCACCCATGAGGAGCTCTTGCGCACCTGCCCCGCCTACCTCGAGATCGCCCGCTCGCAGCTCTCCGCAGCCGAGCTCGGGCTCGACGATGACGGCCATGCCGATACTCCCGCCACGCCCGCCCTCGACCAGAAGGGAGGTGAGCGCTGATGCCCGGCCCGCGCAGGGGGCCCGCTTCCGAGCGCGCCCAGGATTTCTCCGGCACCATCCGCCGTCTCATCGCCTATATCGCCCATGAGCGCCTGGCGCTCCTCGTGTCCTTGGGATGCGCCATCGCGTCGGTCGTCTTCAACGTGGTGGGGCCGCGCGTTCTCGGCATGGCGACCACCAAGCTCTTCGAGGGCTTCACCGCCAAGCTCGCCGGCGCGGGGTCCATCGACTTCGGGGGCATCGCCTATATTCTCGCGGGGCTCATGTGCCTGTACGTCACGTCCGCCCTCTTCAACCTTCTGCAGGGCTTCCTCATGACGGGGCTCACCCAGCGCGTGTGCTACCGCATGCGCCGCGAGATCGTCGAGAAGATCGACCGCATGCCGCTCGGGTACTTCGAGACCAACAGCGTCGGCGACGTGCTGTCGCGCATCACCAACGACGTCGACACCGTCGGGCAGTCGCTCAACCAGTGCGTCACGCAGGTCGTGACATCGCTCACGCAGCTCATCGGCGTGACGGTCATGATGGTCTCGGTATCGCTCCAGCTCGCGGGCATCACGTTCCTCACCATCCCGGTCTCGCTCGTCCTCGTCGTCATCGTCGTGCGCTCGTCCCAGCGCTACTTCCGCCAGCAGCAGGCGCTTCTCGGCCTCGTCGACGGCATCGTGGAGGAGAGCTTCTCGGGGCAGAGCGTCATCCAGGTCTTCAACCGCGAGGAGCGCGCCGTCGCCGACTTCGACGTCGAGATCGACCGCCTCTACCATGCGGGGTGGAAGAGCCAGTTCCTCTCCGGCCTCATGCAGCCCATCATGAACTTCGTGGCGAACCTCGCCTACGTCGCCGTGGTCTCGGTCGGCGCCTTCCTCGCGGTCGCCGGGCAGATCACCGTGGGCGACATCCAGGCGTTCATGCAGTACGTGCGCAACTTCATCCAGCCCATCACGCAGCTCACGCAGGTGTCCAACATGATCCAGATGCTCTCTGCGGCAGCCGAGCGCGTGTTCGAGTTCCTGAACGGCCCTGAGGAGGAGCCGGTGGCGGAGCCGCGCGAGCTCGCGCGCTGCCGGGGCGCGGTCTCTTTTACGCACGTGCGCTTCGGCTACGTGCCCGAAAAGACCATCATCCACGACTTCACCTGCGAGGTGGAGCCGGGCCAGACCGTGGCGATCGTGGGGCCCACCGGCGCGGGTAAGACCACGCTCATGAAGCTCCTCATGCGGTTCTACGACGTCAACGCGGGCTCCATCGCCGTCGACGGCGTCGACATCCGCGCACTCGACCGCGATGCGCTGCGCGCCAACTTCGGCATGGTGCTGCAGGACACGTGGCTCTTCGAGGGCACCATTAAGGAGAACATCCGCTACGGGCGCGCCGAGGCCACGGACGCCGAGGTCGAGGCCGCGGCGCGGGCGGCGCTTGCGGACCATTTCATCCGCACGCTCCCGGGAGGCTACGACTTCTGCCTGAACGAGGACGCGTCCAACGTGAGCCAGGGGCAAAAGCAGCTCCTCACCATCGCGCGCGCCTTCATCGCCGACCGCCCCATCCTCATCTTGGACGAGGCGACCTCCAACGTGGACACGCGCACCGAGGAGCGCATCCAGCGCGCCATGGACGCCCTCATGCAGGGCCGCACGAGCTTCGTGATCGCCCACCGGCTCTCCACCATCCGCAACGCCGACAAGATCTTGGTGCTGCGCGACGGCGATATCGTGGAGTCCGGTCGCCACGAGGAGCTGCTGGCGCAGGGCGGGTTCTACGCCGAGCTCTACAACAGCCAGTTTGCCGAGGGGCCCGAGGAGTAGGGGCAAAGGGAGTCTGCACGGTTTTGGGGCCGTCCGCGCGTGCGGGCGGCCCCTCATTTTATCCCTGCATTTTTTGCGCTGGTGCACTGCGTCGTAGTAAGATACGGTAGGTCAATCCCACGTATCGATGCCTCAGCATCAGTTAGGAGATCTCGTGTCAGATATCATCACCGGCACACTCAGCGTCTCCAATGACGTCATTGCCGATATCGCGGGTTACGCCGCGCTTTCCTGCTACGGTGTCGTGGGCATGGACGAGCAGCTCCAGGGTGCCGACGCCGTGCGCCTGAGCGCCAACGAGCGCATGCGCAAGGGCGTGCTCGTCAAGAGCGATGAGCAGGGCCTGCGCGTCGATCTGCACGTGGTGCTCGAGAACGGCGTCAACATGAAGTCGGTGTGCGAGAACCTCACCAGTGCCGTCGCCTTCACCCTGCAGGAGATTGCCCAGATCGATCCCGCCCAGCTTACGGTGGGCATCCATATCGAGGCCCTCAAGAACCGGCTGAGCTAACGCTCGGGTTAGAACTACGGAGAAACCGCCCATGATCGCCAAAACCGTTCGCACCTGCTTCCCGATTGCGGCCAAGGCCGTGTCTGACAGCGCAGAGGAAATCAACAAGCTCAATGTCTTTCCCGTGCCGGATGGCGACACGGGCACCAACATGTCGCTCACGCTCGCCTCGGTGGTGAAGGAGCTCTCCTCGCTTCCCGCCGACGCCGATATGGAGGCCATCGCCGGCGCCATAACCCACGGGTCGCTCATGGGTGCCCGCGGCAACTCCGGCGTCATCACCTCGCAGATCCTGCGCGGCGTGGCCGAGGGCCTCGTGGGCGCCACCGACCCGGCGAGCGCCTCCGATGTCGCCGCCGCGCTCCGCCGCGCCGTCAAGGTCGCCTTCAAGGCGGTGCGCAAGCCCGTCGAGGGCACCATCCTGACGGTGCTCCGCGACATCTCCACGCGTGCCGATGCGTGCGAGAAGGCGCGCGACTCGGTGGAGGACGCGCTCGACGCCGTCGTGGTCGAGGCCTACCAGTCGGTCGCCCGCACGCCGGATCTGCTCCCCGTGCTGAAGGAGAACGGCGTCGTCGACTCCGGTGCCTTTGGCTTCGCCATCTTCCTCGAAGCGTTCGTCAACGCCGCGCTCGGGCGCGAGGGGCATGCAAACGATGACTTCTCCACCACGTTCGAGGCAGGTACCGAGACCGCCCGCGAGGGCGCGCTCGACCGCGTGAAGATCGAGGCGAACGACGACTGGGAGGGCTCGGAGTACCGGTACTGCAACGAGTTCCTCTTCAAGGCCGACGCCCCGTTCGACGAGGACGAGTGCCTGGCGTTCCTCGCCTCCATGGGCGACTGCGAGCTGCTTGTCGGCGCGTATCCCGACTACAAGATTCACGTCCACTCCAACACGCCGAACCTCGTACTCGAGCACATGCTCAAGCTCGGCCAGATCTACGAGGTCTTCATCCATAACATGGAGATGGAGGCGCACGACCGCACCGCCAAGATCCACGCCGATCAGGAGGCTGCCGCCGAGCCGGCGAAGCCCCTCGGCTACGTCGCCGTCGCCGCCGGTTCCGGCGAGGCGGAGATCCTGAGCTCTCTCGGTGTCGACGTCGTCGTCTCGGGCGGCCAGACGATGAACCCCTCGACGGCCGATTTGCTCGACGCGGTCAACAAGGTCAACGCCGAGGCCGTCATCATCCTGCCCAACAACGGCAACATCCGCATGGCGGCCGAGGCCGCCGCGAGCGCAGCCGAGGACAAGCGCGTCGCCGTCGTGCCCACCAAGACGGTTCCCCAGGCGTTCTCCGCGCTCTTCGCCGTTCTGCCGGACTCCTCGTTCGAGGACGCCCTCGACGCGATGACCGAGGCTGCCGCCGAGGTCCGCGACGGCGAGATCACCACGGCGGTGCGCGACTCCGCCGCATCCGACGGCACCCCCATCCATGCCGGTGACGTCATGGGCATCATCAACGACTCGATCGATATCGTCGGCTCCGACGTCAAACAGGTCACGCTCGACTGCATCAACCGCATGCAGGAGGACGAGGAGGGCGATTCGCTCACCATCCTCGCCGGCTCCGATATGGACGACGCCGCCTTCGAGGAGCTGCTTGCCGCTATCGAGGAGGCGCAGCCCGACCTCGAGATCGACGCGCACCGTGGCGAGCAGCCGCTGTATCCCGTTATCTTCTCGATCGAGTAAGGTAGCGTCAGGGGTGTGGCCGCAGGAATCGCTTCCACGTCGCTGAGACTCGCCGCGACGCATCTGCTCGCTGATGACGTCAGCCGGCTCAAATATGTTTCCGGTACCCGTGAGGAGGCCCTCCGCCGGCTCGGCATCGAGCGGGTCGGGGACCTCCTCCTGCATGTGCCGCGCCGCTATCTCGACTTCACGCATGCCCTGACCATCGAGGCGGCGCCGCTCGGCGAGGTGGCGACCATCGTCGCTGTGGTAGACCGCGTGACCCTCAAGCGGCCGCGCCCGCGGCTCACGGTTGTGGAGGTCTCGCTCGTCGACGAGACGGGCGTGCTCGAGGCCGCTTTCTTCAAGCAGCCGTGGCTCGCGCAGCAGCTCGCCCCCGGAGACCGGCTCGCGCTCATCGGCAAGGTCGAGTTCTCCTACGGGTTCAAGCGCATGACCACGCCGCACTTCGAGAAGCTCGACGGAGATGCGCTCGCTGGGTCGATGGTTCCGGTGCACCCCGTGGGCGAGGGGATCTCCGTCGCGTGGATGCGGCGCATCGTCGCCGGCGCCCTCGAGAGGACGCCGGTGACCTGCGACCCCGTGCCCGCCGGACTCAGGGCGCGCCGGGGGCTCATGAGCGAGGGGAGGGCCCTTCGCGCCATCCACTTTCCCAAAGACGCCGTCGAGCGCGGGGCGGCGCGGTCGCGGCTCGCCTACGACGAGCTTCTGTTCTTGCAGCTCGCGCTCAGGCTCCGCAATCGCGACGGGCTTCTCGACGTGACCCCCGTCGCGCATACCCCCGCTTCGCACGTCGCCCGCCTGCGCGCGGCGCTGCCGTTTGCGCTCTCGGACGAGCAGGAGCGGGCCTGTGAGGAGATACTCGCCGATATGGCCGACGGCTCCCGCGTCATGAACCGGCTTCTGCTCGGCGACGTCGGCACCGGCAAGACCGCAGTCGCCTGCGTCGCCCTGGCCGCTGCCGCCGACACGGGGACGCAGGCGGCCGTCATGGCTCCCACAGGCGTGCTCGCACAGCAGTACGCGCAGAAATGCGGGCCGCTTCTCGACGCAGCCGGCATCTCGTGGACGCTCATAACCGGCTCCACCCCCGCCTCCGAGCGCGCCGCCGGAACCAGGGGGCTCCGCGAGGGGACGGTGAGCGTTGCCTTCGGTACCCAGGCGCTCCTCTCCGACGACGTCGCGTTCCGGCGCCTCACGCTCGTCGTTATCGACGAGCAGCACCGCTTTGGCGTGGGGCAGCGCGGGGCGCTCCGCACCAAGGGGCCGGGGGCCGACCTTCTCGTCATGACGGCGACCCCCATCCCGCGCACGCTCGCCCTCTCCGTCTACGGCGACCTTGACGCGAGCATCATCCGCCGCCGCCCCGTGCCCGGGGCCGGCGTCTCCACCAAGGTGCTCACGGACGCGAACCGCGACATCGCCTACACGGCGATCCGGGAGGCGCTCCGGGCGGGCGAGCGGGCCTACGTCGTCTGCCCCCTGGTCGACCGTTCCGACAAGGGCGACGCGCTCGACGATGCGACGGGCTGGGGCTCCGGGGAGGGGGAGGGCTCCCGTGCGCCGCTCCACGATGTGGCGACCGAGGCGGCAGAGATCGCCCGCATCTTTCCCGAGGCGCAGGTGGCGGCGCTCACCGGGCCCATGCCCGCCGCTGAGAAAGATGCCGCGCTCGCGGCGTTCCGCACGGGTGCGGTTGAGATCCTTGTCTCGACGACGGTGATCGAGGTGGGCGTCGACGTGCCGGAGGCCACCGTCATGGTGATCGAGAACGGCGAGCGCTTCGGTCTCGCCACCCTCCATCAGCTGCGCGGCCGCGTGGGACGCGGGAAGCTCCCGGGCCGGTGCTTTGTTATCATGCAGGGGGCCGCGGGCTCCCGCTCGCGTGCCGAGGAGCGCCTGCGCGCCCTCGAGAGGACCGAGGACGGCTTTGCGCTGGCTGAGCTCGACCTCCGGCTTCGCCACGAGGGCGAGATCCTCGGCTTCAGGCAGAGCGGCGGGGTCACGCTCCGGTTTGTGGACCTCGAGGCCGACGTCGAGCTCATCGAGGCGGCGCACGGTGACGCCGAGGACCTGCTCGCGCGTTCGCCGGCGCTCGAAGATCCAAAGGACGCGGCGCTGCGCGCAGAGGTCGTGGCGCGTTACGGAGACGTGTTGAGAGAGGTGAGCGGCGGATGAGGGTCGTTGGTGGCAGATGGCGGGGCAGGAGGCTCCTCGAGCCCGCGGGGTCGGACGTGACGCGTCCCACCACCGATCGCGTGCGCGAGGCGATGGCCTCCATGATCGATGCGGCCATGCCCGAGGGCATCGCCGGCGCGCGCGTGCTCGATGCCTTCGGCGGCTCGGGCGCGCTGGCGATCGAGATGCTCTCGCGCGGCGCCGCCTTCGCCCTCATCTACGACGCCGACCGGGGCGCCGCTCAGCTCATCCGCAAGAACCTCGCGCAGATGGGCGCCGGCTCGACGGAGGCGCGCGTCGTGTGCGGTGACGTGCTCGCCCAGGCTTCGCGCGGCCGCGTTCTCGGCGGCCCGTTCGATCTGGTGCTCCTCGACCCGCCCTACGCGATGGGCGCCGCCCCCGTCGAGGAGCTCCTGGGGCATCTGCGGGAGCGGGGCGCCCTCTCGCCCGGGGCGCTCGCCGTGCACGAGCACGCGGCGCGCGATTGCGGCGCCCGACCGGAGGGCTTCGAGGTCCTGCGCGAGAAGCGCTACGGCATCTGCGGGGTGGACCTGCTGAGATTCGAGGGCGAGGGCAACGGTCAGGGGACGGCGCCGGTCGCCGGTGAGGAGTGAGGGTATGGATTCCAGCATCACGCATGTGCTCGTGCCGGGCACGTTCGATCCCATTACGTACGGGCACCTCGATGTCGTGCGCCGTGCGCGGCGGCTCTGCCCCCGGGTGACGGTTGCGGTCGCGGCGTCGCTCGGCAAGAACGGCGTCGGCACCACCTTTTCGCTCGATGAGCGCGTCGCCCTCGCGCGCGAGGCGCTCGAGGGGCTCGACGGGGTGGAGGTCCTGCCCTTCACGGGGCTCCTCGTCGACTTCGCGCGCGAGGTGGGCGCCGGCGCGGTGGTCAAGGGGCTTAGGGCCATGACGGACTTCGAATATGAGCTCCAGCAGGCCGACCTCAACTATCGGCTCGATGCGTCGCTCGAGAGCATCTTCGTCATGAGCAGCCCCGAGTTCGGCTACCTCTCCTCCTCGGCGGTGCGCCAGATCGCCTCGTGCGGCGGCGACGTGGAACTCTTCGTGCCGGCTTGTGTCGCTCAGGCGCTCAAAGAGCGCTTTAAATAGCCACCTCGACCATATGTGGTAGTATCAGAGCTTGATACGTACCCAATGAAAGGAGACGGGATGCCGGGCGAACCCCTTCCTGGCGAGCGCATCGAGAGCCTTGTCGACGAGCTCGAGGGCATCATCGAGGACGCTAAGCCCCCGTTTGGTAAGAACGCGCAGTTCAAGGTTATCGAGACCGAGGTGTTCTTCAACATCTTGGACGAGATTCGCATGAGCTATCCGGAGGAGTGGCAGAAGTCCCGGCGCATCCTGCGCGAGCGCGACGAGCTGCTCTCCTCGGCGACCGCTCAGGCTGACTCCATCGTGGCCGACGCGCAGCAGCAGGCGCTCACCATCGCCGGCGAGCAGGAGATTGTGCGCCTGGCCCAGCAGCAGGCCGAGGACATCCGCGCCCGCGCCGACCAGTACGAGCGCGATACGCGCTATGCGGCGGAGGATTACGCGGAGCAGGTGTTCACGCACCTCGAGGAGAACCTCAAGAGCCTCACCGGCACCGTCGCGCGCTGCCGCCAGCAGCTGACCGAGAGCGCGAGCGCCCCCGGCCTCACGAACGGGTACTGATCATGGCGTTCACGGATCCGGTGCGCATCGAGCTCGCCGACCATCTAGAGAACCCCGGCGATAGCTGGCAGGTTGCAGGGACGGTCCCCGTCTCCGCCTACGAGGTGGGCGAGAAAGAGTTCGCGCTCGATGACGGTCTTTCCTACGACGTCGTCTTCACCCATACGGGCGATGGCGTCCTGCTCTCAGGGATGGTCCGCGCCGAGGTGACCGGTACGTGCGACCGCTGCCTCGACCCGGCGCATTTCTCCATCGCGAGCGAGATCCAGGAATATTACCTCTTCCGCGAGCCGGAGGAGCCGGGCGAAGACGACGACTTCGAGGTCCTGCCGGAGGACCGCGTCGTCGACCTTGCCGAGCCCCTGTCGGACGCCGTGGTGATGGACACGCCCTTCGTCGTGCTCTGCCAGCCCGACTGCAAGGGGCTCTGCCCCCATTGCGGCACCAACCTCAACCGCGAGACCTGCGATTGCGCCGCGCGCGCCGAGGAGGAGCGCGTCATGAGCGACGACAACCCCTTTGCCGCGCTCAAGAACCTCACCTTCGACGAGTAGGGCGCCTGCGGTCCCGCTGCGGCAGTTTTGCAGCTCGTGTGGTGAGAAAAAGCCCCTTATCAGGGCAGCTCATCTGTGCTAATATCGCTACTTGCGCGTATTCGTGCCTGTTAGCATAACCATGTAAGGAAGGTCATCATGCCAGTACCTAAGCAAAAAAAGGGCCGCGGTGCCACTCACTCCCGTCGCTCTGCCAATATGAAGATCAGCGCTCCCTCGCGCTCGGTCTGCCCGCGTTGCCATGCCGTCAAGCTGCCGCACCACGTGTGCCCCAACTGCGGCTACTATAAGGACCGCGAGGTCATCGTCACGGAGTAACCCTTCCGGGTAAGGCTCGATGCGTGAGTGTGTTTGATCGATCATGGCCGGCTCGGTGAGTCGGCCATTCTGCTATCAAGAGGGGGAGCTATGGAAACCGTACGGGTTTGCGTGGACGCTATGGGCGGCGACGAGGAGCCGTCCGTCGTCCTTCAGGGCATCGCCGCGGCGCTCGCGGCCGACGAGGCGCTCGAGGTGCTCGTCACCGGTCCCGCCGATATCGTGGAGCCGTTCTGCCGCGAGCACGACCGCGCCGAGGCGCTCGTCGCGCCCGAGGTCATCACGATGGAGGACGACCCCATCAAGGCGGTCATGACGAAGCGCAAGTCGAGCATCGTCCTCGCGTGCCGCGCCATCAAGAAGGGGAACGCCCAGGGCTTCTTCTCGGCGGGTTCCACCGGAGCCGTCACGGCGGCCGCCACGGCGTACGTGACGCCGTTCCGCTTCGAGGAGGACGGGGAGCGCCGACCGGTGCGGCCCTGCATCACCACGGCGGTGCCGAACAGTAAGGGCACGCTCACCGTCTTTGCCGATATGGGCGCGAACCCCGACGTGGAGCCCGATGACATCGTGCGCTTCGCCCAGATGGCCTCCGCCTACGCCCGCGTGGTCTGCAATATCGCGCGTCCGCGCGTGGGCCTTCTCTCCAACGGCACCGAGGAGCACAAGGGCTCTCGCTTCACGCAGCTCTGCTACCCGCTCATGGCCGAACGGGTGCCGGGTTTTGCGGGCAACGCCGAGGGCACCGACCTGCTGTCGGGCCGTCTGGACGTCATCGTGTCCGACGGCTTCTCCGGCAACATCGCCCTCAAGGCGACGGAGGGTGCCGCCAAATACCTGCTGGGAGAGCTCAAGGGCGCGCTTCTGGGTTCGCTCAAGGGCAAGATCGCGGCGCTGCTCGTCAAAGACGCCCTGATGGAGATCAAGGAGAAGCTCTCCGGCGACGCGCGTGGCGGGGCGATCCTTCTCGGTCTCAAGGGCGTCGTCCTCATCGGGCACGGGGCGACATCGGTCGAGGCCGTCAAGAACGGCACGCTCGCCACCGCGCGTGCGGTACGCGCCGGTCTGGTCGATGCCGTGGCATCCTCGGTCGACGGTATCGTCGCGTAAGGACGCCGCGCACGGCGGGGCCCGCGTGCGGGACGTCCACAGGCGTCGCCCGCGTCCGGCGGTTTAGACCGCGTCCGTCGTTGAGCGCGGGGACGCATCAGGGTAGAATCGGACACAGTATCTAACGGGCCGCTTGCCGGCATCCGGGAAGGAGAGCAACCATGGAGCGCACTGAGATGCTCGAGAAGGTCGCCGAGGTCGCAGCCGATGTCCTCGGTATCAATCAAGACGACATCACCGAGGCCACCACGTTCGATGACCTTGATGCCGATTCGCTCGATCGCCTGCAGCTCGTGACGGCCTTCGAGGATGAGTTCGACATCGAGATCCCCGAGGACCGCCTGCTCGCCATCAGCTCGGTGGGCGACGCCCTCGATGCCATCGAGGCAGCTCAGGAGGCATAAGGACTTGCCGATTTCTGAAAAGCTCGCCCGCGCCGAGCGCATCTGCGGCTACGAGTTCACCGATAAGACGCTGCTGCGCCGCGCCCTTACCCATCCCTCGGCCGTCGAGGGGGAGCCGGTCGGCTCCTCGTACGAGCGGCTCGAGTTCCTCGGCGACTCCATCTTGGGCGCCATCGTGGCCCGCGCCCTCTTCGAGGCATATCCCCATCTCGACGAGGGGCGGCTCACGCGGCTCAAGGTGTCGCTTGTCGCCGGCTCCACGCTGTCCGAGGTGGGGGAGGAGCTCGGTATCGCGCCGTGCATCTTCTTCGGCGCCTCCGAGTCCGGTACGGGCGCGCGCGGCCTTCACTCCGCGCTCGAGAACGTGTACGAGTCGCTCGTCGGGGCGCTGTTCCTCGATGGCGGCTGGGATGTTGCCGAGGCGTTCATCCTCCGCACGCTGCAGCCGCATCTGGCGGCAGACCGCGCCGAGAGGCCCGAGAACCCCAAGTCGTTTTTACAGGAATGCGTCCAGAGCGACGGCCTTCCCTCGCCCGCCTACAAGCTGGTGGGAACCGAGGGGCCGGCGCATGCGCCGACGTTTACGGCCGTCGTCCTCATCGACGGGGCGCGCCAAGGGCGTGGCGTCGGCTCCTCCAAGAAGGAGGCAGAGGCCGAGGCGGCGCGCGATGCCCTCGAGCGGTTGGGGTACACCAAGGACGGGGCGATTCCGCGCCCCGCTGCGGGTTAGGGGTTCCCGGTGTACCTGAAGTCCCTCACCCTCAAGGGGTTCAAGTCGTTTGCCGACCGCGCCCATATGACCTTCGAGCCCGGCCTCACCGTTATCGTGGGGCCCAACGGCTCGGGCAAATCGAATATCTCGGATGCCATCCTCTGGGTCCTCGGCGAGCAGAGCGCCAAGCAGCTCCGCGGCCAGGCCATGGAGGACGTCATCTTCTCCGGCTCCTCGGCGCGCCAGCCGGTGGGCGTCGCCGAGGTCACGCTCGTGCTCGACAACGCCGACCACGTGCTGCCCGTCGACTTCGACGAGGTGGCGATCACCCGGCGCATGTACCGCTCGGGCGAGAGCGAGTACCTCATCAACCAGAGCCCCTGCCGCCTCATGGACATCCAGGACATCCTGCATGACTCCGGCCTCGGCAAGGACACGCACTCCATCATCAGCCAGGGCAAGCTCGACGCCATCCTGCAGAGCCGGCCCGAGGAGCGCCGCACCCTCATCGAGGAGGCTGCGGGGAT
>DVMF01000019.1 GCA_018715125.1 Candidatus Coprousia avicola | reverse complement strand
GCTCTTTTTACCAATAAAGCGGCGCTAGTTAAAACGTTACCTTGTCTACTCTTTACGTTCGTCGTAGCAACTCTCTGGGTGACGCTTCATGACGCATCTTTTATGCAAGAAATAGTGAATTATCCGTGGCCTGCGACGTCCTCATTAAGCCAAGGTATTATTAACACTCTGACTCTATCCTATCGGAATGTTGTATCTCAAATACCTCTATCAATTTGTTTATTATTAGGAGTGTTATATACGATAATTCGTAAAAAGCATCTTTGGCTTACTGCCGCTTATATTATTACCTGCATTATTTGTTTGAATGCTACTACGAGTGACGGTGTTCTGAAATCTTATCTCTCTGGGTTTTGGTACACAGATTCCGTTAGACTTGCAGCGAACGCAGCGATACTTGGGATTCCACTTGCGGCATTAGGCTTTTCAAAACTACTCTTGATAAGTGATCGCCTGCTTAAGGTGTGCGTGCAAAACATCAATCGGAATATAAATATATTTTGCACTGGAGTCTTATTGGTTGCTTTTATTGGAGTGAATTACTATCCGTCGTTTACACTTTATGGATTTGCTGATATTACTACCGCTTTTGGCGATGTCGAAGATCAATTAACTGCTGCCAACAATTTAAAGTATAAATTCGATCAAGTTCTTAGCAACAGTGAGCTTGAATTTCTTAAGCAAGTGAGAGATGTAATTCCGGATGATGCTCTCATATATAACTGCCCTGATGACGGTAGCACTTTTGCCTATCCGATATTTGACTTAAACGTCTATTATCGACGAACTGGTTATGAGGCAAGTAATTCAGATGGTGAAATTAGCGCAACACTGAGGACGGACTTTGTAAATTATTCTGTCGATAACCATGTTCAGCAGTCTGTTGAAGAATCTGGCGTTCAATATGTCTTATTGCTGGATATTGGTGACGATGGGGACGATCCAGATGGTGAAAGATATTTCTACAATCATTACAATTCTTCCAGTTGGGATGGTTTGTATGATATTGATGACTCAACTCCTGGATTCGAAACAGTTCTTGCTGAGGACGACATGCGTCTCTACAAGGTCTTATAACTATTGTCTTGCATATGAAATTCTCGAGGATTCTATAGTCAAAAATGTTGATGTATAGAATGACACTAGCGTATCCATCGAACTAATAAGATTCCCGAAGATTGGTCTCCATAAGTTGTGTGGGAAATTTGGATGGCGTGTATGCAGAAACGCCTGTAATTACTGGATCGGTTTTGGTAGGTGTCGAATGCTCGAAGATATATAGAGGATGACTGATTATTTCTATGTTTCAACAGCTGCGGCGGCGGTGTAGTGGATTGGGTTTGAGTTGTAGGATAGTCCGCTACAAGCCATTGGAGTCCCCAGCCTCGATTCTGAGCATCGGTATCGCGTTCGACGTATACACGCGGCTCGTTACCCCCCGTTAGACTTCGACCTCGATTGCTCGCCAGACGCCTTGTGCTGTCGTCGGTACCGAATGACCGGAAGGCCGGTACCGCCCATTCTTAGGGGCTGTACCGGCCTTCCGGTCATTCGGTACTAATTTGCCACAGTACTCATCTGTACTTTAGGTTGAAGATCTGAGTGTTCATTCGATATACAAGCATAATAGGGTTATCCAATGGGCAATACCCTCCGAAGAACACGTCGTATCCTACCAAGCAGTCTCCTCCTCTTACTATATGGGGGCAAGACTTTATCTTTAAGCGAAGTCGGACGATATGCAGTGATAAACGTTAGCAGGGTTTCATATGCGTCCGATTGTCGAGCCCTACGCCAGTACTTTGAACAAAAAACATTAGCATTATCGAGAAATGGGCCACTCTCAGGTTTGTAAAAATAAACCTGAGAATCATCAATGTTGGACCATTCCTTCGCATGCTTCTCATTGGCCCAAGTAGAGACATCGCCGGAGCTCAAAACAGGGAACACTTGATTCATCGCGATCGTCGTTGGCTGCAAAGCTCTCAACATCGTGCTCAAAACCACCATGCACTCTAGTGGCAGATAGAACTGATCTCTTGCCGATCCAGGTCGCGCCTTTTGTTTTGCAAAGTTTGATTTCGCACCCTTTAAGGTTTTTGCAAGATCAAAGCCATATTGATCGCAGGCTTTGCGATAGGAAGAAAGGTAATCATAGTTGCTAGCGATGCATCCGGCCGTTCTGGCATCAATGAGCATGAAAGAGGGGTCATACATCGCCCAGCTACCATTTTGATTCAAATAAGAATTCAATAATTTCCATGATGCCGGTTTGTTAAGCTCTTTTTCTAAGTGGATTCCATCCATGACGGCAACCCCAGAATCGGTGGTATAGGAAAAGAGGTCTTGGGGGTCATGTTCAAATAAGGCGCATCCATCTATCCAGATTACTCTACCGTGACGACCGGCAATGAGCCTTTGAAGAATGGCAAAGGGAAGCAGCAGTTCAAACTCATCGATAGTAAGGCCACTCTCAGATTCATCAGCTGCAATGACGGGGAACGTGGCATCTCTTAATTCCAGATTGGAAGGAACTTCGGTGATAAACCGTCGAAGTTCAGTCATTTTGAATTGAGAATCATGAATGATAGTCAAGCGATAGTTATTACTAGGACTTATATTGTCCAACAGGCTATTTACCACAATAGAGAAACGCGCTGCGGAAGCATCACCATAACGCCAAACTATATCAATGTCATTTGATGCATCATTGCGGGATAATTGCTCTATATGGAACAGTGGGCTTGTGTTATCAAAAAACACCAAGGGATACTCCGCAATAGAGTACGACCCCTCACGAATGATTTGATTGATAAACACGCTATAAAGTATCTCGCCGAAATAACCGCAAATTCGCTTTCGCGTGGTGGTCATGTTCTCATACGAGAACTCGCGGTCAAACTCCAAGAGAACCGGAAACTCAAAGCTACATAGACGGTCAAAGAGGTCACGCTTCATGATGAAGCAGTTGTATCCGAGATACTTGCTCCCATTAAGATATTGAATAAGGGCGTCTCTGTATTCGGGTGCGAGCCTAGAAACGATTTCGATAAGCTTGTCTACATCCTTGTCGGTAAAGAGGCCATAGCCAATCATATGTTCGCGTATGGTGCGTTTTTTACCGGCAGGTGTCACCGATTCTGAAACGTCCCAATAGGGTGCCCGGATCAAATCGGACTTGCTAACCGCCTCGCGGATAAGGGCTTCATCGTTCAAACGATATTTACAAATGGAATACGGGGAAAGAACCGGCTCGACAATCTGGGCATGATCATTTGGCTTCTCCTTCGTTTCGCTGAAGCAGAAGAAGCGTCTGTAGTGACATAAGCCAATATAATCCGCTTTAAGGTTTTTCCATGCCCAATACTGTGCGGTGAGTTCGCAAAATGTGAAATTCCTATCAGAGATGTTCTCTCCATCGTTATCCGGCTGCATGCCTGGTAAGGGCTGAACTGCATTTTGTGCACCGACGTGCACAGGAAGATAGATGTCACTATCCGGATAGTCTATGTCTTTATGACAAGATATTAAGATTTTAATGTCGTTGCTAGCCTGCATCTTGGTATCCATTAGTAGTTATCTTTCAGAGAGAACTGAGCACGATGATTGGAGTAGTACTCCATCATGTGCTTGGTCTGAGCTCCGCCGTATCCGAGATGACCCACAACAACATTTTCATTTACGGCCATTACCCGACCGGTAAAGCATGCATAGTGACAAATATGCTCCTCATCATCTCCCAGACCATACTCGCTACCCACGAACGTAATGGGAAACTTGCCGAACTCTAGCCAAGAATCACGACTGAACAAAATAGCGCCGATGCTGAATCTTACTGGACAAATTGAGTACTCAAGATCATGTCCTTCTGAGAACTCAAAAGTCAGCTTATCGATATCTCGAAGCTGTTCATTTGAGCCACCCCACATGAACTCAGCAACCATGGGATTCTCGATGACCTGGCGGTTGTGATGGAGACCATCACTATACTTAACATCGGTCATTCCCGTCTCACGAAAAGCCTCCAGAAGACCGGTCTTCTGGAGTAGACGCAAATGGCCGTAACAACTCACGTTCACCAAAGGCGATACAAACGCCGGTACATAAAGGCTGTTATTTTCAAGCTGGAGATATGTATCCAACAGCTTCTCGAAAAAGCCCTTGGTGATAAACATGTCCTCATCGATCTTATAAATCCACTTTGCATTTGGATGATGGTCGATAGCAAGATTTTGGACAAGTGACAGGTGGTTTACGTCGGTAGAGAGATACGACCATCCATTTCGGTCAGCGATGCTTTTTAATTCTTCGTTCTCTAGACCGCTAGTCATAATGCACACGTCTACATCGTTGGGCAGATAGGCGGCGAGGCGGTTGAATACATCGTCCCAGAGAGGCTGCTTGTAACCAGCGAGGACAATACAGAGCTTTTCACACCCCTTGCTTCTATCGATAAAGTGATGACCGGCGGAAGCGACAAGCTTTCTACCGCGGTCCTCCCTCGCTGCCCTCCTGAGCCTCAGCGCAGCGCTTCCCCAAGAGAAGCTATTGATAAGGCGATACACCCTCTTTTTCATAGACATATAGGCTCCACGCGCCCCCTTCAAGCGGATAAAAAGTCGCAGTTCTTCCTAGCATTATGATTATATGGAAAGGTGTCGCCTTGACTAGCGCAGCATTAAAAGGCCAGAACCAACCAATAGGCAGGATGAAAGCCCAAGATAACCGTTGTTTGAATTTGGAGATGTCAATCACTCGATCGGATTGAGTGAGTATCTTGATGCCCCATTATGGTGCCTTTCGTAATGATGTCGTCGTTGGTCGGACGGCAGTCAGGATAGGCGCCTAGCGATTGTTCAAAAGTGTACAAGGAATTTAGCGTATCAGTCTTCCGACTAACTATCAAAAGACGATACTTACCTTTGCTTGAGTACGGTGCTCCATGGTAAACGGGCGATAGCTTGAACGGGCCTTGTCCATAGAGGCAAAGCCGATACTCCGGTAATCGCAATTGATGCCAGCAATAAGAGTGAGAGGCCATATGGGGTTGTTGCCACAAGGGGTATGCCATAAAACCCCGTCACACGCAGCGCCATGCGTGCAAAGCGGTGGAGAACGAATATCCCGAGCGTGTGCTCGCCCAGATAGCCGAGTAGTGGATTGCGCTTGTCACTGACTAGCACCAGGGCGACGCACGAGATCATCACGGCAGTGATGTCGAATACGATCCTCCCAAGAACGCCGGCAAGGAGTGGCCCCTGGTAGGGCATCGCTCCATACATAAGATAGAAATGGGGCTCAATCGTGAGATGCGCAAAGATATAGACAGCAAGTGCAACAACGCCTCCTGCCGCTAGAGGGAGGCACGCCTTTCTATCGCGAGCAAACTGAAGTACCTGCTCAGGATGCACCAGACGTCCTCCGACAAACCAAGGGAGGAATACGAGCGTTCGGGACAGGGAGAGAAAATCTCCCAGCTGAGGTAGTCCGCCTGCAATAAGCGAGACAAAAAACTGATAGGGCGAGCGCCGGTACAGGCTTCATGCGGTCAATAAGCGGGTAAGCAAGAACCATGTCGCACTCGAGAAGAGGAACCAAACAGCTGAGTTGAAAACGAACAGTTGCTCAGGAGCTCCTCAAGGGAGCGGAAGGGGACGACCGCAAAGAGCTGGAGTCCTAGCGCAAGAAGAATGTAGGAGAGTATCCGCTCAACCTTGAGTATGCCGCCAGAAAAGACCGATGAGGAGAAGAGGCCTGTAGTAAAGACGAAGAGGGGCATGTGAAATAGGTATATCGCATGGTGTAGCACGTTTGCGGTGCGGTTAGTGGCGATCACAGGGGAGATGACGTGCCCTACGACCACAAGGGCGATCAACAGGCCTTTGAGGTTATCAAAGTAGGCGATTCTTCCATGTTTCTCGGGCATGCGCGACAGTCCCTTTCGTTGGGGGTTTGGCGGATGACTTGGCAATGAACATTATAAGTAGTTCTTAAGCATAGGAGGGGATCATGCACTTGGTGTGAAATGGCGCTCGGTCCTCATGCAAAACTTCTGTGCGAGCGGTAACGCATTTCAAGATATGTTCAGCATCAACGGAGGGCTAGACGAGCGGTCGCATGATGTTGAAACTGCGGGGAGGGGGTTAATCCGTCGAAAAGTCTCCAGCGAGTCATGATACCCTTTACAAAGGCTTAACAAATGTGATGGGGAGTAGGCTTGGGTTTTCAGAGATGGTATACCGTAATCCCCATATTGGGATTTCTCATTATGGTGATAAGCTCCGTCATTTTTGTTCGCATGAAAGCCGAGCTCTCTTTGCGAGATAAGATTATCTCTCTCTGCCGCGCTATCCCGTTTGCTTGTCTGCTGCTATTCGTATGTGTGTGGTTCGCCCTCGGCAAGGTCCAATGCGGGCCCGTGTTTCTTTCCGGTGTAACGCTCGTCTTCACCTTGCTGGGGTCTTTGTCGGTGTTTCGCGGTCATCTGCTGGGCGCCGTGTCTGCCGTAGGAAAGCATTCGGCGGGCAGGAATGCTTCGACGATGTATCCCGAGCAGCGGTTTGCCGTGCCCCGCAACATCTTGCTGCTGATACTTGCCGCTGTTTACTCCTATGTAGCGCTTGATATTCTTTGGAACGACGCTTTCTTTGCCGTTCAATTTGGTTTTGCACTGATGGGTATCGTTGCCCTTCTGATTGCTTACCTCTTCCTCTACTTTCTGGGCCAGGGTACCTGCGTTGGCGTCTCGCTGGGCGTTGCGTTCTTCACCGTCATTGGCATCGTGCAGTATTTCGTGGTGCAGTATAAAGCTTCCCCGATTCTCCCGAGTGACGTCTACGCGCTCGGCACGGCAGCGGCTGTAAGTAGCGGTTACGACCTCGTGTTCACCAAAGAGGTGCTGTGGCTGCTGGTCGCCTGTGCGGTCGTCTTGTTTCTGTTGGAGTTCTTGGTCCCTGCGGTGAGCCGTCGTCGTGCGAAGGTCGCGAGTGTAGTTGCTGTCAACACGGCCTGCGCTCTCGCGGTCGGAGGGGCTGCGCTTGGATTTCTCAATACCGTTGACCTTGGGGACACCTTCGGTACCGACAATGCCATCTGGCAGCCGCTCGTCTCCTACAAGACCCAGGGCTTCATGCCCTCATTCCTCACCCTCGTTCAGCAAATGCGTCTTTCGGCTCCTGACGGGTACACGCAGGACGGGGCAGAGCAGCTAGAGAACGATTACGCTGCGGCGTACGACAGCGCTCAGGGAGAAGTGGCGGTGATGGCTACTGCGCAGTTTGAAGAAATCCGCCCCACCGTTATCGCCATCATGAACGAATCGTTCTCAGACCTGTCGTCTATGGATGGTTTGGGCGTTGGCTATCAGGGGCCCACCTACCTCAAATCCCTTGGTGACGCCGCCCTTACGGGTAATCTTGCGGTTTCTGTTCACGGTGGCGGAACGGCAAACTCCGAGTTCGAGTTCCTTACCGGTAACAGCATGTCGCATTTAGGTGTTGCCTTGTACCCTTACAGCGTTTTCAACCTGTCTCGTGTTCAGAGCCTTCCCCGTCAGTTTGCGGAGCTTGGTTACAAGACAACTGCGGTTCATCCTAGTTGGGCCAGCAATTGGAACCGCGACAGAGCCTATGTAGCGCTGGGCTTCGACGAGTTCCTCGACATCGACGATTTCGACGGTGCGGAATGGTTCCATGCCGGCGTGAGCGATGCGGCAACGTACGACAAGGTGCTCGAGCTGCTGCGCGAGGACGATGCGCCGCAGTTCATCTTCGACCTGACGATGCAGAATCACGGTGGCTATACGGTCGGCGATATCTCGCCGAACCTCCCGCTCTACGACTTCCCGGCGGTGGACGCCTCGCTCGACGCGCAGATGAACGAGTATCTAGCGTGTGTAGAGCGGTCCGACCAAGCGCTCGCCGCGTTTATCGAGGAGCTGCGCGCGCTCGACCGGCCCGTGGTGGTGCTGTTCTTCGGCGACCATCAGCCGGGCATCAGCTCTGCCTTTAACGATGCGATGTATGCCGGTGAGGACGAGTTGACCCATGCCGAGCGCATCTATACGACGACGTACGCCATCTGGGCCAACTACGATATCGCTGGAAACGATCAGATTTCTCTGCGCGACGACCTGAGCACCAACGC
Source organism: Candidatus Coprousia avicola (assembly GCA_018715125.1). Taxonomy (GTDB): domain Bacteria; phylum Actinomycetota; class Coriobacteriia; order Coriobacteriales; family Coriobacteriaceae; genus Coprousia; species Coprousia avicola. Next base: position 15,300 of record DVMF01000019.1, on the reverse strand, counting down.
GCTCGGCGCCAAGCTGATGGAGATCATCGGCGCCCCGCTGACCGACTACCAGAAGGCGACGCTCGCGGTGCGCTCGGAGGTCCCTGCCATCAATTCGGTGGGATACCGGGGCGTGGACGGGCTCTGGCGCAATCTTGCGGCGGAGGACCGGGTGCCCGCTGTCGACGACCTCGAATGGCTGCAGTACCTCAACCTGGGTAGTAAGGTGTAAGGGCTTCTCGTGCGTTGCCCTGAGGTTATGTGACTTTCTCGGTGAACCGCGTTATCGCATGGCAGATCATTCAAGACGACATCCCCGTTTTGGTCAAAGAAATTCGCAGCTTTCGAGCGAAGAGTGATGACGGTGAGGATTGCTGAGGGTCAGACCATTTGATTCCTCTATAATCAACCACGCGCGCCCTTAGCTCAGTTGGATAGAGCGGGAGACTTCTAATCTCAAGGTCGTGGGTTCGAATCCCCCAGGGCGCACCATCGACGCCTGGCGCCCGCCCCCGGTGGCGGGCGCTTCTTGTGCGGCGCTCGAGCGCGGCCTGAGCCCGCGCATACTACCGCTCACCGGAGCGTGGGCGCGCCAAAAGCATTTCTCGCAACAAAACCATCGGTATGGGGTAAACTAGTCCCGTCGTTGTAACGTGTCCTGTCGCGCGCCGCGCGGCTGGCATGGTCAAAAGGAGTCAAACATGGTTTCTGAGAAGGTTACGCTCGTTAACCCGCAGGGTCTTCACATGCGTCCCGCCGGCCTCTTCGCCTCCACCATGGGCAAGTTCGCCTGCGACGTGACCGTCGTCACCCCGGAGAAGGAGGTCAACGGCAAGAGCCCCATGGCCCTCATGGCCGCTGGCATCCCCTGCGGCACCGAGGTTGAGATCCGCTGCGATGGCGCTGACGAGGCCGATGCCCTCACCGCCGCCGTCGAGCTCATCAAGAGCGGTCTCGGCGAGTAACTCGCGCTTGTTCGTGGGTTAACCTTGAACAACTGAGTCCAATTTTGGTGCGCAGGCGTCTTGAAAAACGGGACGCCTGCGTTTTTTTATCGGCGGTGGTCGTTGCCGCCGAGGAGAGGAACAGCTATGTACGAGGGAGTTAACGCATCCGAGGGCATCGGTATCGGTACCGTTGTGTTGGCGGTCGAGCCCGATCTCTCCTTCGAGCCCACCACGGTTGAGGACGCTGCGGCGGAGAAGGCCCGCTACAAGGAGGCGCTCGACGTCTTCTGCAAGAAGACCGAGGTGCAGGCCGAGCGCATGAAGGTCACCGTGGGCGAGAACGAGGCCGAGATCATGAGCGGCCACATCATGCTCGCCCAGGACCCCGGCCTGGTGGACGGCATCAACGCCGCCATCGACGCCGGCACCTGCGCCGAGCAGGCGCTCGTCGAGACCTCGACCATGTTTGAGAACATGTTCCTGAGCATGGACGACGAGATGTTCCGGCTGCGCGCCGCCGACATCGCCGACATCCGCACGGGTATTCTGGCCGAGCTTCTCGGCCGCGAGGTAGTCGACCTCTCCGTCCTGCCCGCCGGCTCCATCGTCGTCGTGCACGATCTCACCCCGTCTATGACGGCGACCATCGACAAGGAGAACGTCGCCGGCGTGGTCACCGAGGTTGGCGGTCGCACCTCGCACTCCGCCATCATCGCCCGCGCGCTCGAGATCCCCGCGGTCCTCTCGGTCCCCAATGCCTGCGGTGCCCTCCACAACGGCATGACCGTCATCGTCGACGGCATCAACGGCCACGTCATCAACGACCCGACCGACGAGCAGCTCTCTGACTACCAGCAGCGCGCCGAGGCCTTCGCCGCCGAGAAGCACGCGCTCGAGGCCTTCCGCGGCAAGCCCACGGTCACGGCCGACGGCGACAAGAAGGTCCTCGCCTGCAACATCGGCAACCCCGAGGACGCCAAGGGCGCCGTCGACCACGACGCCGAGGCGATCGGTCTTTTCCGCTCCGAGTTCCTGTTCATGGATGCCAAGGAGCTCCCCTCCGAGGAGGAGCAGTTCGAGGCGTACCGCAAGGTGGCCGTCACCCTTAAGGGCGCGCCCGTCATCATCCGCACGCTCGACGTGGGCGGCGACAAGGAGATCCCGTACCTCAAGCTCCAGAAGGAAGACAACCCCTTCATGGGCTACCGCGCCGTCCGCTACTGCCTCGACAACGCCGACGAGTACAAGGTGCAGCTCCGCGCCCTGCTGCGCGCGAGCGCCTTCGGTGACATCAAGATCATGGTTCCGCTCGTCACCTGCGTCGAGGAGCTGCGCCAGGTCAAGGAGCTCGTCGAGGTCTGCAAGAAGGAGCTCGCCGAAGAGGGCTACAAGTTCAACGAGAACATCGAGGTCGGCATCATGATGGAGACGGCCGCCGCCGCCAACATCGCCGACATCCTCGCCGAGGAGGCCGCGTTCTTCTCCATCGGCACCAACGACCTCACCGGTTACACCATGGCGTCCGACCGCGGCAACGACAAGGTGTCCTACCTCTACAGCTGGTACTACCCGGCGGTCCTGCGCGCCATCAAGAACATCATCGTCAACGGCGTCAAGGCCGGCATCATGGTGGGCATGTGCGGCGAGGCCGCGGCCGACCCGCTCCTCACCCCGCTTCTCATCAGCTGGGGCATGGAGGAGTTCTCGGTCTCCGCTCCTTCGGTGCTCAAGACCCGCAAGGCCATCAGCCAGTGGACGAAGGCCGACGCCGACGCCCTCGAGGCCAAGGTCATGGAGCTCAAGACGGCCGACGAGGTCAAGGCCGCGCTCGAGGAGGCCGCTCGCTAAGGTGCCTGCCGGGCCCTACTTCGCCCCTCGGTTAAAGAAATGTAAGCCCGCCGCCGACAAGCCTTTCGCTTGCGCGGCGGGCGCGTATAATAAGTGCGGTCGTATGCTGCATGGCGCCCTCAGGTGTCATGCAGTTTTCCCGAAGAAAGGACGGGCATATGTTCTATACGCTCACGGCGAACCCCGCGGTCGACATGACCGTGCAGTCGACGCCCCTCATTCCTAACGAGAACGTCCGCACGGGCGGTGCGAGCTACACCCCCAACGGCAAGGGTCTCGACGTCTCGTTTGCCCTGAAGAAGTTTGGCCAGGACTCGTGCGCCCTCGGCTTCTTTGGCGGCTTTACCGGCAAGTTCATCGTCGAGGAGACCATGAACATGGGCGTGTTCTGCCAGCCGGTCTGGATCGACGGCATCACCCGCATCTGCGCCTACATCAACGACGGCGAGAACGAGTACGGCATCCTGAACCCGGGCGCGCCGCTCACCCCGCAGTACGAGCAGGAGCTCTTCAGCATCATCGACGGCGCCTCCGAGATGGAGGTCCTCGTGATCTCCGGCTCTGTGCCGCCGCGCGCCTCGGCCGACTTCCTCGACAAGGTGGTCGCCCATGCTAAGGCCAAGGGTGCCGACGTGGTGCTCGACCTCTCGAGCGACAAGCTCAAGACCCTCGCCTCCACCAAGCCGCTCCTCATCAAGCCGAACCATCACGAGATGCGCGCCATCTGGGGCGTTCAGATCGATACCGACGATGACGCCCGTCGCGCGCTCAAGCTCGCGCACGAGTCCGGCGTGCAGAACGTGCTCCTCACCATGGGTAGCCGCGGCAGCGCGTACTTCTCCAACGGCGAGGACATCTGGTACGCCAAGCGCGAGTTCAACATCAAGCTCGTGTCCTCCGTGTGCGCCGGCGACTGCACGCTCGCAGCGTTTCTGCACAAGTGGTACGACGACCGCGACAACGTGGAGGAGGCGCTCAAGCTCGCCCTCGCCACGGGTGCGAACGTCTGTGAGAGCGCGGGCCTCGGCGACTTTGGCCATGTGGACGAGTACAGCAAGCACATCGCCGTCCGCAAGCTTCCGCGCGCCTAGTATCGCCGCATAGAGCTCGGGTCTTGTGATCTGGTGGGGCGTCCCGCATGAGGCGGGGCGCCCCGTTTGCGTTTCTGGCGGTATACTCTAGGGCGACGAAAGGGGAAGGCATGGCCCACACGCCCGATAGCGCCCATGCGCTCGACAGCTCGCTTGCCGGAGACGCGCTTCTTGCGGCGCGGCCGACCGACGCCGCTCGCGCCGTGCTCCGCGCGCTCGAGGCGGCGGGGCTCGAGGCATGGTTTGTGGGCGGCTGGGTGCGCGACGCCCTGATGGGCGCTCCGAGCCACGATATCGACATCTGCTGCTCGGGCGCGTGGCAGGAGAGCGCGCGTGCGCTCGAGGCGGCGGGCATCGGCGTCGTCGAGTCGGGCACGCGCTTTGGCGGCATCACGGCCGTGGCCGCGGGCGAGCGCGTCGAGGTGACCACCTATCGCGTGGACGGGTTCTACACGGACGGCCGTCACCCCGAGAGCGTCCAGCGCGCCGAGCGCGTGGAGGACGATCTCGCCCGGCGCGACTTTACCGTCAACGCCATGGCATGGCATCCCGTGCGGGGGCTCCTCGATCTCTACGACGGGCGCGGCGACATCCGCCGGAGGATCATCCGCGCGGTGGGGGAGCCGCGCCGCCGGTTTGAGGAGGACGCGCTGCGCATGCTGCGTGCGGTGCGCTTTGCCTGCCGGCTCGCCTTCGCCATGGACCCCGCGACCGCTAGCGCGCTCGCTGCCTGCGCGCCGCTTCTCGACCAAGTCGCCCGCGAGCGGGTGGGTACGGAGCTCGACGGGATTCTCGCCACGGGGCGGGGCGGGGAGGCCCTCATGCGCTATCCCGAGGTGATGTGCGCGGCGGTGCCCGAGCTCGCCTTGTGCCGCGGCTTTGACCAGCGGAGCCCCTATCACGTCTACGACGTGTACGAGCACACGGCGCACGTGCTCGCGGCGGCGGGGGCGGCGGGCGCGGCGCCCGAGCTCATGTGGGCGGCGCTGCTGCACGATGTGGGCAAGCCCGCCTCCTTCACCGTGGATGCGCGGGGGCGGGGGCATTTTTACGGGCATCCCGAGCGCGGCGCCAAGATGGCCGCCGCTGCGATGCGCCGCCTCGCGCGGCCGACTGAGGTCATACGGGCGGCATGCCTGCTCATCCGCTATCACGACCGGCCGCTCACCGCGGAGCGGACCGATTTGTTGGAGATGCTGCGCTTGCTTTCGGGCGGGGGCGCTGATGCCCCGCGGCTTATGGGGGAGCTTCTCGACCTCAAGCGGGCGGACGCGCTCGGCAAGGCGTCGAGTTGCTTCTCCTACATCGCCGAGATCGAGCGCATGCGCGAGATGGTGCGCGAGCTCGTGGCGAACGGCGAGGCCTACAGCGCATCGACGCTCGCCCTCAAGGGACGCGACCTCGTGGCGGCGGGCGTGGCGCCGGGGCCGCGCATCGGGGAGCTGCTGGGGCGCGCGCTCGAGGCGACCATGGCGGGCGAGGTGCCCAACCGCGCCGAGGACCTGCTCGCCTACGTGATGGAATAGCCTTTTCTTATCAATTTGGCTCAGCCTCTGTTGGATCACCGTGGTTGCCATAGGGCACCGAGGGCGGCTCGCAGCGCACGAATGCGCGGGGCCGTTCCGCCCGCCCCGCGCGCCGGGAGTTCCCGTGTGCGCATTTGCCACTTATTAGCCCCTTAGGGGCCTTAAAAGTGGCTCACCCGCACACGGGAAAGCGCCCGGTGTGCTCTAGGGCGGCGGGCAACCCTGCGCCTGGCGTATCCTGTGTGGTCTGACAAAGGTTTGGCATCACTCGAGAGTGCCGTTGGCAATATCAGCCCACCCGTCGCTGTGCGGACTGTGGTAAGATGCCGATGTTACAAATACGGACTTACGTAACACTTACGAGACGAAGGGCGGAGGGATGCGATGCCTCCGCCCTTCCGATGCGAGGAGCAGCGGATTATGACCAATACAAGAGACGGGGGCGCTGCGGCGCGCGGTGTCAGGGGCGGATCTGAGGTGTCGCGCCGTGCGCTGGTGCGTGGAGCCGCGGCTGCCGGCGGGCTCTGGGCGCTCGGCGGGGCGCTCGCGGGATGCACGGGGGAGGGCGGCTCCTCCGGTTCGGGCGCGGGGGGAAGCGCCCCCGCGGACGCGGGTGCAGCCGCGCAGGTCATCGTCGCCATGAACACCGAGAGCGAGCCCGCCGCCGGCTTCGACCCGCTCGTATCTTGGGGCTGCGGCGAGCATGTGCACGAGCCGCTCATCCAGTCCACCCTCATCACCACGGACCAGGATCTCAACTTTGTGAACGACCTCGCGACGGACTACGCCTGCTCGGACGACGGGCTCGTGTGGACGTTCGCGATCCGCGACGACGTCGTCTTCTCCGACGGCGAGGCTCTCACCGCCGCCGACGTCGCCTTTACGGTCAACGGCGCGCTCGCCTCCACCACGTTCGAGGCGGACCTCTCCATGGTCGACGAGGCCGTGGCCACCGGCGACTACACCGTCGAGCTCCATCTCAACAAGCCGTACAACGCGCTCCTCTACACGCTCGCGGTCTTGGGCATCGTGCCGGAGCACGCGTACGGCGAGGGGTACGGCGAGGCGCCCATCGGGTCCGGCCGGTACCTCCTGGAGCGCTGGGACCGCGGCCAGCAGGCGATCTTTGTGGCAAACCCCTCCTACTACGGCGAGCGGCCGAAGATGGAGCGCGTGGTGGTCGTCTTTATGAACGAGGACGCCGCGCTCGCGGCGGTGCAGGCGGGCGAGGTCGACATCGCCTACACCTTCGCCACGCACGCGCACCAGAGCTTTGACGGCTACGACCTCGTGAGCTATGCCACAGTGGACTCGCGGGGCATCTCGCTTCCCGTTATGGCGGCTGGCGGCACCAAGGAGGTCGATGGGGTCGCCTACGCCCGGGGTAACGACGTGACGTGCGACATCGCGGTCCGCCGCGCCATCAACGCCGCCATAGACCGCGATGCCATGATCGAGCACGTGCTCGCGGGCTACGGCAAGCCCGCCTATAGCGTGAGCGACGGCATGCCGTGGTCGAGCCCGGACATGGAGGTTGCCTACGACGCCGAGGGCGCGCGGGCGCTGCTCGAGGAGGCCGGCTGGGCGGCGGGGGAGGACGGCGTCCGCGAGAAGGGCGGCGTGCGCGCGGCACTCGACATCTGGTACTCCTCTGACGACTCGGTGCGCCAGGCGCTCACCTACGAGCTCGCCAACCAGCTCGCTGAGGTGGGCATCGAGGTGACCCCGCACGGCGGCAGCTGGGACGAGCTGTACCGGCATCAGTATGAGGCGCCCATCATGTGGGGCTGGGGCTCCAACTCGCCCATCGAGGTCTACGCCCTCAACTACTCGAGCGGCTGGGGCAACTACGCGGGCTACGAGAGCGCCGCGATCGACGGGCATCTGGACGACGCCCTCGCCCAGCCTAACGTGGCGGACTCCTACGGCCATTGGCAGCTCGCCGCGTGGGACGGCGAGGACGGCTTTGCGCCCGCGGGCGCCGCGACGTGGGCGTGGATCGCCAACGTCGACCATCTGTACTTCAAGCGGGCGGGGCTCGATGTGGCCGAGCAGAAGCCGCACCCCCACGGTCACGGCTGGTCGCTCGTCAACAACGTCGACCGCTGGAGCTGGTCGTAATGTCCCGGCAGACGGAGCGGGCCGGTGCCCCGGTGGATGCGGGGGTCGGGAGAGCCGGGCTCTCCCGTGTGCGCGGCGCGTGGCGGCGCGTTCCCTTTGGCGTCCGGATGGCCCTGCGCTTCGCGCTGCTGCTCGCTGCGGTGAGCTTTGTGACGTTCGCGCTCGTATCCGCCTCGCCCATCGACCCCGTCCAGGCAAACGTGGGGCAGACGGCGTATCTCACGATGAGCCCGGAGCGGCGGGCGGCGCTCGCCGAGCGCTGGGGCGCGGGTACGGGCCTGCTTGAGCGATACGGGGCGTGGCTCGCCGACGCCCTGCGCGGTGACTTTGGCATGAGCCTGCGCTACAACGCCCCTGTCGTCACCGTGGTGGCGGAGCGCCTTGCCGCGTCCGCCGTGCTGCTCGCCGCCGCGTGGCTCATCTCCGGCGTGCTCGGGTTCGCCCTCGGCGTGGTCGCGGGCGTTTGCCGCGGCTCGCGGGCGGACGCGCTCATCTGCGGCTGGTGCTACCTTCTGGCTGCCACGCCCACGTTTTGGCTCGGCATGCTCGCCCTCATGGTGTTTGCGGTCTACCTCGGCTGGTTCCCCGTCGGGTTTGCCGCCCCCATCGGCGCCGGCGCCGAGGTCTCGCTCGCCACGCGTCTGCACCACGCCGCGCTGCCCGCCCTCGTGCTCTCGCTCACGGGGGTCGCCAACGTGGCGCTCCACACGCGTGAGAAGGCCTGCGAGGTGATGGAGAGCGACTACGTGCGCTTCGCCCGGTCGCGCGGCGAGCGGTCCTGGTCCATCGTGGTCCGCCATGGGCTTCGCAACCTCGCCCTGCCGGCGCTCACCCTCGAGTGCGCTCAGGTGAGCGAGATCATCGGCGGCTCCGTTCTGGTGGAGCAGGTGTTTTCGTACCCGGGGCTCGGGCAGGCGGCCGTCACGGCGGGCCTCGGCGGCGACGCGCCCCTTCTGGTGGGCATCGCGCTTGCGACGGCTGCCGTCGTGTTTGCCGGCAATCTGGTGGCGAACGTGCTCTACGGGGTCATCGACCCCAGGATGCGCAAGGGGGCGGCCCATGTCGGTGCGTAACGGAGCGGCGGCGCGGACCGCCGGGGCGGGGGAGGAGCGTACCGTCTTCCACCGGCCGGCGCCGCTTAGGGCGGGCGGCAGCAGGCGGGGGCTCCTCGTGTGGATCGCGGTCGCCGCGGCGGCGCTCGTCATCGTGGGGGTGGCGGGGGCCCTGCTCGCGCCCGTCGCCAACACGTCGGACTTCGCGCAGGCCAACCAGGCGCCCTCGGCCGCGCATCTCTTTGGGACCGATTGGATGGGGCGCGACATGTTCGCCCGCACGCTCGCGGGCCTCGCCACCTCGCTCGCCGTCGGTTTGGTGGCAGCCGGCGCCTCGTCTGTCATCGCGCTCGCGCTCGCCGCTGTGGCGGCGCTCGGGGGACCCGCCGCCGACGCCGTCGTCTCGTGGCTCATAGACCTCATCATGGGCATCCCGCACATCGTGCTTTTGGTGCTCGTGAGCTATGCGCTCGGCCGCGGGGCGGCGGGCGTCATGGTGGGGATCGCCCTCACGCACTGGCCGAGCCTTGCGCGCGTGCTCAGGGCCGAGATCCTCCAGCTGCGCGCACAGCCGTACCTCGCCTGCTCCGAGGCGCTCGGCGTGGGCCCCGTCCGGCTCGCCCTCACCCACATCGTTCCGCACGTGCTGCCCCAGTACCTCGTGGGGCTCGTGCTGCTCTTCCCGCACGCCATACTGCACGAGGCGTCCATCACGTTTCTGGGGTTCGGTCTCTCGCCCGAGCAGCCGGCCATCGGCGTCATCCTCTCTGAGGCCATGGGCTACCTCACGGCAGGCTCCTGGTGGCTCGCGGTGTTCCCGGGGCTCGCGCTTCTTGCGGCGGTGCTCTTGTTCGACCGCATCGGGTCGGCCGTGCGCGCGCTCGTGACGCCCGAGGAGGTGCAGCGATGACAGCGGCAGAGAGCCGGGCGGGGGCACACGGGGCCACGCATCGGGACGCCGAGTTCCATCATCACCACGCCCACGCGGCGACGTCGCACCATGCGCACGGGCACCATCTGCTCACCGTGGAGGGCCTGAGCGTGGGGTTCGAGATGTACGACCCGCGGGCGCCGTTCTTCCGCGCCCCGCGCGCCGTCATGCCCGTCGTGCACGACCTCACGGTCTCCGTCCATGCGGGCGAGGTGCTCGCGGTGGTGGGGGCGAGCGGGTCGGGCAAGAGCGTGCTCGCCGACGCGCTCATGGGCCAGTACGAGCCCAATGCGCTCGTGAGCGGCACCATCTGGTTCGACGGTGCGCGCATGGACGCGGCGCATCTTGCCGCGGTGCGCGGCCGCGGCATCGCCCTCGTCCCCCAGAGCGTCGCGAACCTCGACCCCCTCATGCGCGTCGGCGCGCAGATGGTGGGGCCCTGTGGGCGCGGCGCGCAGGGTCGGGCCCGCCGCGAGGAGCGGCGCGCCCGCATGCGCGAGCTCATGGCCGCCTACGGGCTCGCACCCGATGTGGCGGACCTCTACCCGCACGAGCTCTCGGGCGGCATGGCGCGCCGGGTGCTCCTCATCTGCGCGCTCATGGAGGACCCGCGTCTCATCATCGCCGACGAGCCCACGCCCGGCCTCGACCTCGACCTCGCCGTACGCGCCCTCGACGACCTGCGCGCCTTTGCCGATGCGGGCGGCGGCGTCATGCTCATCACCCACGATATCGAGCTCGCCCTGCGCGTGGCCGACCGCATCGCGGTCTTTCATGAGGGGACCATCGTGGAGGAGACGGCGTGCGCGAGCTTCGCCTCGCCCGAGCTCCTGCGGCACCCGTTCTCGCGCGCGCTCTGGCACGCGCTGCCGGACCATGGGTTCCGCGCGTCGGGCGACATTCATACCGGGGAGGGGTCGCGATGAGCCTTGTGGTGGAGAACGTGAGCTTTGCGTATCCGGGGCGCGCTCCCGTCTTGCGTGAGGTGAGCCTCGCCGTGGAGCCGGGGGAGCGCGTGGCCCTCACGGCGCCCTCGGGGACCGGCAAGACGACGCTCTGCCGCGTCATCGCGGGTTACCTTGCGCCCGCCGCGGGCCGCATCGTGGTCGATGGCGTCGAGACCGGCGGACGGGCGCGGGCGGACCTCTGCCGGCGAGCAAACGCCCCTCGGCCCGTACAGCTCATCTGGCAGCACCCGGAGCAGGCCTTCGACCCGCGCCTCACCCTCGCGGCATCGCTTGCCGAGGGCGTTGCGGGCGGCCGTCGCCTGTCGCGCGGCGAGGCGCGTGCGCTTATCGAGGCCTCGGAGCTCGTCGAGCGCTTTGAGGTGCGCCCGGCGTGGCTCGACCGTCTGCCGCACGAGCTCTCAGGGGGCGAGCTCATGCGCCTCGCCATCGTGCGGGCGCTCTTGGCGGAGCCGCGCTATCTCATCTGCGACGAGATGACGGCCAGCCTGGATGCGCTCACCCAGGCGCAGATCTGGAGGGAGACGCTCGCGCTCGCGGACGAACGTGGCATGGGGCTCATCGTCGTGTCGCATTCGCCGGCCCTGCTCGCGCGCGTTTCCACCCGTGCCGTTTCGCTCGCATAGCGCAGGTCCAGATGCCGCATATACGGGCGCGCTTCATGAGTTGCCCACAACTGAGGGATTCTCAAAAATAGCTCTTGCGCATGGGGCGTGATTCCCGTATATTCTTTCTCGCGCTGAAGCAGCGCCTACATCTGGCCCGTTCGTCTAGCGGTTTAGGACGCCGCCCTCTCAAGGCGGAGATCACCAGTTCGAATCTGGTACGGGCTACCAAGAATTTCCTGAACCGGCGCAAGCCGGTTCTTTGCTATCGGTGCGATCACTTGATCCTAGGACGTATGGTATGTGCATAGCATCTCTTGCGCACCCTCAACTCCTCAGCCTATGCCTGCGGCGGCCTCTACACTCCCGTCCCAAAAATCTTAGAAATTGGGGCTTGCGTCCCGGGCGCCGGTGCCGTAATATACCTACTTGCGCAAGCGGCAACGCAAGCGCGCGAATGAACCATTGGGATGTCGTCTAATGGCAGGACAGCGGATTCTGGTTCCGTCAATGGGGGTTCGACTCCCTCCATCCCAGCCATTCGTTCATGGCCCGTTCGTCTAGCGGTTTAGGACGCCGCCCTCTCAAGGCGGAGATCACCAGTTCGAATCTGGTACGGGCTACCAGGACTGAAATACCCGGACTGACCCAACGGTCGGTTCGGGTTTTTGTTTATGGTGAGTCCTCGTAGAGGCCGAGTGCGGCTATCGCCTCCCTGACATATTGTATGTCCACGCGCCGAGGGGAGAATCAGGGCAGATTGTATAGGCAGATTGTATATCTGGCTGTATCGGTGGAAAAGGACCAGCTCAACGTGGGGGATAAAACGGGCGGATTGTATACCGGGGTACAATCCGCCCGTTTTATCCCCTCCAGGTATGCAATCTGCCACTTCTCTCCCTCCCTTTCTTCGGCTATACAATCCGCTTGGTTTCTCTCGATGACGTGCGGGCACGCCATCGGGCCCTTAGTTTTTCCTCATCGGGTTGTGGATGCCGCTCGCACCCGCTTCTATGACGGGGCGTCCGCATGCGGCGGGTGCGACAACGCTGCTTTCTTACGTCGGCGCCCTTCGCGCATCGCTCTCATCTGTGAGTATCGTCGCATCGCTTTGGAGTTTTCGCCGCGCGCCAAATTGGTATGGTGTGTTCCCGGGGGTACGGTAGACTAGGAATGTTATCTGTCACGTGCCAGTCGGTAGACCGGCCGTCCTGTAGAGGAGCGCCATGTCGGATTCCTCCAAACATACCGCTCCGGCGCCTTCGGTCGATGCCGCCCCCGCGGGTGGTGACGACCACAAGGGTGCCCGCCGCGGCGCCATCTTTATCGGCCTCGTGCTTGTGGTCTATATCGTTTACCTCGTGGTCACGGGGCAGGTCGCCGACTTCATGGGCGCCATGCGCAACGTGCAGATCCCGTGGCTCGTCGTCGCGTGCCTGTGCATGGTCCTCTACATGCTCTTCGGCGTCGCCGCCTACGCCATCGCCGTATGGCTCGACCCCAACTCACCCGTCGGCATCCGCGACCTCATCTCCGTCGAGATGAGCGGCATCTTCTTCGGCAACCTCACCCCCATGCAGGTCGGCTCCTCGCCCGCTCAGATTTACCGTCTCACCAAGTGCGGCATGAACGTGGGCGAAGCCGGCGCGACGCAGTTCACGCGCTTTTTGGTGTATCAGTTCGGTCTCGTGGCGTGGGGCGCCATCCTGCTGATCGCCAAGATGCCGTTCTTCGCCGAGAAGTACGGAGACATCACGCTGCTCTGCGTCTTCAGCTTTGGCGGGCATGCGTTGCTGCTGCTCGCCATCATGGCCATCTGCCTCATGCCCAACACCGTCGTGCGCCTGGGCCGCTGGGTCCTCCTCGTTCTCGCGCGCCTTGGGCTGGCGACAAGCAAGATCGACGGCTGGCGCACCTTCCTCGACACGGAGGTCCACGCGTTCTCGGACAAGTTCAAGATCTCCATGGCGCACGGCAGCTCGATGCTCCTCACCGTGGTCATCACCATGGTGCAGCTCGGGTTCTTCTACTTGGTGCCGTACTTCCTCATGCTCTCCTTCGGCCATCACGATGTCGATTTCTTCTCCGTCATGGCCGCCTCCGCCTTCGTGCAGCTGCTGTCCTCCGCCGTGCCGCTTCCCGGCGGCACCGGTGGAGCCGAGGGTGGCTTCGCGCTCTTCCTGGGCCACTTCTATGGCTCTGCGGCGACGGCGGGCTATCTCCTGTGGCGCCTTATCACCTTTATCGCGCCGACCATCATCGCCGCCCCCATGCTCGGGCTCAAAAGCGCGCACCGGGCGACCATCCACGAGCGCTGGGCGCGCTTCTCGGGCCGCTACGCCCCGGTCTCCGCAAAGAAGCGCGCGGCGCGGGACGAGCGGGTGGCGTCCGTGCCTGCCTCCTCCCATGAGGCGCACCATGATGCGGGTGCTGCCGGATCGTCCGCTACCGCGCCCGTTGCGGCTGAGGCGCGCGACGTGAAGGCGTCTGCTGCGGCCGCGGTAGCCGTCGCCGATGCGGCCGGAGCCCCCGCCACCGCCCCGGGCGTGCGCACGGCCGCCCCGCACAAGGCCGCCCCCAAGAAGAAGGCGGCGCCCAAGGCGCGCGTGCGGCGCACGGCGGAGGGCATCACGGTCACGCCCGCACCGCGCCGCAAGAAGCGCCCGCAGGCATAAGGGGACGCCCGAGAGGGTTGCGGTGCGCCGCGGGCGCTACTGGCCTACTGGTACCTGAGGCAGCTCACCGGATCGAGCCTGGCCGCGCGCCGCGCCGGATAGAATCCAAACACCACGCCAATGGCGATGCTCAGCCCCACGGCGATCGCCACCGCCTCCACCGAGACCGTCGGCGTGATCTGCGCGGTGTCTCCGCCCATGCCGCCGAGGGCGCCCATGAGGCCGAACGCGCTCACGGCGAGCGCGAGGCCCCACGAGACGAGGTAGCCCATGACCGTGCCGATGATGCCGCCGGTCACGCAGAGCGTCGCCGACTCCATGAGGAACTGCCGCGTGATATCGCCCCGCGTGGCACCGAGCGCGCGCCGGACGCCGATCTCGCGGATGCGCTCCGTCACGTTGGTGAGCATCATGTTCATGATGCCGATTCCGCCCACGACGAGCGAGATGCCCGCCACGGACCCCATGATGAGCGAGAACGCGTTCATGAAGCCGTTCATCGCATCGATCTCGGACTTCATGGAGTAGACGTAGACGTTGTCCTCCACCTGGTCCTCCGGTATATCGAGCAGCTTGCCCACCCGCTCCTGCGTGAGGCCCATCACCTGGTCGATGTCGGCGCCCTCCCGCACGAATCCGATGACCTGCGAGAGGTACTCGTAGCCGCCGCCAAAGTCGGCGAGGACGGTGGAGAGCGGCATGTAGACGGTGATGTAGGTGCTTCCTCCGCCGCCCGTCTGCGGCATGCCCTCGTCGATGCCGACGATCTGATAGTCGCGCCCGCCCAGGCTGACCGACTTGCCCACCACGTTCGCATCGGAGCTGCCGAAGAGCGCCTGCGCGCCGAGGCGGTCGATGATCATCACGCGGGCCGCGGTCGCCTCGTCCTCGGCGGTGAAGAGCCTCCCCGAGGCGAGCGATACGGCCCCGGTGAGCGTGAGGAACCGCTCCTCCGCACCGGTGATGCCCACGTCTACCGTGCCGTCGGCGCCCGTCGTCTGCGCGTACCCGTACGCCGAGCCCACGATCTCCTCGTATTCGGGCATGAGGCGGCGCAGGTCGGTGAGGTCGTCTAGGGTCATCTGGTACGAGGGGGAGATGTAGACGGCGCGCGCCGCATTGAGCCCGAGGCCCGCCACGAGGGAGTTGCGCACGCCGCCTATGAGCGAGGTCATGGCGATGACGGCGGCGATGCCGATGACGATGCCGAGGATGGTGAGGAGGCTCCTGCCCCGGTTGGCCTCGAGGGCGTGGAGCGCCTCGTGGATGAGGTCGCGGGCACTCATCGCGCACCTCCCAAAAGCACGGCGGGCGGGTTGGGCACCGCGGCGTTCTCGTGGTAGAGCCGGCCGTCGCGAATCGAGACGGCGCGGTCCGCCGCCGCGGCGACGCCCGGGTCGTGCGTGATGAGCACGATGGTCTTGCCGGCGTTTCTCAGCGCGCGGAAGGTGTCGAGCACGAGCGCGCCGGTGCGCGTGTCGAGGTTGCCGGTCGGCTCGTCGGCAAGAAGGATGGGCGGGTCGTTGACGAGCGCCCGCGCTATGGCCACGCGCTGCATCT
>DVMF01000018.1 GCA_018715125.1 Candidatus Coprousia avicola | reverse complement strand
GCAGCTCTACCCCGTCTTCGGGTTCGGCATGGGGCTCCCGAGCGTCATGGGCGTGGCCTTCGCCTACATGCCGATCCTCACCACCATCGGTATGGAGTACGGCATCTCGGCCATCTTCGGCTCGCAGCTCGTCGCGGCGTTCGCCTCCATCTTCATCGGCATGTTCATCGGGCGCATCCGGCGCTTCTTCCCGCCCATCGTCTGCGGGACCGTCGTGCTCGCCATCGGCCTCTCGCTTTACAGCACGGCCATCAACTACTTCGGCGGCGGCTCCGCGGCGCAAGCGGCCGGCACCTTCGGGTCCGGTCAGTTCTGGATCCTGGCGCTCGTCACGCTGGCAACCACGCTCGCCTGCAGCCTGCTCGGCAAGGGCTACATCAAGGTCTCGGGCATGCTCATCGGCATCGGCGTCGGCTACGTCATCGCGCTCGTCATGGGCGGCATCGTCGACTTCAGCCCCGTGGCGGAGGCCGCCATCGTCTCCGCGCCCATCCCGCTGCACTTCGGGCTCGAGTTCCACCCCGACGCCATCCTCATGATGATCCTCATGTACATCGTGCAGGCCGTGCAGACCATCGGAGACGTCTCCTCGACCGCCATGGGCGGCTTCGGGCGCGACGCGTCCGACACCGAGCTCGGCGGCGCCATCAAGGGCCAGGGCATCTGCGGCATGATCGGCGCTCTCATCGGCGGCCTGCCGACCGACCCCTTCAGCCAGAACGTCGGCCTCATCTGCACCACCAAGGTCGTGGCCAAGCGCGTCTTTCTGATCGTGGGCGCCATCATGCTCGTCGCCGGCTTCTGCCCCAAGCTCATGTCGCTCATGGCGACGATCCCGCAGCCCGTGCTCGGCGGCGCCACCATCACGGTCTTCGCCGCCATCACGCTCTCGGGCATCCAGCTCATCAGCGAGCAGCCGCTCAACTACCGCAACCGCATGATCGTGGGCATCTCGCTTGCGCTCGGCGTCGGCATCGCGGGCGCCCCGGCTATCCTGCAGTTCGCGCCCGAGCTCGTGCAGAACGTGTTCGGCAGCTCGCTCGTTGTCGCCTTCATCGCCGTGTTCCTCCTGAACCTCGTCGTGCCGGAGGACAACACCGAGGAGTAGCTCCCGCCGAAGGCCGTCTGTCCCGCCCCGGTATCAACATGCCGGAACGGAAGTGTCAGCTTTCGCGCGGCGGCTTGACGGGGGCATCGGGTGCGTTACGCTAACCATATATGTACGTACAAGTAGCGCGACGGCTTCGGCCGTCGCGTCCCGTATCGCGCTTGGGGGAGTGCCCATGCCCGCCGGTCTTCTGCCCATCATCTACCTGGCCTTCATCGGTCTCGGCCTGCCCGATTCCGCCATCGGCTCCGCCTGGCCCACCATGGCGCCCGAGCTCGGTGCCGGCGTCTCCTGGGTGGGCGTCGTCACCATGATCATCTCGGCGGGCACGATCTTGTCGAGCCTGCAGTCCGTGCGCGTCGTCGAGCGCTTCGGCACGGGGCGGGTGACGGCGGTGAGCGTGGGGCTCACCGCGGCGGCGCTCGCGGGGTTCTCGCTGGCGACGGAGTTCTGGCAGCTCTGCCTCATCGCCATCCCCTACGGGCTCGGTGCGGGGGCGGTCGACGCCGCCCTCAACACCTATGTCGCCGTGCACTACGAGTCGCAGCACATGAGCTGGCTCCACTGCATGTGGGGCGTGGGCGCAAGCGGCGGCCCCCTCATCATGGGCCAGTGCCTCGGCGCGGGCTCGTGGTCGCTGGGCTTTCTGGTGCTCGGCGGCCTGCAGTTCGCGATCGTCGCCGTGCTCACGCTGTCGCTGCCGCTCTGGCGCGACAAGAAGTTGCCCCCGGCGGGGACGGACGGCGCCGGGGCGGATGGCGGGGACGCGCCCGCACCCATCTCGCGGCGCGCGCTTCTGCGCCGCGACGGCGTGCTCGCCGTGCTCATCTGCTTCTTCTGCTACTGCGCGCTCGAGAGCACGTGCGGCGTCTGGGCCGCGAGCTACTGCACGTTCGCGCGCGGCATCGACGCGCAGACCGCGGCGAGCTGGGCGTCTCTCTTCTATATTGGCATCACGGTGGGGCGCGGGGTGAGCGGCTTCATCTCGCTCAAGGTCCCCGACCACAACATGATCCGCTTGGGCCAGGCGCTCATAGCCCTCGGCATCGGCGCCATGCTGCTGCCGCTGGGCGACACGGTGCTCCTCGTCGGCCTCGTCCTCGTCGGCCTCGGCTGCGCGCCCGTCTACCCCTCTATCATCCACGCCACGCCGGCGCGGTTCGGCAGCGATGTCGCGCTCGCCCTCACCGGCATGCAGATGGCCTTCGCCTACGTGGGCACGCTCGTCGTATCGCCGCTCTTCGGCGTGATCGGCCAGTGGATGGGCATGGACCTGTATCCGCCATATCTCCTCGTCTTCCTCTTCGTCATGGTCGTCGCCGCAGAGAAGGTTAACACGCTCATGCGGCGGCGCGCGGCTTAAAGGGGACGCCATGCTCGGCTGCGTCATCATGGCGGCGGGCGCGGGGACGCGCTTTAGCGGCAACAAGCTCTTGGCGTCGCTGGGCGACGCGGTGGTGGTCGAGCGGACCATCCGCTCGGTGCCCTCCGTATTCGAGGCGGTCGTGGTGACGCGCTGGCCTGAGGTGCGCGAACGGGCGGAGGCGGCGGGTGTGCGATGCGTCGCGCCCGCAGGGGCCGAGCGCAGCGCCTCGGTGCGGGCAGGGCTCGCGGTGGGCGCGGCGCGCTGGGACGGCTGCGTGTTTCTCTCCGGCGACCAGCCGCTCGTGCGCCCCGAGAGCCTCGAGGCGCTCGCCGCGGCGCATCGCGCGGAGCCCGAACGGGTCCTTCGGCTCTCATACGGCGGCGTCATGGCGGCGCCCGTGCTCTTTCCGCGGCGGCTGTTCGCCGCGCTCTCGGCGCTCACCGGCGCCGACGGCGGCCGTTCGCTCCTTGCGGGAGAGGATGTGCGCGCGGTGGAGGCGTTCGGCCCCGAGGAGCTCTTCGATATCGATACCCGCGCCGACCTCGTCTCGGTGCGCGCCGCGCTGTCAGCGGGCGACGCCCGTGTCCGCCCGCGCCCGGGCGCATAGGCTCGCGGGGTGGTCGAGCAGGTACACGGGCTCATCGAGGGCGCGGGCCAAGCGCGCGGCGCGCGTGCCGGCGCCGGGAAGCGCCCCATGGGTGACGGCGAGGACGTAGCGCGCCCCGGGCGGTAGATGGAGGGCCCCCTCGGCCCGCTCGCGCTCGACGA
>DVMF01000017.1 GCA_018715125.1 Candidatus Coprousia avicola | reverse complement strand
CCGCCTCTGCCGCCGAAAGCCGCTTTCCCCATCGACTTGCGGTCTCGCCGTGTATGGAATCGGGCGGATTTCCATAGCAGGGATCTTTTGGTGCGCGGGAGACCGATTAACACCTTAGCGCGCACATTGCCGCGCATTTCGCCCGGGCCCCGGGACATTTCCCGCGGCAATGAACCCGGCGATGAGCCCGCAAATGCACCCGCTGGAAAACCGCGAGCGAAGACCGCGTGTTCCCGTCAGTTTCGAACGCTGACATCGGGGAGGGTCGTGCGGCAACCTGCCAGACCCATCAAAAAGCAGGTCAGACCGTGTACCTAGTCTGACCTGCGAAGTCTCGTGGAGCGGGCGACGGGAGTCGAACCCGCCTCATCAGCTTGGAAGGCTGAGGTTCTACCGATGAACTACGCCCGCATTATGGTCGGGACGACAGGATTCGAACCTGCGACATCCTGCTCCCAAAGCAGGCGCGCTACCAAACTGCGCCACGTCCCGACGTCCTGAAGCGATAGTATACGTTGATTCCTGCCGCTGGGCAACGTTCAAAGCGGAATTTCGCGGTGTCGACGGAGAGGGGAGGGGCAAGCGAGGGGCAAAGGTGGTGCGACGACGCGTCGGTGAGGGGTGCGAGCGACGCGTTTGCTACCGAATGCGCATGAGTTGTTACATCGCGCGTCCGTTTACCGACCGCAGCCTCCCTCCACCTCAGATGTGCCCGTACCATGAGGGCAGGTGTTGCCAGACGTGATGGCAACGGGAGGAAGGAGATCCAAATGAGGGCCGTTCCCGCGATTCTGTCCGCGTTCTGCTTGTCGGCAGCGCTCCTTGCAGGGTGCACCCAGGGCGCGCCTGCGGGCTCCGTGTCGACCGAGGGGTCCGCGCCCGCTGCGGTGGAGGAGGAGACCCCCGAGCCCGTTATGACCAACTGGAAGGAGAGCGCGTTCTACGCGCGCCCCGTTACCGAGGCCATCTCAGATCTCGAGCTGCTCTCCTTTGAGGTCTCAGATGCATATTACGATGGAAGCGAAGAGTATGATTACAGCTACTTCTTTATCACTCTGACCGGTGAGCTCGAGCAGCCGCTCATCGAGGGGACAAGTGAGAGCATTCTGATCTCTCTGACTATCGACCAGCCGGTGTTTACGAGCGACTCCGAGCGGACGCTGGAGACGCTCGATCCTGCGACCATCGTCTCGGGGGTGGATGTCACCATGTACCACCCCGAGGTGGACTCTTCGGAATGGGAGGGTCTGGCGCAGCAGGCGGTCGACGCGTTCGGCCTCGAGCCCATGACGAGTTCCTCGACCGAGCCCGCCCCGTTCGACGAGACCAGGATGCTCGGCATCTACACCGGTCCCACGACCTTTAACGGTCAGACGAACGAGTACATGGTTTTAATCAATCTGCTTGGCGAGGATGCCGACATCCCCGATCCCGATATGCCGCTGTATATCGATGTGGCGCTCTTCTACGTGATTCCGGAAGCGTAGGAAGTCGTCCGTTTGTTTCGTCCAGAATCCAGTAGCCCCTGCGGGTAAGGTTCGGTGATGTGCCGCCTTGCCCGCAGGGGCATCTATAGGGTCTATATGTCTGACGACTGAAAGTTTATAGAAGCAATTGCAATCATATATACTATATACAGCAAAGTCTGCGTGAGGAGGTTGCTATGGCATCCAGTACGGTAGCGGTCACGCGGCGCTTTGATAAAGACTTGCTGGTGGAGTTCGACTCGACGGCGGATGCCATCGGCATCTCGCCGACGAGCGCCATGACGGTGTTCATGAAGCAGTTCGTGGCGCATCGAGGTTTTCCGTTCGAAGTCAAGGTGCCGGCGCCGCGGAAAGATGAATACATTCAGGAGATGGACGAGATCTTTGCGGAGATGCGCGCAGGAAAGGCTGAAGCTCACGAGCTCGTTGAGGCGTGACGATGCAGAAGCTTTGGTCCGAAAAAACGTGGGATGACTACCTGTGGTGGCTGTGGTGGCAGAGACAAGATAAAAAGACGCTGCGTCGCATCAACGAGCTGATCAAGAGCATCGAACGTGCGGACGGAAAGCCGATGGGGAAGGCCGAGTTGCTGAAGGGCAATCTGGCGGGCTACCAATCAGTTCGCATCGACCGCGCGAATCGACTTACGTACACCGTTCAAGATGGCGTGCTGTATCTGCTCCGCTGCAGGGGGCATTACGAGTGAGGTGCTCGGAGCGTATGCTGTTGTGCCGGCTTGGGGCTACCGCAGGAAAAGCCGGATGACCTTGTCCTTCCACGCCGCGTAGGGCTGGTAGCGGAGCGGCATGTCGATCCAGTTGTACTTCTTCAGGATCGACTTCTCGTGGCTGAAGGTGCGGAAGCTGTAGATGCCGTGGTAGCTGCCCATGCCCGAGGCGCCCACGCCGCCGAAGCCCATGGCGCTCGTGGCGAGGTGGAGTACCGTGTCGTTGACGCAGCCGCCGCCAAAGGGCACGTGCCTGAGGAAGCGGTCCTCAAGCGCCTTACTCTGCGTGAAGAGATAGAGGGCGAGCGGCTTAGGGCGCGCTTTGATGAACGCCTCCGCCTCCTCGACCGTCTTGTAGGTGATGAGGGGCATGATAGGCCCGAAGATCTCCTCGCCCATGACGGCGTCCTCGGCGGTGACGCCGTCCATCACCGTCGGTTCGATCTGGAGGGTCTGGGCGTCGCTGCCTCCGCCCCAGACCACCTTGGCAGGGTCGATGAGGCCCGAGAGACGGTCGAAGTGCTTCTTGTTGACGATCTTGCCCCAGGCGGGGTTCTCGAGCGGGCGCTCGCCGAGCATCTGCTCGATCTGCTTCTTCACCTCGGCGAGAAACGCATCGTGCACGCGCTCGTCCACCAAGACGTAGTCGGGCGCGACGCACGTCTGACCGCAGTTGAGGTACTTGCCAAACACCACGCGCGCCGCGGCGACGCGCAGGTTGGCGTCGGCGGCGATGATGCAGGGGCTCTTGCCGCCGAGCTCGAGCGTGACGGGCGTGAGGTGCTCCGACGCTTTGCTCATGACGAGTTTGCCCACGGTGACGCCGCCCGTGAAGAAGATGTAGTCGAAGGTCTGGTCGAGGAGCTCGGCGTTCTCCGCGCGGCCTCCTTCCACCACGGCGACATACTCCGCCGGCAGCGCCTCGGCGACGACCCGCCGTATGACCGCGGAGGTCGCCGGGGAGTAGGCGCTCGGCTTGAGCACGCACGTGTTGCCGGCGGCGATGGCGCCCGCAAGCGGCTCCATGGTGAGCATGAAGGGGTAGTTCCAGGGGCTCATGATGAGCGCGACGCCATAGGGTTCGGCCACCGTGAAGCTTGTGGCGTGGAAGTTGGCGAGTCCGGTGGGCTTGCGGTGGCGGCGCGCCCAGCGGCGCACGTGCCGCAGCTGGTAGCTGAGCTCGGCCAGAGTGAGGCCGACCTCGCACATGTAGCTCTCGGTCGCGGATTTGCCGAGGTCTTTGTAGAGGGCGGCGTTGATGTCGTCCTCATGCGCGACGATGGAGCGCTCGAGGGCGCGGAGCGCCTCGATGCGCGCCTCGACGGGGATGGTCGCCCCGGTTGAGAAGTAGGCGCGACAGCGCTCGACGGTTTCCTGGATGGACACGGTATCTCCTCGCTAGCGGTTGGTGCGGATTCGGGAGCCGGCCCGGCGGGCGGCGCGGCGCGCACGGCGGATCTGCGTACGCACGGCGTGCGCGAGGCGGTGCGGCAGGCTCGCGGCGGGCATGCGGGCGGCGTCGGTCTCGGAGCCGGCGACGTCCTCCGTCGCAGCCGCCTGCTCGCCCGATTCGTCGGCGGCGCCCGCGGGGGCGGGTTCCTGCACGCTATGGTACAGGCTCTCGAGCTCGGTCGCATCCATGAGGAGCGGCACGGGGTAGAGCGGGTTGCCCTCGGCGTCGGCGCGCTTCGCCATGACGGGGATGTCCTC
This sequence comes from Candidatus Coprousia avicola, assembly GCA_018715125.1. Taxonomy (GTDB): domain Bacteria; phylum Actinomycetota; class Coriobacteriia; order Coriobacteriales; family Coriobacteriaceae; genus Coprousia; species Coprousia avicola. The sequence goes on along the minus strand of DVMF01000017.1, from coordinate 4,570 downwards.
GTCGCGGATGCCGGAAAGCGTCGTGGGGATGCCCATCGCCGCGTTCATCTTGCGCACCCAGGCGATGAAGGCCTGCGATGCGTCGTGGTCGGACGTGCCCTCGGCGGCGACGCCGGAGCGGCGGGCGAGGTCGGCGAGGCGGCGCTCGCAGCTTGCGCCGTACGCATCGAGCACGTGGGGGAGAAGCACCGCGTTGGCGAGCCCGTGCGCGATGCCGTACTGGCCCCCGAGCGAGTGGGCGACGGCGTGCACGTAGCCCACGTAGCTCTTGGTGAAGGCGATGCCGGCGCAGTACGCGGCGCGGAGCATATGCTCGCGCGCCTTGGCGTCTGCGCCGTCGCGGTAGGCGCGCAGGAGATACGTGCGGATAAGGCGCACCGCCTCGATGGCGCGCGAGCGGGTCTCGCGCGTGGTCGATCGCCCGATGTAGGCCTCGGTGGCGTGCACGAGGGCGTCCATGCCCGTCGTGGCCGTGACCGCGGGCGGCAGCCCGAGCGTGGTGCGGTAGTCGAGCACGGCGTAGCGGGGGATGAGGCAGAAGTCGTTGATGGGGTACTTGTAGTGCGTCTCGCCGTCGGTGATGACGGCGGCGAGCGTGGTCTCCGATCCCGTTCCGGCCGTGGTCGGCACGGCGATGAGGAGCGGCAGCGGCAGGAGCACGCGCAGGATGCCGCGCATGCGGGTCACCGGTTTTTTGGGCCGCGCGAGGCGCGCGCCCACGACCTTCGCGCAGTCCATGGCCGACCCGCCGCCGAAGGCGATAAGCGCCTCGCAGCCGTCGGCGAGGTAGCGCTCGCGCGCCGCCTCGACGTTGGCGATGGTGGGGTTGGGTACGACCTCGTCGTAGATGCTCGCGGCGATGCCGGCATCCGCGAGGTCGTCCTCGAGCTCGCGTGTGAGGCCGAGCCGCATGATGTTCTTGTCCGTTACGATGAGCACGCGGCGCACGCGCTTCTCGGCGAGCAGCGCGGCGGCGTCGGCAAACGATGCGAGCGGCTTGGGCTCGCGGTAGGGGAGCACGGGCAGGGCGATGCGGAACGCCGTCTGATAGATACGGCACCAGATCTTGCGTACGGGATGCATGGCATATCCTCCTTCGTGGCCGCACGAACGGCCGCAGGGTAGGATAGCGTATTGACGGAAGGTAATGAAACGTCAATCAAATAACGTGTGTGAGCTGTGTAGATGACGCTCCTCCGAGAGCGTCCGCCCCTGACATTCTGCGGAAGGAGCCCGGCCCAGACGCGGCGCGGCATGCGCCTCACCGGCGCGGAGCGCGAGCTGCGCTACGAGGCGGCCAAATGGCTGCAGGCCTCCTTTGTCGAGGGCATCCCGTTCGCACGGGAGGCCCGCGCCGAGCTTCAGGACCTGCTGCGGGACGTCGGCCCCGCCGTTGAAGGGGCGTTGGATCCGCTGGCGCGCGAGCTCGCATGTTGAGGGCGCGGCCGCCCCGGAGCGGACGCCTGCCTCGGAGGCGCCCGGACGGCGCCGGGGCCTTCCCGGGCGCGTTTCGGTTTCGTGGCGGAGATGTTGCAGCTCCATTACGCGCCCGGTAGCGACGTCGTTTTTTCGAGCGTTCCCGAGTACACTTGCGAAGGCAAAAAGGAGCGACCCACGCGCGGCCGCATGCGTCGCTTGGCCCGCGTCCTCCCGTCACCGTTGTTTTCAGAAGGAGAGTAGCATGAGCTATACGCAGAGGATTATCGATGAGCTGAAGGACCGTTACGCCGACCAGCCCGAGTTCATCCAGGCTGCGACCGAGGTGCTCGAGTCGCTCGAGCCCGCCGTCGAGGCGCATCCGGAGTACGAGGAGGCGTCGCTACTCGAGCGCCTCGTCGAGCCCGAGCGCGTCATCATGTTCCGCGTGCCGTGGGTGGATGACGAGGGCAAGATTCAGGTGAACCGCGGATACCGCGTGGAGTTCAACTCCGCCATCGGCCCCTACAAGGGCGGCCTGCGCTTCAACCCCACGGTGACGCTCGGCATGCTCAAGTTCCTCGGTTTCGAGCAGATCTTCAAGAACGCCCTCACTACCCTGCCCATGGGCGGCGGCAAGGGCGGCTCCGACTTCGACCCCAAGGGCAAGTCCAACCGAGAGATCATGGCCTTCTGCCAGAGCTTCATGACCGAGCTCTGCCGCCACATCGGCCCCAACACCGACGTGCCTGCGGGCGACCTCGGCGTCGGCGGCCGCGAGATCGGCTACCTGTTCGGTCAGTACAAGCGCCTGCGCAACGAGTGGTCCGGCGTGCTCACCGGCAAGGGCCTCACCTTCGGCGGCTCGCTCGCGCGCACCGAGGCCACGGGCTACGGCCTCGTCTACTTCGTGGACGAGTACCTGAAGAGCCGCGGCGACAGCTTTGCCGGCAAGAAGGTCGTCGTGCACGGCTCGGGCAACGTCGCTATCTACGCGATCCAGAAGGTCTCCCAGCTCGGTGGCACCGTCATCGCCTGCTCCGACACCAAGGGTTGGGTCGAGGACCCCGCGGGCATCGACTACACGGTGCTCGAGCACATCTACAACCGGAAGCGCTCCGGCCACGATAAGGGTGTCAGCCTTGCCCTCTACGTGGACGAGCGCCCCGGTGCCACCTGGCACGCGGAGGACGGCCGCGGCGTGTGGCAGCTGCCCTGCGACATCGCGCTGCCCTGCGCCCGCGAGAACACGCTGCACCTCGAGGACGCCAAGGCCCTTGTCGCCAACGGCTGCAAGGTCGTGGGCGAGGGCGCCAACATGCCCACCACGCTCGAGGCGACCGCCTACCTCAAGGACCACGGCGTCGCCTTCATGCCGGGCAAGGCCGCGAACGCCGGCGGCGTGCTCGTCTCCGGCCTGGAGATGAGCCAGAACGCCGAGCACCTCTCTTGGACGTTCGAGGAGGTCGACGGCAAGCTCGAGAGCCTCATGCGCGGCATGTTCCACAACGTGGACGACACGGCGCGCGCCTACGGCCACGAGGGCGACTTCGTCATGGGCGCCAACATCGCCGGCTTCACCAAGGTGGCCGAAGCCATGATGGCGCAGGGCGTCTGCTAGGCAGGGCTCCTGCGCGCGGAGAGGCGCCCCGCGCCCTGCGCGATGACGTTCGCCCATAGGGGCGGTGCGCTTCACGGCCGCCGGGTTCCGGAACTCCTCCGGGCCCGGCGGCCGTTTGCGTATCGCGGCGTGCCGCCGGTCATGGGCATCCTCTGGTCGTTTAGCCGATGGACGGGCCTTCATGGCGCGCGGCGCGAGCGGGTGGGATAAGCTTGAGGGCGTAACCGCCGGGAGGGAGCGGTTGGCGAACGTAAGGGAGTTTGATGCTTCGGTTCCGTACCCTGGAGCGTCCGGCCTCGCCCGAGGAGGCCTACGCCATCAGCCAGAAACGCAAGCGGGCGCGGATACTCGGCGGCGGGGCGTGGATGCGCCTCGCAAAGACCGCCTACCCGCTCGTGATCGACCTATCCGCCTGCGGGCTCGACGCCATCGAGGATGCAGGCGACACCTGGCGCGTGGGCGCCATGGTGAGCCTGCGCGCGCTCGAGTACCACGAGGGCATCGCCGCCGCCACGGGCGGCGCCGTCGCCCGCGCGCTCGCGGGCATCGTGGGGGTGCAGTTCCGCGCGGGCGCGACCGTGGGCGGCAGCGTCGCGGGCCGCTTCGGCTTCTCCGATGTGTGCTGCGTGCTCTTGGCGCTCGGCGCCGAGGTCGAGCTCGTGGGCGCGGGGCGTCTCCCCATCGACGAGCTCCTGCGCGCCAAGGCCTTCCCCCGAGACGTCCTGACGCATGTGCGCATCCCTAAGGATCGCCCGCGCACCGGCTACTGCGCCGTCCGCCGTGCGGCGACCGATATCCCTGTGCTCAACGCGGCGGCGAGCGCGATGGCGGACGGCACCTGGCGCATCGCCGTCGGCGCCCGCCCCGCCCGGGCGCGCCTCGTCACCATCGATCCGGCCCGGGTGCCCTCGCTCGCGGGCGCGCTCGCGGTGTGGGCGGACCCTGCGTCAGACGAGGCGGCGCGGGTGGAGGCGGAGGAGGCCGCGGCGACGGCGATCGCCGAGCCCCTCGGGGACCTCGCCTACGCCGACAACATGTGGGCCTCCGCTGCGTATCGCCGCCGTGTGGCCCCCGTCATCGCTGCGCGCGCCCTGCGCGCCGCCGAGGAGGGACGCGCATGAACATGAACCTTTCCGTCAACGGGCGGGCGCTCCCGTGCGAGGCGAGCGCCGACGCTACGCTCGCCGAGGTGCTCCGCGCGCACGGCTTCAAGAGCGTCAAGTGCGGGTGCGACACGGGTAACTGCGGTGCCTGCACGGTGTGGGTCGACGGCAGCCCGCGCCTCTCGTGCACGGTGCTCGCCGTCCGCGCCGAGGGGCACGAGGTGACGACGCTCGAGGGTGTGCTCCCCGCGTCGCGCCATCTCGCGCGCTGCCTCGCGGAGGAGGGCGCCGAGCAGTGCGGCTTCTGCTCGCCCGGCCTCATCATGGCGGTGCTCGCCGCCGAGCGCGAGCTCGGCGCGGCCCCTCTCGCGGCCGACCCGACGGCGGTGGACGCCTATCTCGCCGGCAACCTCTGCCGCTGCACGGGCTA
>DVMF01000016.1 GCA_018715125.1 Candidatus Coprousia avicola | reverse complement strand
TCTCCACCATCCGCAACGCCGACTGCATCCTCATGATGCGCGACGGGCAGATAGTGGAGCGCGGCACGCACGACGAGCTCCTCGCCCGCGGCGGCGCGTACGCCGAGCTCTATAACGCGCAGTTCGCCGAGTAGAGGGGCGCCCCTGCCGAGCCGTTCCGAGTAGATCAGTCCCGGTAGAGGCGATTGTAGAGCTCAAGCGCCCGTGCGGAGCCGCGTGAGGGGTCGTGCTCGATGAGACCGCGGTCTTTGATAAAGAGGATGCGGTCAGCAATGGCGTCGACGTTCTCCAGGATGTGCGAGCTCATCACCACGGCGGTTCCGTGGCGCGCAAGATTGCGCAGAATCTGCGAGTGGAGCTGCACATTGGTGGGGTCGAGGGCGTTCATGGGCTCGTCGAGCAGCAGGTAGCGTGCGCCGGTGAGGTAGGCGATGGCAAGGGTGAGCTGTTGTTTCATGCCTTGCGATAGCGCTCGGACGCGCTTGCGTGCAATCGCATCGATGCCGGTGCGTCGGGCAACGACGTCCGGATCGAGGGGACTCGCCCAGAGACGCGCCGCCATGCGCAGGTGGTCGCGCACCGTGAGGTTGGGGTAGAGAAGCGTGGCGTCGCCCGGCGCGTAGAAGACGAGACGGCGTAGTGCGCTCCCGTTGCGCGGCCCGATGCCGTCGACGTCGAGCGTGCCGCGCGCCCGAGCCCCATCGATGCCTGCGAGCGCGCGCAGCAATGTGGTCTTGCCGTAGCCGTTGGGCGCGACAAACCCGGTTATGGTTCCCGGCATGAGAGTCAGCGCGACATCGTGTACGAGTATATTCTTGCCGTAGCTAAGGCTGAGGTTGGTTGCGGTGAGCATGAGGCCTCCTAACGTAGCGCAGCGGCGCTTCCATTCTGCTGGCGTGGGGTGGGGACGCCGCGTAGGGCACGGCGCGTATCGCGGGTGAGTGCGATGGTGACTGCGCCCGCGACGAGTGCGATGCCGAGGACCGCGAGGGAGATGGCGAGCGCATGCCGGACGACGCCCTCGCCCGCGGGGGCGAATGACACGGCAGAAACGAGGGACGGCGCGCGCGGGTCCCCCCAACCGCTGCGCGCGCAGGCGAGCGCCGCAGCGCCAGCGAGTGCGACCGTGCAGGAGACGATGCCCGTAAGAAGCACGACGAGGCACGCTGCGGCGTATCGCACGCACGTGGGTAGGGGCATCTGCCGCAAGAACCCGTTCCGCACGCGCGCTGCCGTTGCGGCGGTGGCTGCAAGGGCGGGTGCGCCCCAGAGCGGGGCGGGTGCGATGCGAGCGAGGTAGGCAAGGTATTCCATTGCGGGGAGCTCGGAGCTCAAGGTAATGACGTGCGGGTCGGACAGGCTTGCGAGGGCTGTGTAGAACGCGGCTCGGCGTGCGGCGTCCGCCGGTGCGCCAGGATTGCTCGGTACGAGTTCGCCGGAGGCGAAGCGCTCGCAGCGCCATGTCTCGTAGGAGGCGGCTGCTTCGGCAAATGCACGGTTGCCGTTGGCGTAGGCGGCATGGTGCACGAGGCGTCGCTCCTCGGCGGCGAGCGCAGCATCGAAGGTGGCGGCTTGCGGGTCCTGCGATTGTCGGTGCTGTCGGATCAGCTCGCGGTAGTACTCTTGTGTAAAGGGGTCGAGACCTGTGCGCAGTGGTAGCACGGCAGGCGTCGCGGCAACGATGATGAGTGCCGCGCTGGCGATGGCGATTGCGGGCGCGCGGATGACGACGGACGCGAACGCGCCGCCGGGCGCAGCGCTTTTGCGGTCGATTGGCTTCGCGCCGCTGGTCTGCCCTGCATCGTCAGCCGGCTTCGCCCCGCTTGCCTGCCCTGCATCGTCAGCCGGCTTCGCCCCGCCGCTCGGTCCCGCACCGTTGGCCGGACTCGCGCCGTGTCGCAGCCCGCTCGCACCCCATCTATATATTTCTGCGCCGCCGCTAAGCGCGAGGGCTGCCAGGACGGTGGCGCCGAGCACCGCCCGTCCACGTTCCGGAGTCACCCCGGGCAGGCTCATGATGGCGCTCTCAAGCGTGGGGATGCTCTCGCCTGCCCCCACGGTCTCGGGTATGCAGAGGTAGGTGCTGGGAAGCCAGGGAACAACATCGGCAAGCGGCCCCAGGTGGTCGAAGTACTGCGGCATAAGCGGAAACGCGGCGAGTATGCCCAAGACGACGGCGCCAGGCAAGAATCGGCGTGAGATTGCTGCCATGCAGAGCGCTAGGGAGGAGGTGCAGAGCGCTACGAGCAGGATGCGCCGAGCGAGCGCGCCGAGCGCGAGCCCCGTTGTTGTGAGCACGGGTTCGGTGCCAAAGTAGTACGCCACGGGGTAGGCGGTGTCGCCTATTCCGTTGCGCAGCAAAGCGACCAGGGCGGTCGGCAGCATAATCGCGACGAGCGCGGCGACGGCGAGCGCGGTGGACACAACGAGCGTTGCCGCGAGCGCGCCGGCACGCGGAACGGGGGCTTGTGCGGCTAGATAGCGGTGGGTCTGCCAACGCGTCGCCACAAGCGCCACGGCAACCAAGGGTGCTGCAAAGAGCAGATGGGCCGCATACCCGATGGGTGGATACGGGGCGAGGGGGTCGGTCGTGCGGTTGGCAAGCGTGAGCGCATCGGCGAGTGAGCTGATGAGCGGTATGCGTCCCAAGCGCTGCCAGTGTACGGTGAGAAGGATCAGAAGGGGCATATCGGCAGTCTGCTCAAAGACGCGCGGATCGTCGAGCGTGATGAGCCGTTCCAAAAAGGAGGCCTCGAGCGCGTAGTTTCCTGCGTTGCCACCTATAAGCTCGCCTGCGCGCGTCTGTTGCTCGAGCCAGCGAAGTTGCCGTGCGAGAGCCGTGTAGAATGCGCGATCGCCCTCGGCGGCGAGCAGGTCCTCGGCAAGCGCGGCGCTGGTGCGCGCGTCCTCGAGCGCGTCGCGGTCGGCGGCGCTGAGGGGCCGTCCCTCCTCACTCAGGCGAGAGAGTATCGCTTCGGTCGATTGCGCTCCCTCAATGGCGAGGGAGGCTCCCGCCAATGCATCGGCGCGGTTGAACGGGGTGGGGACCCACTGCCCCGGCGGCATGGCAAGGGCGAGGCATACCAGCAGCGCCTCGACGGCGATGAGGGCCCAAAGCAGGCGGTTCTTGACCGTGGCGCGGGCGAGCTCGCACGCGTAACGCGCGGTGAGGCGAAGCGCCCCCGAACCGGTGCGCATGTTCTGTCGGCGGTGCGCTCCATGAACATTCGTCATGTGAATCATCTCTCTTTCGCTCTCGTGACCGTTCGTCCTCCGGGGTAGGGGGAGGGATACGTGAGTGCGTGAGGGAGACGAGTCGACACCATGCGATGTACGGGGGTGTATTGAGCTGTGCCGGCGCCAAAGCCGGCGGGCCGTGAGCGAGCGGGTCGCCGGGCGCACGGGACGTGCGGGCACGCGGCGCTTCGCCGATGCGGTAGAGAACGCGCCGGAAGGTCGGCGGCAGGCGCATGGCCCAGCCACTCCGGCCATGCAGGCTGAGCCAGCGCGCGGCCGAGCGCGCGAGCAGCTCTGACGTCAGGGTGCAGAAGAGAAGCAGCGCCGTGCAGCCTGCAGCAATCGCGATGCCGGTGTGCGCGTGGACACCGCCGTATCCAACGGCGGGTAGGGCGGTCACGCCTGCCTGTGCGGCTCCCGTTGCGCGGCTTGGATCAAGATACGAGGTGGGAAGCAGCGGTGCGGCCCCGCGCAGGGGACTGAGCGGGGCAAAGTACCAGGATTGCGCTGCGAGGGCGATGCTTGACGCGAATACCGCCGCTGAGGGGATGCGCGAGTGGGTAAGCGCGTGCAGTGCCAACGCCACAGCGGAAGCAAGTGCCGCGATACCGAGCACGAGGGCCCCACGCTCCATAAGAACGGCGCCCACCGTGGTGGAGGCGATGGTGTTTCCCCTGGTGAGGAAGACAATCGGATAGGAGAGATCGCCGATGCCATTGCGCAGGGCCGCCGCGACCGCACCGGGGAGCGTTACGGCAAGCGCTGCGCCCGCGCCCCACACCGTAGCTCGCACCCACGCACGTCCGAGGTCGCGCGCCCATGCGTCGCCGCTTGTCCGCGCGCCTCGGAGGGGCGCCATGCTTCCCACTCCGGCGAGCACGCCTACGGCGAGGGGGACCATCCAAACCGCAAAGTCGAGCGAGCCGTCGTAGCCCGGTGCGTTATGTGGGAGCAGCCATGCGCCCCAAGGGCTGAGTATCAGCGGTGCGAGCACAAACAAGTCGGAGGTGAGGTACACGAGCGCGGGCATGGTGTGGGGTAGGCGGTACACCGTAGGCGACGCAAGCTCGGAGAGCGCGCGCTCAAATATCGCTCGAGCATCCCAGTAGGTGCGCATGCCGTCATTGCCCTCGGCGTACACCTCGTGGAGCTCGGCATACGCGCCCCAATATGCCGAGGCGTCGGACGCTCCGACGATGCGCGCAAGGATTGCGGTTTCGCGGTGCAGCCGCTCCTGCATGCGCTCGAGCGCAGGATCGGGGCCGCTTTCGGCGAGCAGCCGCTCTCCAAGCTCGATCAGCTCGCGATGTGACGCAAGGACGTCGCGCGCCTCGGCGAAGCTGTGGTCCGCGCGAAAGGCCTGCTGCTGTACCGAGGGGTCGCTCGGCCCGATGGTGATGGGATTGAGGGCGGGCAGGGCGGCGAGTGCGGCCGCAAGGAGGGTCACCGCGACAAACGCGCGGTGTCGGGCGATCGCTCGCTTCAGGCTCAGGAGTGCCTGGCGCATAAGCCCTCCTTCTCCATGCCGATGTTCCCATCGTACCCATAACGGACGTACAGGGTGTATGTGGACGCACGAATCGAGCGCATCCGTGGCGGCGTATGCCCGAGCGTTTGGGTACAACAGACGGCAGACAGATTGACGCGAGACGGCGCACGGCCCGTCGCGGCACGTGGAAAGGACGTTCGGTATGAGGTACGCAATCGTGTGGGCAAGCAAGGGCGGCAACACCCGCCAAGTGGGAGAGGCGCTCGCGGATGCGCTGCGCGCGGCGGGGTGCGAATGCACCTATGCGGGTGAGGTGCCCGCTGAGGGCTCGATGGAGGAAGCCGCCGTGTTGGCGGCGGAATGCGTGCTCGCCGGGTCGTGGACCGACAAGGGAGACTGTGACGCGGCGCTCGCAACGCTTCTCGGCAAGCTCGGGGGCAAGAGCGTCTTTCTCTTTGGTACGGCGGGCTTTGGTGGCGACCCGGCGTACTTCGAGCGGCTCCTCGGCATCTTTGCCCAGCATCTTCCGGCGACGGCCGAGCTTACGGGCGGAGCTATGTGCCAGGGGAAGATGGGTCCCGGCATCCGCCGTCGCTACGAGGGTATGCTCGCCGATAATCCGGACGATGCGCGCGCCCAGGCAATGATCGCCAATTTCGATGCGGCGCTCGCGCACCCCACGGCGGAAGACCTTGCGCGCATCGTGGCGGCGGCGCGTGAGTCGCTCGGCTGGTAGCGCTCGACAGCGCTCCGCCTGCCGCGCCCCTCGCGGGGTCTTTGTAAGGGCTGCATAAGGTACGCTTAAGGTCTGCGCAGGCGCTCAACGGGCCAAAACGGTTACGATATACTTATGTTTTACGCGTCATCCCACCGAAAGGCCTCTTATGAGCGCCCCCGCGCACACATCGGAACCCCTGCCGCTTCGCGGCGCCCATAACGTGCGCGATCTAGGTGGGTACTCCTATGTGGCGTCAGATGGCGCGCGGGGTGTCACGGCGTCGCACGTATATCTTCGTTCCGGATCGCTTACGCGCTTGACGCGCCACGACCGCGCGGTGCTGCGCTCCTACGGCCTCACCCGTGTGATCGACGTTCGTAGCAACCTCGAGCTCAAGGTCTTCCCCGACCCGTATCGCCGCCGCCCTGAGCCGGGGGTCGACTACCTTCACATCCCCATGATGGATCAACTCAACTCCAACGGCTTCCAAGGGCTGTTGCCCGAGAGCATGTTCGCGGTCTATCGCGACTTGCTCGATGACGGGCAGCTGGGGTTCCGGGCACTTGTCGATGCGCTCGACACCGCGCCCGGCTGCACGCTCTTCCATTGCCGCGTGGGGAAGGACCGCACGGGCGTCATCGCCATGCTGCTGCTCGATCTCGCAGGCGTCTCCGAGGCGGAGATTGTGGCGGATTATGCCGTCAGCGAGCGCTATATGGGAGGCTTTCTGCGTCTCCAGCGCGTGGGCGCGTCGATCCTCACGCGTCGCATCGTGCCAAAATGCCTGTTTGAGGCGGCGCCGCATGAGATGGAGCGCACCTATGCGTACCTGTACGAGCGCTACGGCGGCGCCCGGCGCTACCTGACCGAGGCCGTGGGCTGCCAGCCCGCTGCCGTCGAGCGCCTGGCGCGCCGCCTGCAGGGCCGCCCATAGCAGACGGCCCTGCGGCCGAGCGGTCGCAGGGCGCGTTGTTACTTGATTTTGGTGGTGCCGGGCGCGAGGTTGGGGTCCGTCTCGTTGGCAGCGCCCTGCAGTGTCTTGGTAAAGATGCCGTCGCCGTGGTCAAACAGCTTGAGATATTGGATGCGCGAGAGGTCATTGCGGGTGTTGACAGCGGCGTCGCCCGCCTCCGTCGTCGCGGCCTCCGTGGTGGCACCCGTCATGTACCAGGTGCCGCGCGCGTCGCAAAAACCGGTGGTGTTGATCGCGGGCATGCTGGTGCGGGCCGTGATCTGGGCCTTCTGGTAATCGGTAAGCGGAGCTCCCACCAGCTGCATCATAAGCGAGCCGAGGTAGTTGGTCGACGTGTCGATCTCCTCGCTGGTCTGGTCGCAACCGGCCACGTCGTAGTTTGCCCAGATGACGTAATCGGTCTGCCACAGGCGCTCGGCATGCGTCGCCTCGTCCTCGTTCGTAAACCAGGCGTCGTTGTACCGGTCGGGGAAGAACGGCTGATGGTCGCCAAAGAACACCACGATCACCTTGCGGTCGAGGTTGCGCAGCTGCTCGATAAACTGCTCGAGCGCACGGTCGGACTCATCGATCAGGGCGAGGTACTCGTTGACCTCGGCGTCGTATACGCCGTCGATGCGGTAGTCGGTCTGCTTGTCGGCCGGCAGGAGCCCGGTGGTGTAGCCCGAATGGTTCTGCATCGTCACGTCAAAGATGAACTGCGGGTTCTCGTTTTGATCGAGCAGCTCCAGAATCTTGTCGTAGGTGGCCTCGTCGGTCACCATGCCGCGCAGGCGGTCCGCGCCCTCAAAGTCCTCGATGGTGAGGAAGTCGTCAAACCCAAAGTCGCGGTAGACGTTCTCGCGGTTCCAGTTGGTGCCGTGGTTGGGGTGCATGGCGGTCGTCGTGTAGCCCAGATCGCTGAACTGCTGGGCGAGGTTCTCGGTCTGGGTGAGGTTGTAAGTCGAGAACGGATACACGCCGTTGCCGAGGTAGGCCATGGAGTTGCCCGTCAAGAACTCGAACTCGGTGTTGCAGGTGCCGCCGCCGTAGGCGGACACGTAGAGCGTGCCGCGCGCCACGGCGTCCGAGATGCTCTTAAAGAACGTGGGGCCCTCGTAGCCTGCGTGCAGGTTCTGATAGATGGAGAGGTCGGAGAACGTCTCGTTCATGATGGCGATGACGGTAGGCTGCTCCTCGTCAAACTGCGCGGTCGCCTGGGCGCGCTCGTCGCTTGCGCCGGCGCCCTCGTCAAAGCTTTCGGCGTAGCTTTCGAGCAGCTCCTCGGCTTCGGAGGTCTGATAGTCGCGTGGCTTGGGCGGGATGATGGTCTGTGCGCTCGTGATAAACGAGGGCAGGTAGCCCTGGCGGTAGAAGCTCTCGAGCGGGCGCCACGTATAGATTTGGATGCCGAGGGTGTTGTAGTAATCGATGAGGGTGACGTGTGCGGTGATGCCGCCGAGGCAGAGCACGCCCACGAGGAGGTTTACCGCAAGGCCGCGCCGGCTGCGCGCCGTACGCTCCGGCCGCGAGAACCCGGCGAGGATGATGAAGGCGATGGCGAGACCGGTGCATCCGATGCCGTACAGGCAGTATGCCGAGAGCGTATACGTGTAACCGGCGCTCACGGCGGCGGCGGTGCCGAGGGCAAAGAGGTCGCCCGGCTGGATGGGCATCGACTTGAAGAGGATGACAAAGTACTCGGCGAGGCCCAAGATGCCGAGTCCGACCGCGAGGATGGAGCTCGGCGTGGAGCGGCGCTGGAACAGGAAGAACAGGCCGGCAAACGCAGCGGTGATAAGGCAGTATTCCAGCAAGAGGCAAAGCGGATACATCCACGTGAGGTCGTGGTTGCTGGGAATCTCGAGTCCGAGGGTGGCGCAGGCGCCGGCAAGCGCAAGGCAGATGACGGTAGCGATCACCGGATGGGGGAAGGTGCCGCCGGAAGCCGTGAGGGCGGTGAGGCGTGCCGCGAGGTACGGACGCGCAAAGCACGAGACCGCCGCGGCGGTGAGCAGCACCTGCGCCACAAGGGCGGAGAGAGCATCGTCTTGGACAAAGCCAAGGGCAGCCCATACGCCGAGGAAGAGCTGGATGGCGGTGAGGATACCGCCCCAGATAAGCCCGCTCACGCGGAAGCGCGGGGGAGTGTCTGTCTGGGTGACGGCAAGGCGCCGGTTGGCAAGGATGCCGAGGACGATGCTCGCGACGCAGCCGATAACGCTGAGGATGGCGACGATCATGACGACCTTCAATTCTTCGGGGTGCGGTCTTAGGTGTTTGCTGACCGGCACCTGATGAAACGATGACAAACCAACGACCTATCCTATCCTTCAGCTGTCAAGAAATTGTCGACACGGAGCCCGTCCGCCGAAAAGCTATATCGCATAAGGGATGCATAAGCTACCGGCTCCGACGGTGCGGCGCGGTAAGATGGCGAGAGCGGGGCGCGCGGCAGGCCACGGTGCCGGTCGCGGCGCGCAGGCACGTGCAAGGAGGAGGCCGCTATGGAACCAGAGAGTGGGTATCGGGAGATGCCCGCCTGCTATCAAGACAACGAGACGCTCGCGTGCATCGCGCGCCGTTCGTCCACGCGCGCGTTTGACCCGACGCGCCCGCCCACCGAGGAGCAGCGCGCGGCGGTGCTGCACGCGGCGTCCCGCGCGCCGAGCGCCGGGGCCATGATGCTGTACTCGATTATCGACATCCAAGAGCGGGCTACGCTCGAGCGCCTCGCGGTGCTTTGCGACAATCAGCCGTTTATTGCCAAGGCACCGTGGGCGCTCGTGTTCGTGGTGGACTACGCCAAGTGGATGGACCTGTTTGCCGCGCTGGAGCTCGCGGCCGATGAGCCACGGGGCATACGGCCTCCCGGGCGCGGCGAGCTCGCGATTGCGGCGCAGGACGCTGTCGCCGCGGCGCAGACCGCGGTTATCGCCGCCGAGGCGGTGGGGCTTGGCAGCTGTTATATCGGCGACGTGGTCGAAAACGCCGAGGAGGTGGCGGAGCTGCTCGATCTGCCGCCCTATACGCTGCCCCTGTCGATGCTCGTTATCGGCACGCCCGCTAAGGAGCGGCCGGTAACACCGCATGCGGTTGAGAACCTGGTGATGTCCGAGCGCTACCGGCGCGCGGACGCAACCACGCGCGCGGCGCAGGTGGCCGAAATGGATGCCCTCTATCGTCCGCACGCGACGGAGCCGGGCGCGCGCGTGCAAGATATCTATCACCGCAAGCACATGAGTGCCTTTATGGCGGAGATGGATCGCTCGCTCGAATGCTGGTACGCCAACTGGACGGGCGAGGGGTCGCTGCGCGTGTAGGGGCGCACGGCCCGTGGCGCAGGGGGTCGTGTCTCGGGCGTACGCGCGGCGGGTGGTGCCGCCCGGCGGCGAGCGGCGGCGCCGAGCGGTACCGTCCGGCGAGAAACGGGCCTCCGCCGGGCGGTTTCTCGCAGGATGGCACCGCCCGGCATGTTCCCGCGGACCGGCGCCCCGCGCCGCCGTACATTACCGCGTACATTGCAGGCCCTTTTGCCGGGTCCCCGGTGCAATATCGCGCGCAATGTACCAAGAAATGCGCTCCGGGGGCCCAGACGGGACCGCGAGTACATTGCGAGGGGAAATGTACAGCCCTCTACCAGCGGTTTTGTCGACCGTACATTACCGCGTACATTGACGGGTTCTTCGCCGCGGGAAATGTCCCGAGGCCCGGGCAAAACGCGCGGCAATGTGCGCGCGAGTGTACGGTCGGGGCGCTGGGCCGCGGAGGGCCGCCGGGCCGCGGACGACCGCGCGGGCGCAGGGCGCGGCATCCGCCCCCCGCGGCGACTAATCCTTGCGAGCCGCACAGCGAATGTTCGGCAGCTAACATGAAAAGCGCCCCTCTCGGCGTTCCGAGAGGGGCGCGGGCGATCAGATGTGCGTGAGGTTACGGGCGGTCGTTCGGCCCGATGCGCTTCATGCGGGCGACCTCTTTAAACTTGGTGAACATCGGCACGTACTCGATGGACACGCTCGAGTTCTCGAGGCCGTACCAGCGCGCCGGCGAGCCCGCCCAGCGGCGGATCGCGTACTTGAGCGCGATGGCCGTGCGCTCGTGATGGTCGACGTCGCTCTCGGGCGAGAGGGTCTTGCGCAGCATGAAGAACATAAACGATCCCACGGGGCCCGGCTTCTTGTAGACCGAGTATTCGTGCACCTGGGCGGGCAGCTCGCCCGTGGCGGAGAGGTCCTGCACCACCTGGCGGAGGTAGGCGTTCACGCGCTGCGGGACTTTGTAGCCAAGGTAGAGGTGGACGCGGTACACGTAGTCGGTGCCAAAGTTCTCCACCGAGTACGCGAAGGTGTGCGGCTCGTCCATCGTCTGGATGTTGAGGAACCACCACGCTTTTGCGCGCTTGGGGTGCTTGTCCAGGATGGAGTAGAGGATGTCGCGGTCGAGGAAATCGGTGTTGGTGCCGTTGGTGAGGTAGACGAGGTTGTCGCTCACGAGGTCGTACGTGGTGTCGTGACGCAGGCGATCAAGCTGGTCGAGGTAGTTCTTGATGGGGAGCAGCGTCGCCTGACGACGCTCGACGGCGGTGCCGGCGTACCAGCAGAGCATGACGGCCATGATGAGGGCGGCCATGAGCAGCGTGAAGTAACCACCGTGGAAGAACTTGGTGAGCGACGAGATGAGGAACGAGCCCTCGAGCAGTGCGAAGAACGCCACGAAGACCCACGGGAACAGCTTGAGTTTGCGCAGCCTGTGCAGGTAGAAGAACAGCAGCAAGGTCGTGCAGAGCATCGTGATGGTGATGGCGAGGCCGTATGCCGCCTCCATGTGGGCCGAGCTCTGGAAGAGCAGAACCACGATGATGCAGCCGATCCACAGCACGTAGTTGACCATGGGGATGTAGAGCTGCCCCTTGGTCTCGGCGGGATAGAACGTCTGCATGTGCGGCATGAGGTCGAGGCGGATCGCCTCGGAGACCAGGCTGAAGGCGCCGGTGATGAGTGCCTGCGAGGCAATGATGGCCGCAGCGGTGGAGAGCAGCACCGCAAAGGGGCGGATGCCCGGGTCGAGCATCTGGAAGAACGGGTTCAGATCCTCGATGGCGAGCAGCTCGGCGTTGCCGGCGTTGGCAAGAAGCCATGCGCCCTGGCCGAGGTAGGAGAAGAGCAGGCAGATCTTAACGAAGGGCCAGGTGGCGTAGATATTGCCGCGACCGACGTGGCCCATATCGGAGTAGAGCGCCTCGGCACCGGTAGTGGCAAGAAAGCAGCTGCCCAGGATCATAAAGCCCGCATGGTTGTTGGGCGAGAGCAGAAATTGGATGCCGTAGAGCGGGTTGATGGCCAGAAACACAACGGGGTTGTCGAGCACGTGCAAGAGACCCATGGCGCCCAAGAAGACAAACCAGAGCGTCATCACGGGGCCAAAGGCGCGGCCGATTTTGCTCGTACCAGCCCGCTGCACCACAAAGAGCACGCAGATGATGGCGAGCGTGATGGCGACGACGTTCATCTGGTTATCGCCGATGATCTGGTAGACCTCGGGAATGGTGCGCAGACCCTCGATGGCGGTCGTCACCGTGACGGCGGGAGTGAGGATGCCGTCGGCCAGAAGCGCCGAGCCGCCGAGCATGGCGGGGATGATGAGCCACTTGCCAAAGCGACGCACGATGGAGTAAAGGGCGAAGATGCCGCCCTCGCCGTGGTTGTCCGCCTTGAGCGAGATGAGCACGTACTTGACGGTGGTGAGCAGCGTCACCGTCCAGATGACGAGCGACAGCGCGCCGAGCACGAACTCTTGGTTGACGCTCATGATGCCGCCGTTGCCGGCGACCAGCGCCTTGGTAACGTACATCGGCGAGGTGCCGATGTCGCCGTAGACGACGCCCAGCGTAACGAGCATGGCGCCGATGCTCACAGGAATCGCCGGATGCGTCCCGGCGCCGCCCTTCTCGGGTGCAGGCGATGTCAGCCCGCCCTTCGATTGCTTACTCATACCACTCCTCAACATACGGGACGGTTATCTGCGGCGACCGAGATGAACACTCGTATGCAGCAGACAAGGGCCGAGACGCCCCCGGTGGGCATGCTCGGCCTTATTGCATGGCATTATAACTATTGCCAAGGGTATAGGCTAGGTCCTCTACCTGCGGTTGCGCGCCTGACGTACGAGGTAGCAGTGATGGACGCGGCGGTTGCGCGCGAAGTCCTCGGGGATGGTCTTCTCGGTGATGTCCACGAGCTCGATGCCGCGACGGCTCAGCTCTGCCACATCGGGCTTAAACGAGCGCAGGTTGCACGAGAAGATGGCCTCGCCCTCGGGGGTGAGGAGCGCCGCTACGCCGCTTACGAGCTCCACATGGTCGCGCTGCACGTCAAAGCTCGCGCGGTTCATGCGCGAGGAGTTGGAGAACGTGGGCGGGTCGCAGAAAATGAGGTCCCAGCGGTTGCTGGGGTTTCGCCGCATCTGCCGGATCCAGGTCATGACGTCCGCGCGCACCATGTGATGCTCGGGGCCGTCGAAGCCGTTGCGCACCATGTTGCGCTCGGCCCAGTCGAGGTAGGTGTTGGAGAGGTCGACGGTGACGGTCTCCTCTACGCCGGCATCGGCGGCGTAGCAGGTGGCGGTGCCCGTATAGGCAAAGAGGTTCAGAAACCAGCGCCGCCCGCGCGCATGCTCGCGCACGAGGCCGCGGGTCACGCGATGGTCGAGGAAGATGCCGGTGTCGAGGTAATCGTCGAAGTTCACCTCAAACGTGAGGCCTCCCTCGCGGATGAGGGGATGCACGATACCGGCGCCGCCTGCGGGGCGTGCCGCGCCGCGCCCCGCGGCGGGCGCCGGGCCGCCTGTGCCGCCGTGGCGCGCATCGGGGGCGCCGGCGAGCGCATACTGCGAGCCGCCGCGGGCGCGCAGGCGCTCGCGGGCGTGCACATGGTCGGGCGCGACGTCGAGCACGCGGGGCGCGATGGCGAGGATGTCGGTCATGCGAGCGTGGGCGAGCTCGGGGTCTATGGTCTTGGGCGCCGCGTACTCGGCGATGACGAGCCAGCGCCCCGGGGTCTCGGGTGCGCCCTCAAAGAGATCGATGGCGGCGGCGTAGTCGGGCAGGTCGGCGTCGTAGACGCGGTAGCAGGTAACGCCCTCGCGCGCCGCCCACTTGCGCCGCAGCCGCGCGACCTTGATGAGGCGGCGGGCAAACTGCTCGGACTCGGGCACAAGGACAGGGATGGGCTTGCCCTGGCCAACGTCTACGGTGGTCTGGGGCGTGCGGTGCTCGATCATGGGCGCTCCTGTCGGTCGGTGTTCGCACCATTATAAAGAGTGGGGATGCAAGGTGCCGGGGGCCTTCGCTGGTATGCGGTCGATGTGCCGTTAGGTGACCCATCAATTGTTAAGAACCCATACAATCTTGCAACCTAATCATTTGGTACCTTGATGATTGCGGGCAAGGGGAGTAGACTGCCTTCGTTTCAAAGAAAGGTAAGAACGAAGAAGAGGGGAGGACTACGAATGGATGAAGAGAAAACCTCGGGGATGCCATCTGCCGGGGATGAGGAGACGGCGCCGGTGGCGCCGGAAGATCTTGCTGCCCCGGCCAATCCCGATGCGGAGCTCAGCGACGACGAGCTCGCCAAGCAGCTGCTCCACGGCTTCGGCTTTTGCGGTCACTACATGCACTTCCATGGCGGCGGCCTGTCCGGTCGGGCGCCCATCATCTGCCTTATCGCCAAGCGCGGCGGGCAGATGAGCCAGCAGGAGCTCGGGGCCTGCTTTGAGCTCAAGCCAGGCTCGCTTTCGGAGGTGCTCAACAAGATGGAGGTCGCCGGCCTCATCGAACGCGAGCGCAATCCGGAGGATCGCCGGCAGCTTACCATCCGCCTGACCGAGGCGGGGGTGGAGCAGGCGCGCCTGGAGCAGGAGAGCCGTACGCGCTTTAGGAGCGAGGCGTTCACCTGCCTGACCGATGCCGAGAAGCTCCAGCTGCTCGGTATGCTCCGCCGCATTCGTACCAGATGGGAGGAACTAGATGCTTCTTAAAACACTCATGGCAAGCATCCGTGAGTATAAGAAGGCGGCCATCGCCACGCCGCTCATCGTGTCGGGCGAGGTCGTCATGGAGGTGGCGATCCCGTTCGTGACCGCCCAGCTCATCAATGCCATCCAGGCCGGTGCGACCGTGGGCGAGATGCTCCCGTACGCGGGCGTACTCGTGGGTATGGCGCTTGCCTCGCTCGCCTTTGGCATCGGCGCCGGCCTGACCTGCTCCGAGGCCAGCTGCGGTTTTGCCAAAAACCTGCGCCACGACGTCTTTGCCGCCGTTCAGCGCTTCAGCTTCGCCAATATCGACCAGTTCTCGAGCTCCTCGCTCGTGACGCGCCTCACGACGGACATCATGAACGTGCAGCTCGCCTACATGATGATCATCCGCACCGCCATCCGCTGCCCCATGCTGCTGCTCGCCGGCATCATCATGGGCTTCGTGATGGGCGGTCCCATGGCGATCGTGTACGTCATCGTGGTCCCGATCTTGGGCTTCGGTCTCTATAAGGTCGTTCGCACCGTGCACCCGATCTTCCGCGCCGTGTTCCATAAGTACGACGCGCTCAACGAGTCCATCGAGGAGAACGTCACGGGCATGCGCGATGTGAAGAGCTACGTGCGCCAGGACTATGAGAAGGAGAAGTTCGGACGCGCCGCACAGGACGTCTGCCGCGACTTCACGAAGGCCGAGAAGATCCTCGCCCTCAACGCGCCCATGATGAATCTCGCCGTCTTCACGGTCTTCGCCGTGGTCATCCAGTTCGGCAGCTACCTCATCGTCTCCACGCGCGGCGTCGCCTTGAACGTCGGCCAGTTCTCGGCGCTCACCACCTATGGCTTCATGATCCTCATGGCCCTCATGATGGTCTCGATGGTCTTCGCCATGATCACCATGGCGCAGGAGTCTGCCGAGCGTATCGTCGAGGTCATCGAGACCGAGCCCACCATCAAGAACCCGGAGAACCCCGTCACCGAGATGGCCGACGGCTCCATCGACTTCGACCGCGTGACGTTCAAGTACTCCGAGAAGGCTGAGAACGCGGCCCTTACCGATATCGACCTGCATATCAGAAGCGGCGAGACCATCGGCATCATGGGCGGCACGGGTTCTGCTAAGACCTCGCTCGTGAACCTCATCAGCCGTCTCTACGACGTGACCGAGGGCTCGGTCAAGGTGGGCGGCGTGGACGTGCGCGATTACGACCTCGACTTCCTCCGCAACAACGTCGCCGTCGTGCTGCAGAAAAACGTGCTGTTCTCGGGCACCATCAAGGAGAACCTGCGCTGGGGCGACCCGGACGCCTCGTACGATGAGCTCGTCGAGGTCTGCAAGCTCGCGCAGGCCGACGAGTTCATCCAGGGCTTCCCGCAGAAGTACGACACGTATATCGAGCAGGGCGGCACCAACGTCTCCGGCGGTCAGAAGCAGCGCCTCTGCATCGCGCGCGCCCTGCTCAAGCACCCCAAGGTCCTCATCTTGGACGACTCGACCTCGGCTGTCGACACCAAGACCGACGCGCTCATTCGTGAGGGTCTGGCGCAGTATCTGCCCGAGACCACCAAGATCATCATCGCGCAGCGCACAAGCTCCGTGGAGCACGCCGACCGCATCCTCGTGCTCGACAACGGCCGCATCGCCGGCCTCGGCACGCACGATGAGCTGATGGAGAGCTGCGATATCTACCGCGAGACCTATATCTCGCAGAACCGTACCAACGAGGAAGACGAGGGTACCGAGGCGCCCGCCTTGGGTGCCCCGGCCACGGAAGGGGGTGTCGCCGATGAGCAGTAAGGTGGAAAACGCCGAGCTCAAGCCCGAGGAGCGCGTCGCGCTCGAACCGATGGGTCAGAAGGCAGCCGCGGGCGATGACAACTCCTACCCCGCGCCGCAGAAGCGCGACCCGCGTTTCGTTGACGAGCACGATACGCGCCAGAATGTCGCGGGCCGTCGCGCCATGCCCCAGAAGAAGGGTGCGGGCGTGCAGCTGAAGACGCTTGTGCGCACTATCAAGACGCTCTTCTCGTTCTATCCCAAGATGCTGCCGCTCGTGCTCGTATGCATCGTCATCTCCGGCATTCTGGGAACGCTGCCCGCCACGTTTATGCAGCGCGCGCTTGAGATCGTGACCGCGGTGTGGCAGACGGGCGACTGGGCGAGCGTGTCCGGCCAGATCACCACGCTCACGCTCACGCTTATCGGCATGTACTGCGTGATCCTCGTGCTCAACTTCAGCTACACCCGCATGATGGCCATCATCACGCAGGGCTCGCTCGAGAAGTTCCGCGAGCGGCTCTTCGACCATATGCAGGACCTGCCCATCAGCTACTTCGACACGCACCAGCGCGGCGATATCATGAGTCACTACACCAACGATATCGACACGCTCCGCCAGATGATCGGGCAGTCGCTCCCCAACATCACGCTCACCATCGTCACCATCTGCTCGGTGACCTGCGTCATGGTCTACTACAGCCTGTGGCTCTTCTTGGTGGTGTTTGCCGGCGTGCTCTTTATGGCGTACATGACCAAGGTGCTTGGTGGCCGCTCCGCGCGCAACTTCGTGGCGCAGCAGAAGGAGATCGGCGTTGTCGAGGGTCACGTCGAGGAGATCATGAACGGCCAGCGCGTCGTGAAGGTCTTCTGCCACGAGGACGCTGCGCAGGAGGACTTTGACGTGCGCAACGAGGCGCTCTTCCGCGCATCGCGCGCCGCGAACATGTACACCAACACCTTGGGTCCCATCCTTATGAACCTCGGCAACCTGCTCTACGTGGTGGTGGCGCTCATGGGCGGCGTGTTTATCGCCTATCAGGTTCCCAATGTCTCGCTCTCAGGCCTGCCTCTCACCATTGCCGTGGCTGTGCCGTTCCTTAACATGACAAAGCAGTTCGCCGGCCAGATCGGTCAGATCTCGCAGCAGATCAACGCCGTGGTCATGGGCCTCGCGGGCGCTGAGCGTCTGTTTGAGCTTATGGACGAGGAGCCCGAGCACGACGAGGGCTACGTGACGCTTGTCAACACCAAGATGCAGAACGGCGAGCTCGTGGAGACCTCAAAGCGCACCGGCCGTTGGGCGTGGAAGCACCCGCATCACGACGGGACCACCGAGCTCGTGCCGCTCGAGGGCGACGTGCGCCTCTACGATGTGGACTTTGGTTACAAGCCGGGCCACACGGTGCTGCACGACATCTCGGTCTGGGCGAAGCCGGGCCAGAAGATCGCCTTTGTGGGCGCGACGGGCGCCGGCAAGACCACGATCACGAACCTCATCAACCGCTTCTACGACATTCAGGACGGCAAGATCCGCTACGACGGCATCAACGTCAACAAGATCCGCAAGGATGACCTCCGCCGTTCGCTCGGTATGGTGCTGCAGGACGTGAACCTCTTTACCGGCACCGTGATGGACAACATCCGCTACGGCCGTCTTGACGCTACGGACGAGGAGTGCATCGCCGCCGCCAAGCTCGCGGGCGCGCACGGCTTTATCGAGCGTCTGCCCGAGGGGTACCAGACGATGCTCACCGACAACGGCTCCAACCTCTCCCAGGGCCAGCGCCAGCTGCTGTCGATCAGTCGCGCCGCGGTGGCCGACCCGCCGGTCATGATCCTCGACGAGGCGACGTCTTCCATCGACACGCGCACCGAGGCCATCGTGCAGCGCGGTATGGACGCCCTTATGAACGGCCGCACCACGTTTGTCATCGCGCACCGTCTGTCGACGGTCCGCAACTCCGATGCCATCATCGTGCTCGACCACGGTCGCATCATCGAGCGCGGCAGCCATGACGAGCTGATCGCCAAGCGCGGTACGTACTACCAGCTCTACACGGGCGCCTTCGAGCTCGAGTAGCGCACCTGTGCATAGAGGGTCGCCCATCGCGCCCCTGTCACCTGCGACCCGTCCGGACCTGTCCGGGCGGGTCGTTTGCCGCTCGCGGATGCGGCGCGCGCCCCGCGTGCGGCAACGGCTAAGATAAAAAGACGGGGCCTGACGGATGCGAAGGGGCCCTTCGGCCATGCCACCTCGACCGGCTTGGCCGTCATGCCGGTGAAAGGGGTTCACATGTCTTGCGTCACCACCATTCAGAAGGGCGCACTTACCGCCAAGGTCAGCTCTTTGGGCGCCGAGCTCCAGAGCCTTACGCTCGATGGCCGCGAGTACCTCTGGCAGGCCGATCCCGCGTTTTGGGGCAAGCACGCACCGGTGCTCTTCCCCATCGTGGGCTCCATTCGCAACGACTACGCCGAGTCTGCCGAGGGCCCCTGCCACATGGGTCGCCACGGCGTGGCGCGCATCAACGAGCACGAGCTCGTCTCGGTTTCCGAGGACGGCTCGAGCGTGACCTATGAGCTCGTGAGCAACGATGAGACGCGCGCACAGTACCCCTATGACTTCAAGCTCAACATGACCTATGCCATCACGGGGCCGGCGACGCTCACGCAGACGTTCCGCGTCGAGAACACGGGAAGCGTCGTGTTGCCGTTCTCGGTGGGCGGGCATCCTGCCTTCAACGTGCCCGTTGAAGGGACGGACGAGGCCTACGAGGATTACGAGTTCCGGTTTGTCGAGCCGTGGACGGCCGATTGCCCCAAGCTCGTCGAGGGCGGCCTTGCCACGTACCAGGATACGTTCCGCACTGTGGATGGCTCGGACACCTTGCCGCTCACGCGCGACATCTTCCGCTTCGACACCATGATCTTGGACCATGTGCCGAGCGATACGCTCTCGCTGGTGGGCACAAAGTCCGGTCATGGCATCCGCATCGATTTCGCCGGCTTCGACTTTGTGGGCGTTTGGGCGGCGCCGGGCGCCCCGTTTGTGGCGCTTGAGCCTTGGACGGGCCACACCACGCTCGATACCGAGGACGATGTGCTGGAGCACAAGGAGAACATCACGATGCTCGAGCCCGGTGCGGTGGACGAGCGCTCGTTCGACATCACGCTCCTCTAGCCAGAGGACGCTTGCCTACGGTGCGGAGGGGCTGTCATCCGGTTTCCGACAGTTGCGGAGGACGAAGGTGCCCAGCTCCTCCTGACGTGCGCGAAAGCGTTCGTCGAGGTAGCGTCTCTTGATGCGTGCATGCCGCTCGATGCTCGCCATGAGACGTCGGAACGGCAGTGCGCCGAATACGGCGGCGCGATCGATCGCCAGCATCTCGTATCCCATGGCGCGCAGTGCGTTTAGGCGCTCCGCGTCGATGATGCGCTTGTTGGCCTGCTCGGGAAGAATTCCGTTGTACTCGATGTCGAGCCGGCATCGCGCGATAAACGCGTCGCAGACAAGGGTCTTTCGCCTGGTGAGCGTGCGCGCGGCTTTTGTCACCGGAATCTCGTGATTCATGGTAACCGAGCGAATGCCCAGGCCGTCCTCGCGCATGGGCAGGACAAGCAGCATGACTGTGGCGGTCTCCATCGGGCTCCGTGAGCCGTCACGGACATAGCGCAGCGCGCGCAGGGCTTTTGCGGCGTGGTTGCGTTGACGCAGGACATACAATCTGCCGCCTCTTTCCCTTCTCGCCAGAATGTACAATCTGCCGTTTTTCTCCCCTTCTTGCTAAGGTATGCAATCTGCCGGATTTGCCCCTCGGCGCAGGGGATACGGAGAACCCGCCGTGCGCCCGGCCATGCGGGCGGCCCATGAGTTGAAAGGTTGGAGAAGCCGAGGTCTTGCGCTCCCACCTTGAGTTTTGCTACGAGCTGGGTATCATAGGAGGGCTGAGAGAAGGAGAGCGCATGTACATAAGGTTCGACATGTTCTAGCTGGCTTACGGTTCGATGCGCCGTGTGCGGGTGGCCCGATGCGGGCGCCGGTGACGGCCGCAGCGTGACAGCCCCCCTTCCATCACACCCAACCAGCAAAGGAATCATCATGCGCGACAAGCTAGAGAAACTCATCGCCGCCTACGAGGAGCTCGAAAAGAAGCTCTCCGACCCTTCGGTGGCATCCGATATCAAGGAGTTCACCCGCCTCAACAAGGAGTATGCGCACCAGACCGCATTGGTGACGGCGGCGCGCGAGTACCTTTCGGCGCTCGATGACATCGAGGCCGCCAAGGAGATGCTGCACGACACCACCGATGCGGATGAGAAGGCCATGCTCCAGGAGGACATCGCCGACAACGAGGCCAAGCTCCCCCAGCTTGAAGAAGACATCAAGTTCATGCTTATCCCGGGCGACCCCAACGATGAGAAGAACACCATCGTTGAGATCCGCTCCGCCGCCGGCGGCGACGAGGCCGCCATCTTTGCCGGCGATCTTTTTAAGATGTACCAACGCTTCTGCGAGGCGCAGGGCTGGAAGCTCGAGGTGCTCGATTCGAGTCCCAGCGAAGCCGGTGGTTTCAAGTCCATCGAGTTCAAGGTGAACGGCGACAAGGTCTATTCCGTCATGAAGTACGAGAGCGGCGTGCACCGCGTGCAGCGCGTGCCCAAGACCGAAAGCCAGGGTCGTATCCAGACCTCGACGGCCACGGTGGCGGTGCTGCCGGAAGCGGATGAGATCGACATCAAGATCGATCAGTCCGACCTGCGCATCGACACGTATTGCGCCTCCGGCCCGGGCGGCCAGTGCGTCAACACCACCTACTCGGCGGTGCGCATCACCCACTTGCCGACCAACACCGTGGTGCAGTCGCAAGAGCAGCGCTCGCAGATTCAGAACCGCGAGGTCTGCATGCAGATGCTGCGCGCCCGCTTGTACGAGATGGAGCTCGAGAAGCAGCAGGCAGAGCTCGGCGCCGAGCGTCAGAGCCAGATTGGCCACGGCAACCGCTCGGAGAAGATTCGCACGTACAACCAGCCGCAGGATCGCGTGACCGACCACCGCATCGGCTTCAACTCCACCTACAACGGCGTGCTGCTGGGCGACCAGCTGGGCACGGTAATCGACGCGCTCGCCGCGGCCGATCGTGCCGAGAAGCTCGCCCAGGCCGTGTAAGTTCGGGCGCATCGAGATGAGGACGGGCATCCTGCGGGATGCCCGTTTCTGTGCAGGTATGATGGAGGCCGGCCGGGCATGTTCGCGTGCGACGCCCGTGCAAAGGCCAAAAAGCGTGCCGTATACCAGCGCGGTTAGAGGCGCGTTGATTCTGGTGCGCCGGCGCTCAGCCCCACGTGGAAATCAGCGGCCGTCTGGTTAGATGCCTCGGGTAGCGTGGGAGCTGGAGGTACGTTGATGGCGACGGCTGGTTTGCGGCCGTGCCGCCGTTTGGAGCGATGGGGGTTGCCATGGATGGCTATGCCGGTGAGAAGACAGGGTATGGGGCGACGTATGGCGCGGCGGCGCCGTCGGGCGCGAGCGCAGCGGTGTCACCGGGTACGGCCGGCGCTATGACGTCGTCGGTGGCGGCCCCCGCGAGCACGGCTCCCCAGGGGGACGTGTGGACCATCAAACGGTGCCTCGAGTGGAGCGAGGGCTACCTCGGCCGCCATGGTGAGGAGCGCCCGCGGCTGGCTGCCGAATGGCTGCTCTGCGCCGCCGTGCATAAGAAGCGGATCGAGCTCTACGTTGACTTTAACCAGCCGATGACGATGGAGGAGCGCAGCGTGGTTCGCGAGGGGCTCCGGCGCCGCGTGGCGGGAGAGCCCCTTCAATACATCACCGGTGAGACCGCGTTCCGCCAACTCGATATTATCTGCGAGCCGGGCGTGCTCATCCCGCGGCCCGAGACCGAGCTGCTTTGCGAGTTTGTGCTCGACTATATCGATCGCACCGTGCTGCACCGCGACGCCGAGGAGGAGCGGTGCGCGCGCGCCGCGCTGCCGTGGAACGCAGAGGTGGAGCGCCTGCGCGCGGCCGAAGAGGCTGCACGCGCTGCGGAGCCGGAGCCCTCTGCGGCAGGGTCGGAGGCGGGCGAGTTGCCCGGCCAGGACGACGAGGCGGGCGCCCTGCCTGCGCCCGAGCCGCGGACGGCGCGCGTGTTTGAGGTCGGTTGCGGGACGGGCTGCATCTCGCTCTCGCTTGCCGCCGAGCGCCCGGGCCGGGTAACGTGCGTGGCGACGGATGTTGAGTCGCGCGCCATCTCCCTCGCCGAGCGTAACCGCGAACGCGCCGGCATCGCGGCGGATGCCGTAGAGCTGCGCGAGGGCGACTTGGTACGTCCGATGCGGCCGGAGGAGCGCGAGACATTTGACGTGCTTGTTTCGAACCCGCCGTATATTCCGAGCGGCGTGATGGCAACGCTGCCGCGCGAGGTGTCCGCCTTTGAGCCGCACCTCGCCCTCGACGGCGGCGCCGACGGTCTCGACGTGTTTCGCCGTCTGCTCGATGCAGCCCCCGACGTGCTCCGTCAGGGAGGTCTTTTCGCATGCGAGCTCTTTGAAGACGCGACGGAGCCGGCTGCCGAGCTCTGCCGACAGGCGGGTATGGCAGATGTGCGCGTCGCCAGCGATTTGACCGGCAGACCGCGCTTCGTGCTCGCGCAGCTCCCCTAGCGCGCATCCGCATTCGATACCGGCCGTTTGTGCGCAAGATGCTTGCGGCGGGCGGCCGGTATCGTCACAATTCGCGCGCATTTGCCCCTTTTGCCGAGCGACAGGGGCCGTTTGCGTTGCATATTGACGATGTGTCCCATAAGAGCGCTATGCCGTGAGACAATACAGCGGAAAATGTCAGTGAGCATTGGGCGATAAGGACAGGCGACATACTATGGGGCATATCTACCGCATCGCAAGCGATGTGGAGTTGGAACAGTGCGCCGCGATTCAGGCGGCGGCGCAGGTGTTGCGGGAGGGCGGCCTCGCCCTTATTCCTACCGAGACCGTGTACGGCCTCGCGGTCGCCGTGCTCCCGTCTATGGGGGAGCCCGCGCTCGGTGACGTGCGGGCGGAGCGTGAGACGGTGCGGGTAAATGGCTGCCCGGTGCCCCCCGCGTCGTCGGGCTACCGGCGTATCTTCGCCGTCAAGCAGCGCGACCTTACCCAAACGGTGCCTTGGCTCGTGGCAGATGCCGACGCCCTCGACCGCTATGGGCGCGACATCGACGAGCGGGCGCGCGTGCTCGCCGAGGCCTTCTGGCCGGGTGCGCTCACCATCATCGTGCCCGCGCGCGAAAACGTCCCCGCGTATTGCCGGGCGGCCGATGGCACGGTTGCGCTGCGCGCCTCGGCCTCTCCCGTCGTTTCCGCGCTCATACGGGTCCTCGGCGCCCCTCTCGCCTGTACGAGCGCAAACACCCACGGCGCTCCCGCCCCGGCGTCGTTTGACGCGGTTGAGCCGCGTGTGCTCGCCGGCGTGGACATCGCACTCGATGCGGGCCCCACGCCCTGTCAGGATGCGTCGACCATCGTCGCCTGCGCGGCGGAGGGGGTGCGCATCGTGCGCCAGGGGTCGCTCGCAGCCGATGCCATCGAGCGCGCCCTTATCCGGGCGGGGTTCGCTCCGTCCTCGCCTGCGGAAGAAAGGTAGATGTCATGCCGCTTTCCCTGAAAGACCTCGGTCTCGCCGACCTCGGGTACACCTTCGGCGGCTCCTATATCATGGCGCTCGATGCGGGCACCACGTCGGTGCGCGCCATCATTGTGGACGAGTTCGGCGGCGTGGTGGCCCAGGCGTCGCGTCCGCTAAAGATCCGCTACCCCGAGCCCGGCTGGGTCGAGCAGGACCCCACCGAGATCTTGGCGTCTATGATCTCGGTTATCGTCGAGGTTCAGTTCAGAAGCGGTATCCACTCAGATAGCATTGCCGCGGTGGGCATCTCCAACCAGCGCGAAACCTGCGTGGTATGGGATCGCGAGAGCGGCCAGCCCGTATACAACGCCATCGGCTGGCAATGCCGTCGCACGGCGCCCGCAGCGGCCGCGCTTGTCGAGCGGGGGCTCGCCGATGCCATCCGCGCCAAAACCGGCCTCACGCCGGATGCGTATTTCTCGGCCACCAAGGTCGCCTGGATTCTCGACAACGTTGCCGGCGCGCGCGAGATGGCTGAGGCCGGCAAACTCGTCTTCGGCACCATCGACACCTGGCTCATCTACAACCTTACCGGCGGCGACGTCATCGCGACCGATTACACCAACGCCAGCCGGACGATGCTCTTCAACATCCACGAGCTTGACTGGGATGATGAGCTGCTCGCCCTCTTTGGCATCCCGCGGGCGATGATGCCCGAGCTCAAGTGGAGCGCCGACGACTTCGGTCGCGTCTCCGGTGAGATCATGACGCACCGACCTCCCATTGCGGGGGTGGCGGGCGATCAGCAGGCGTCGCTTTTCGGTCACTGCTGCTTCCGTCCGGGCGAGGCGAAGACCACCTACGGCACCGGCTGCTTCCTGCTCATGAATACAGGCGACACGGTTATCGACTCGCGGGAAGGGCTCGTGGCGACCATCGGCATCGCCGAGGGCGGTACGGTGAGCTACGCGCTCGAGGGCTCGATCTTTCATGCGGGGTCGACTCTCAAATGGCTGCGCGATGGGCTCGGGCTTATCACCGATGTGCGCGACACGGCGGATATCGCGCTCTCTCGTCCGGATAACGACGGCTGCTACCTCGTGCCGGCGTTCAGCGGACTCGGCGCCCCCTGGTGGGACGCCGGTGCTCGCGGGCTCATCTGCGGCCTCACCGCTGCCTCCGACCGGGCGACGATCGTGCGCGCGGCGTGCGAGTCCCTCGCGTACCAGGTGTATGACGTGCTGCGCGCCATGGAGCGCGATGCGGGGTGCGAGCTGGGTGAGCTCAAGGTCGACGGCGGCGCATCGCGCAACGCCTTCATCATGCAGTTCCAGGCAGATCTGCTCACCATACCCGTGGTTCAGTCCGAGGCGGTCGAGACCACGGCACTCGGCGCCGCCTATTTGGCGGGACTTTCGGTGGGGTATTGGGAGGACCGCGAGGAACTGCTCTCCAATCGCGCTGTAGCCGAGCGCTTCGTCCCGGCGGCGGGTGACGAGGCGGAGGAGCTGCGCCGGCGCAACCTCCGCGGCTGGCACGAGGCGGTGGCCCGCGCACGCACCTCCGGTGGCGCAGCGCGCTAGGCCCCGGCGCCTGACAGTGCCCTGTCGATGCGCTCGGCGAGCGCGTCGGTGCCGGAGACAACCGAAGCGCTGATGATGCGGTGGCCCCCAAGCTCGGTGGGCTCTCCGGTGGGGTATTCTCGATCGACGATGACTATGGTGAGCGCTCCATCGTCTGCGTCTTTGGCGCTATCGAGCGCCGCGCAGGCCGACGCGATATCCGTGAACGCGCCCTCCACCACCTGCCCGGTTCCCGAGAACCGTCGCGTGACGGCGTATGAGATGGTGAGGCGATTGAGCTCGCTCAGGGTGACGACGGCGCACAGGAAGCGCGGCGGCGCGGGCCGCCTGTCGATGAGTGGGGTGATCTGGAGGACAAACTGCGCGATAAGGTCTGCGTTCGCCTCGGTCCCCGGGCCCGGCAGGTCGCGCTTCCATGTATCCATGATGGTGCGGCTATCGTCGTACACGTCTCGATAGGCGTCTGCCACGGGGCGATCTTGGGTGAACGCGGTTGCTGCGGCGCCGATGCGCTCAAAGAGGTAGAGGCGCCTTAGCGACGCGCGGAAAAGGTCCGTTGCGCAAACCTTGGCACCGAAGCGCTCGGCCATGCTCTCGGCAAGACGTGCAAACCAGGGGCTGGCATCGATCCAGCGGGCGAGCGCATCACGGCCGGCTACGCGGTTCTTGGCGGTTACACAGGCAGCCATGGCGCCCAAAAACAGCGCCTCCTCATGCGAGATGCTGCGCCCATCGATGTCGACCTCAAACTCGAAGAACGCATGCGCGGGGATGTCGGCTGTCGCCTCTAGAAACCAGGCGTCGAGGGCGTAGCGCCCCCGCTCGAGCGTGAGGCCCATGGCGGCGCGCAGAAATGAGCGATCGAGGTCGGTGAGCGGAAATCCAAAGCGGCGCTCGAACTCAGAGATGATGCGGTTCACGGCGACGAGATGTGCCCGTAGCGCGGGCGGACGGAACCCGAGGGCGGTGCGTATGAGAATCGCGATATAGCGAAAGCGCGTTTCGTCGGCGATGAGCCGGCACTTGCGCACGGTGCCCCCCATGGCCGTAAGAAGCGCTACGGCGCGGCGGTTCAAGGCGTAGGCGGCCGAGATCGAGAGACCGAGGCGCCCGGCGAACGCGGCGATATCGACCTCATGGGCCAGGTAGGCGTTGCAAAGCAGCAGCAGGTTCGATTCCCCGTAGACGCGCTGGATCAGCTCAAGCAGGGTGCAGTTGCGCGCGAAGCGCACGCTGACGCGGCCGCGCGTGCGCTCCTGTCCCTCGATGGAGGTCCCCAAGAGGCTCGTGAGTGCCGCAATGTCGGAGAGTACGGTGTTACGGTCCACGCCGAGGCTTGCCGCAAGATCGCTTATACGCTGTTCGGGATGATAGTAGAAGCGCTCGGTAAGCGCGATATGCCGCGCGACGCTGCGTTCGATGTGCCGGTTGAGCTCCATGGCGCCTCCATTGCAGAATATTCACAAAACAAAGTATAGATGAATGAAAAGAAGATACGCACGGTGCGTGTCCGGGTGGCAAGATGAGGCCATCAGCAAAGCTCCCCAAGGTAAGGAGTGCACCGTGAAGACCGCATTGGAAGAGGCCGCGCGCATCGAGGAGCACATCATCGCTTGGCGCCGCCATATGCACGCCCATCCAGAGAAGGGGTTCGATCTCCCCGCGACGCAGGCGTACGTCGCCGAGGAGCTCGCCCGTATGGGCATCGAGGCAAGGCCCTGCGGTGGCCCTATCCCTCTAGAGGTGGTGGAGAAATACGAGCGCGCCGGCTTCGGGCGGATGGAGCAGGCGACCGGCCTGGTCGCCACCATCGGGCAGGGCTCTCCGTGCATCCTGCTGCGCGCCGACTACGACGCCCTGCCGCTCACCGAGCTCGCCGACGTGCCGTTCAAGTCCACCTGTGAGGGGCTCATGCACGCCTGCGGCCACGATTCCCATGCCGCGATGCTGCTCGGCGCCGCCAAGATTTTGAAGGAGCACGAGGCGGAGCTCAAGGGCACCGTCAAGCTCATGTTCCAGCCGGGCGAGGAGATGGGATGCGGCTCTAAGCTCATGATCGATGATGGGCTGCTTGAGAATCCGCACGTCGACGCGGCGTTTGCGCTGCACGTCATGCCCGACCTCGAGCGCGGCCGCTTTTTCTTCGCGCCCGATGTGGCAAGCGCGTCGATGGATACGTTCATCATCCAGATCCAGGGCAAGGGCGGTCACAGCTCCATGCCCAACCAGACCATCGACGCCTCGATGATCGCCACGCAGCTCTATACCCAGCTGAACCTGCTCATGACGCGCGAGGCCGACCCGCGCAGCATGGTCACGTTCTCTATCGGGGCCGTGCAGGCCGGCACCGTGACAAACATCATTCCGGACTCAGCCGTGCTTCAGGGCAACATGCGTACGCTCTCCAAGGCGGACCGAGACCATCTGGTCGAGCGCATCCCCGAGATGATCGACGGCATCGTGCGCGCCTGGCGCGGCAGCTATCACCTCGACTTCTTCAGCACGCCGACGACCATGAACGACCCTGCGTTCATCGGTGAGGTAGTCCCGTCGCTTGCCGACGTCGTGGGTGAGGACAACGTCGTGCGCTGGCAGCCTCTCTCCGGCACCGAGGACTTCTCATATGTGAGCCAGGCCGTGCCGTCGCTGTTTATGCAGCTGGGCACGGGCGGGGCCTATCCGGTGCATAACCCGCATATGACGCTCGATGAGTCGCTCTTTAAGCTGGGCTGCGCCGCCCATGTGAGCGTCGCTATGGACTGGCTCGCGAGGCACAGCGCATAGGGCGCCGGTCTCGCGAAGGGATTGCCGGGGTGCCGAGGCGCCCCGGCGCGCCCGTCCGTACGTATCGGACGGGTATCGATTAGGGAGGAATGTGGACCATGGGAAAACTCAGAGGTAAAGAAGTGGCGATTTTTCTGACCCTCTTCTTCATAGGGCTCGTCGCCAACCTTGACAAGTCGCTCATCGGCGTGGCGGCAACGGCCATCCGCGGCGAGTTTGGCTACTCCGCCACCGAGTTCGCCAACATCACCAACCTCTACTACGCGAGCAATATCGTTATGACGCTCGTCTCGGGCTGGATCGTCGACCGCTTTGGCTACAAGCCGTTTATGGTCACCGCGCTCACCATCCTTACGGTCGCTTCGCTCACCTTCGGGCTTTCCGGCATTCTTGCCGCCGGCGCCGGCGGTGCCGTCGGCGTGCTCATGGGCCTTCTGGCCTCGCGCTTTTTCATCGGCATCGGGCAGACGGGCTACACCAACGGGGTGTCAAAGGTCATCGTTGAGAACTTCCCGCCCGAGGTGCGCCAGACGGTGCAGTCGGTCGTCGTTGCCACGGCGGGGCTGGGCGCTCTGCTCGCCTACACGGTGTTCACGGGTCTCGTAGGCGTGGGCTGGCAGATCGCGTATTACGTGCTGGCGGCCCTCTTCCTCATCGCGCTCGTGCTCATGGTGGTCGTTGTCCCCAAGAAGTACACCCCGCCCGCGGGCAGCGTGTCGCTCTTCACGGCGTGGAAGCACAAGAACTCGCTGGTGCTCGGTTTCGCTCTTCTGTGCAACAACATGGTGGGCGTTGTGTCGCTTGCCTGGCTGCCGTCTTACCTGCAGAGCATCGAGGTGATCAAGGCGGAGATGGCGGTCAACCCCGGACTCACTAATATGATTCTCATCGGATACGCCATCGTGATGGGCGTGGCCATGGTCGCCTCGAACTTCATCATCAAGGCATGGTTCCGCGGCAAGGAGAAGGTCTTCGCCGTCATCTGCAGCGCGATCGGCGCCGTCCTCCTCTACCTCATGACCGCTTCACAGGATCTGACGGCTATCGTTGCCTTCCTCTACAGCTCGACGTTTTTGCTCATGCTCGTGTTCAGCGCCATCGTCGCGCTGCCCTATGCGCCGCTTGCCCATGAGGACGGCACTATCGTGCCCGTCTCGATGATCGCCTCGTCCTACGCCGTCATCAACATCATGGCGTTCCTGGGTGCCATTATCGGCAACACCGTGGTCGCGGGCATCGCCGACGCGATGGGGTTCTCCGTGGGGTTCGCTTCGCTCGCCGTGCCCTTCCTGCTCTCCGGTCTCGCCCTTTTCCTGCTGCCCAAGACAAAGTAGGTTGCAACGCTCGTTGCGCCCCGGGCGTTGTCGGGCCGTGCGCGGCTCGGCAACGCTTGGGGCGCAGGAGCGGTCGTTGTTTTCAGAAACGACGCATGTCCACTATCATAGAAGGTACGGCAAGCAATCCGTTTTGTAGGAGAGGACGAGCTTATGCGTATCGCCATTGGAGCCGATCACGGCGGATTCGAGCAGAAGCAGGCCATGGTTGCCTACCTGCGCGACGATTTGGGCTGCGAGGTAGAGGACATGGGGTGCGATTCGGCGGAGAGCGTCGACTATCCCGATTATGCGGCGCCGGTCGCCCATGCCGTGGCGGATGGCCGCGCCGATTTTGGCGTGCTTATCTGCGGAACCGGTAT
>DVMF01000015.1 GCA_018715125.1 Candidatus Coprousia avicola | reverse complement strand
GCGGCCAGCTCACCAAGGCGGTGCGCCGACACCCGTACTCGGTCGTGCTCTTCGATGAGATCGAGAAGGCGCACCCGGACATCTTCAACATCTTGCTGCAGGTGCTCGACGAGGGGCGCCTGACCGACGGCCAGGGCAAGACGGTCGACTTCCGCAACACCGTCATCATCATGACGTCCAATGTGGGCGCGCGCGAGATCGCGGCGACCTCGAGCGTCGGCTTTGGCTCCACGGGCGAGGCGGGCCTCACGTCCGCCGAGATCAAGAGCCGGGCGATGGGCGAGCTCAAGCGCCTGTTTCGCCCCGAGTTCCTGAACCGCGTGGACGACATCGTCGTCTTCCAGAAGCTCGCCGGCGAGAGCCTGACGCGCATCGCCGAGCTTCTTGTCGACGACCTGCGCCAGCGCCTCATCATGAACGGCATGAACATCAAGCTCACCGACGCCGCCATCGCCAAGATCGTGGCGGAGGGCACCGACCTCACCAACGGCGCCCGCCCGTTGCGCCGCGCCATCCAGCGCCTCATCGAGGACCCGCTTTCCGAGGAGCTGCTCGCCGGTGAGTGGGGTGCCGGCGACACCGTGCTCTGCGACGTGGTGGACGGCGGCTTTGTGTTCAGCCATGGCACGGGCGAGATCCCGGCGCCGCGCGCGCACGGGGCGCTGGGGGCGAGCTTCGAGCCCGCGCCCCGCTCGGGCGGGGGCGCTCCCGCCCTCACGGCGGGTGGCTCGGGCGGTATCGCCCAGATGGGATCCGGCAGCCGGTAACCCGTCGCCCGCGGCACAAGTGAAACTTTTTGTCAAAACGCCCCCGCGCGGTTTTTGCCGGGGGCGTTTTCATGCGACAATAAATGCGACTGTGACGAGTAGGTATGAGACGGGGGTAGCACATTGGATAAGGAAACGCTCAACAAACGTATGGACGAAGCCATCCGCCTGACCGCGCCCGGCCAGCCCATCCGCGCTGCCCTCGACATGATCATCGCGGGGCATCTCGGTGCCCTCATCTGCGTGGGCGACGTTGAGAACGTGCTCGCCGCCGGCAACGACGGCTTTCCGCTCAACATCTCGTTCACCTCGAACCGTCTGTTCGAGCTCTCCAAGATGGACGGCGCCATCGTGATCGACGGCGACGTGACGCAGATCCTGCGCGCCAACTTTCACCTGAACCCCGACCCGTCGCTCGCCACGAGCGAGACGGGCATGCGCCACCGCACGGCGGCGCGCATGAGCGTCCTGACCGATGCGATCGTCATCTCGGTATCGTCCCGCCGCGCCGTGGTGAACGTGTACGTGCACGGCAAGAGCTACCAGATTCAGACGGTGCCCGAGGTTATGAGCTCCGTAAACCAGCTCGTATCGACGCTCCAGACCACGCGCACCCAACTCGACCGCAAACTGCTGCATCTGACGGGACTCGAGCTCGACGACTACGTGACGCTCGCGGACATCACGGACATCTTCTCGAGCTTCGAGATTCTCCAGCAGGCCAAAGTCGAGCTCAAGCGCTGCATCGTCAAACTCGGCACGCAGGGCAAGATCGTGCGGCTGCAGCTCGAGCAGCTCGCAGGCGAATCCATCGACAGCGAGTACGACCTCATGATCCGCGACTACGCGCGCGACTCCTCGGAGGAAAACGCCCGTGCGATTCGCACGAAGTTTGCGCAGATGACGCCGCAGGACCTCACGAATCCCCAGCGGATAGCCGAGGTGCTCGGCTACGACGACCTCGACGAGGACTCCGTCATGACGCCGCTCGGGCTTCGCACCCTCTCCCAGGTCTCCGTGGTGCGCGACGGCGTTGCCGAGCGCATCGTGGACGAGTACGGCTCGCTCCAGGACCTGATGGACGATATCCGCACCAATCCCGAGCGCCTGGTCGACATCGGCGTCAACAACCCCACAATTCTCGCCGATTCGCTGTACCGCATCCAGGGCAAGCGGGGCTAGGGTGTCCGCGGGGACGTGCGCGGCGGCGGGGCGCGCTTGCGCGATCATCGTGGCCGGTGGCGTGGGTAAGCGCTTCGGCAACCCGGGGGGAAAGCTGCTCGTGCCGTGTGCGGGGCGTCCCCTCATGAGCTGGGCGCTCGCCGCGTGTGATGCCGCAGCGAGCATAGGGCATCTCGTGGTGGTGTGCCGCCGCGACGCGCGAGACGAGATAGACGCGCGCGCCCTGGCGCCCCTCGCCCTTACAACTCCGGTCACCTTTGCCGATGCCGGCGCCGAGCGCCAGGACTCCACCATCGCGGGTCTGGCGGCGGTGCCCGAGGGTTTTGACGTGGTCGCCGTGCACGATGCGGCGCGGCCGCTTATCGAGCCGGCACTCGTTGACGCCTCCGTCGCCGCCTTGCGCGAAGCGGGCGATGGCGTTTCCGGCGTGGTGTGCGGGCAGCCGGCGATCGACACCCTGAAGGTGGTCGAACCCTATGGCGTGCGGCCCGCTTTGGGGCAGGCGCCTGCGGCGAAGGGGGACGGCGTGCGGTTTGCGGGCACGCCCGACCGCGCGCGCTACTGGACGGTGCAGACGCCGCAGGTCTTCTGGACCGAGGCGCTCCGCCGCGCCTGTGCCGCCGCCCGCGCCGACGGGTATCTGGGAACAGACGACGCCTCGCTGGTGGAGCATGCGGGCGGCACGGTGCTCGGGTTTGAGGCCCCGCGCACCAACATCAAGGTGACGGTGCCGGAGGACCTGCCCCTGGTGGAGGCCCTGCTGCGGGCGCGCGGCTAGCGCAGTTTGGCGCCGGTGCGACGGGTGCGGTGATGCGGCGGGCTGCCTATGCCCGTTCCAGCAGGCAGACGGCCCAGGCACCGATGCCCTCGCCCGCCCCCTCCCATCCGAGGCGCTCGGTGGTGGTCGCCTTCACACCCACCTGCTCGGCAGTCACGCCGAGCGCACGGCTCAGGTTCTCGCGCATCTGGTCGCGGTGCGGGCCCAGTTTGGGCTCCTGCGCGGCCACGGTGCAGTCGGCATCCACCAGCTCAAAACCGCGCTCGCGCGCGTAGGCCATCACGCGGGCGAGCAGCACGAGGGAGTCGGCGCCCTCAAAGGCGGGGTCGTCATCGGGA
This sequence comes from Candidatus Coprousia avicola, assembly GCA_018715125.1. Lineage (GTDB taxonomy): Bacteria > Actinomycetota > Coriobacteriia > Coriobacteriales > Coriobacteriaceae > Coprousia > Coprousia avicola. The sequence continues at coordinate 2,728 of DVMF01000015.1, read as the reverse complement.
AAGAGCTTGCCGATGTCGCCGCCGCGGCATGCGCCGAGGATGGCGTCGGCGAGTGCGTGGGCGAGCACATCGGCATCTGAGTGGCCGAGAAGCCCCTTGGTGTGGGGGATGTCCACACCGCCGATGATGCAGCGGCGCCCCTCCACCAGGCGATGGACATCGTAACCGTGTCCGATATGCAGCGACATGGCGTCTCCCATCTCGTGTGCCGTCCCGTCCATCCGGCGCGGCGCCTCGTTAGCTGACCATATTGTGCCAGATATGGGGCATTTGGGGACGGGGTCAAAACGTGCTCACCTCGCAGTCGCGACCGCCTGCCTGCCCCAGACATCCTCTCGCCAAAAGCGCGCGGGAGGGCTATCATGGACGTCGGATGCAGGGGTACCCGCCCGCCGCCTCCCGGATACCGACCGGGTCGCGGTGCGCGAGTTGAGAGGGCATGCGCCCAACCCTTCGAACCTGTCAGTTAACACTGTCGTAGGGAGCATGAACCGGACGCAGGGCGCTTCTGACGGGTGCGCGCGGTCGGGCGCAGGCCCGCCGAGCGCATGTCGCAGAAGCGCTTTTTTGCAACTGGGCTCCGGAAAGGAACAAGCCATGATCGAGAAGACCGAGCTACAGGCTCAAATCGTCCGCGCCGCCCGCGAGGTGCGCGAGACCAACCCCATGGCACCGTCGATCACCAACACCGTGACCATCAACTTCGTCGCCAACGCGCAGATCGCCGTGGGCGGTTCGGCCGCGATGGTGTACCTGCCCGACGAAGGCGAGGCCATGGCCGCGGCAGGCCCCGCGCTGTACATCAACGTCGGCACGCTTCTGCCCGTCTATGAGGAGACGCTGCCGCGTACCGCCCGCGCGCTTGCCGCGACAGGAAAGCCCTGGGTGCTCGACCCGGTTGCGGTGGGCATCGGCGAGCTGCGCACCAAGCTGCTCGCCAGCTTCAAGGAGCAGAAGCCCGCGATCATCCGCGGCAACGCCTCGGAGGTCATCGCGCTCGCGAATCTGTGGGGCGTCGCCGGCGACGGGGGAGCATCGCAGGTGCGCGGTGTCGACTCCACGCAGGCGGTGGACGAGGCCCGCGACGCCGCGGTGGCGCTTGCGCGCTACACGGGCGGCGCCGTTGCCGTCTCGGGGGTCGTCGACTTGGTGACCGATGGCGAGACCGTGGCGCACTCCCGCGGCGGCTCGCATTTCATGGCCGAGATCACGGGCTCGGGCTGCAGTCTGGGCGGCGTCTGCGCGGTTTATGCCGCGTGCGCCGAGACCCCCCTCGCCGCCGCGCTTACCGCCGTCAACGTCTATAACCTCGCCGGCGCCCGCGCCGAGGCCAAGGTGAACGCGCCGGGCAGCTTCCAGGTGGCCTTCCTCGACGAGCTCTACCGCGCCACGCCCGAGGACATCGCCGCGAATCCCTTCGACCTTGAGGAGGCGTAGCGCCCCATGAACACCCTTGTCGCCGTTGCCATCGCTCCCTTTGGCGTGGGAGACGAGCTTTCCGAGTATGTTGCGGAGGTCGTGCGCGTCATCCGCGCGTCGGGGCTCCCGTGCCGCACCAATTCCATGTTTACCGAGATCGAGGGTGAGTGGGACGAGGTGATGCGCGTCGTGCGCGACGCGACCTTCGTGCTCGCCGAGCGCGGGATCCGCACCGAGGTGGTGCTCAAGGCCGACGTGCGTCCCGGCTTCGAGAACACCATGGAGCGCAAGGTTGCGTTGGTGGACGAGCTGCTCGCCGCTGATGGAGGCGCAGCCGACAGCGACGCCTCCGCCGCAACCGACCCCGCCGCGACCGCATAGGGAGGACCCATGAGCATTCGCGAAACGTTTGACATCACCGCTTATCTCGTCATCGGTCCCGAGAACACCCTCGGCAGACCGGTTGCCGACGTCGTTGCGCAGGCGCTCGACGCCGGTTTCACCATCGTGCAGGTCCGCTCCAAGGTGGCAGGCGCGCGCGAGCTCATCGAGTGCACGGCGAGCGTTGCCGACGCCATCGCCTCCGCGGGCCTCGCCGATACGGTCCCGCTTCTCATCGACGACCGGCTCGACGCGGTGCTTGCCGCGCGCGACAGGGGCATCAAGGTGGACGGCGTGCACGTGGGGCAAAGCGATATCCCCGTCGAGGTGTGCCGGCGCTATCTTGGTGAGGACGCGATCGTGGGGCTTTCCGCCGCCGCGCACGAGATGCGCGCCTACATCGAGACGGCCGACCTTTCCGCGGTGGACTATCTGGGCGTGGGCCCCTTGCACGAGACGGCGACCAAGCCGGATTGCGGAAGAGACGACGACGGGCGCATCATCACCCGCAGCCTCGAAGAGCTCGCCGCCCTTCGCCGCGTCTCCCCGAAGCCCATCGTGGTGGGCGGCGGCGTGAAGGCGGCGGACATCCCCGGTCTCGCCCAGACGGGTGTTGACGGGTTCTTCGTGGTCTCCGCAGTTGCTGCCGCGCCCGACCCGCATACCGCGGCGGCCGAACTCGTTGACACGTGGCGCGCGCACCGCGCGTAGCGCAGGCGGATTCCACTAGCTTTTGGCGCAGGAGACTCGCCTTCCGGCAATTTGGTGCCCATTTGAGCCTCGAACTTTCGCCCGCGTGCGTCTATGCGTTGCGAGCCCGGTCTATTACCATAGGAGCCGTCAAATTCACGGCTGATGGCCGCGCCTGTGTCCGCTGTCCGCCCGCGCCCTATGCCGGTGCGTGCTCTCGCGCCACGAGCTCCGCCGG
>DVMF01000014.1 GCA_018715125.1 Candidatus Coprousia avicola | reverse complement strand
GAGCGAGAGCGCCCGCCGCACCGCGGGGTCGTCGAGGGGTGCCGCGGAGGTGTTGAGGGCAAGGTAGCTCACCGCGAGCCGTGCGCTCTCCACCAGGCGCTGACCGGCCGCCACCGTAAGGCCGTCAGAGGCGACGCCGTAGCGGGCTATGGCGCCCTCGAGCTCGTCGACGGGGCAGGCGGCGACGTCGAGCGTGCCGGTGAGGAACTCCTGATAGGCGCTCGCGACCGACGGGTACAGCACGAAACGGACGCTCGGCAGCGCTTCGTCGGCCGCCGCGTACCCCTCATAACGCGCCAGGCGGATGGCTGTGGAGTTCTCGCCCCACGACCCCTCCATGGCATAGGGGCCAGCGCCCTGCGGGCTCGAGCCGAAGGCGGCAATGTCGTCATCGGCAGACGCCGGCACGGCCGCGAGCGACGGATGAGCGAGTATGTGGGCGAACTCGGCGTAGGGCTCGGTCAGGGTCACGACGAGCGTCGCGTCATCCGGGCAGGTAACGCCAGATAGCTCGACCGCGTCCCCCGCGGCGAGCTCAGCGTAGCCCTGGACGAGGGCAAGCCGATAGGCGTTGGGCGAGGTTCCCAGCGCCTGCACCGCGGCGCCGCGGGGATCGACCAGGCGCTCCCACGACCGCTTGAAATCCGCCGCGGTGACGGGCTCGCCCGTGTGGAACGTCTGCTCGCGCAAATGGAAGGTGCAGGTGCGCGCATCGTCCGACACCTCAAAGCGCCATGCCGCCGCGCCCACGAGCTCGGCCGCCGCGTAGTCGTAGCGCACCAGGGGCTCGAACAAAAGCGACGCCACGGCCTCGGCCGCCGTGCCCTCCACCTCGAAGGGGTCGAGCGCCCACGGGCGGGTGATGCCGACGGCGAGCTCGCGCGCCTCTGCCTCCGATGCCGCGTCCTCCGCGCCCGGCACGGTGCAGCCGGCCGCGAGCGCGGCGGCCACAAGGGCAGCAGCGCCGATGAGGCCGCGGCGCGAGATGAGTTGGGGTTGGGGGACACGTGCGTCCATAGCAAGCTCCTGTACGGGACAATCGATAGGTATGAGATGACGATACGGCAACGCCCGTCACCCGTCCACCGCCAAGGCGCGCGAGCGCATAAACTCGCCGCATGCACGGGGCGGGGCCTACGCAAAAGGGAGCCCCGAGGGACTCCCTTTCTCATGCATGGCTTGCCGTGGGCCTTACGCTAGAGCTCGACGCTCGACTCCTTGATGGGGAACGGCTCGGCAAAGTGGCAGGCGCAATAGTGACCCGGCTCGACCTGGCGGAACTCGGGCTGCTCGGAGGAGCAGCGGGCCTCAGCGATCGGGCAGCGCGTATGGAAGCGGCAGCCCGTCGGCGGGTCGATGGGCGAAGGCGGGTCGCCCGCGAGGATGATGCGGCGGCGCGTCTTCATAAGGTCCGGGTCCGGAATGGGGGCCGCGGAGAGCAGCGACTGCGTGTAGGGATGGAACGGCTCGGCGTAGAGGCTCTTCCAGTCGGAGAGCTCGACGATCTTGCCGAGGTACATCACCGCGATGCGGTCGGAGATGTGCTGCACGACGGAGAGGTCGTGCGCGATGAAGAGGTACGCCGTGCCGAACTGCTTCTGCAGGTCCTTCAGCAGGTTCAGCACCTGTGCCTGAATCGACACGTCGAGTGCCGAGACGGGCTCGTCGCAGATGATGAGCTTGGGGTGCAGGGCGAACGCGCGGGCGATGCCGATGCGCTGGCGCTGACCGCCGGAGAACTCGTGCGGGTAGCGGTTGATGTGCTCGGGGTTCAGGCCCACGACATCGAGGAGCTCGCGCACGTACTTGTTGCGCTCGGCGGCAGTGCGGCCGTCGCCGTGAATCTGCAGCGGCTCCGAGATGATCTCGCCGATCGTCATACGGGGGTTCAGCGAGGCGTACGGGTCCTGGAAGATGAACTGCATCTCGCGGCGGAGGCTCTTGAGCTCCTTGTGGCTCATCGTCGCGACGTCGCGGCCCTCGAAATACACGTGGCCGGCCGTCGGGCGCGTGAGGCGCATGATGGAGCGGCCCGTCGTGGACTTACCGCAGCCGGACTCGCCCACGAGGCCCAGGGTCTCCCCGGGGTAGATCTCAAAGCTGATGTCGTTGACGGCCGAGACCTTCTTGGCGAAGCGGCTCATGAGCATGCCGGACTCCGCCGGGAACTCCTTGGAGAGGTGCTCGACTTTGAGCAGCGGCTCTTTGTCTGCCATTTATGCCTCCTTCTTCTCAGACGAGGCGCTTAGGCCCTGCGCCTTGCGCGCGGCAAGGTCGGCGCGGGTGCGCGAGTTCTCGGGCGCCATCTTGAGGAACGCGGGGTCGTCGGCAAAATGGCAGGCCGAGTAATGACCCGTCTCGGTGGTGATGTGCTCCGGCAGCTTCTCGTGGCAGATGTCGACCGCATACGGGCAGCGCGGGGCGAAGGGGCATCCCGTGGGGAGGTTCACGAGCGACGGCGGGTTGCCGGCGATGGGCGTGAGCTCCTTCTTCTCGTCCATGCCGTGATCCGGGATGGAGCGGATGAGGCCCCACGTGTACGGATGGCGCGGATCGTAGAAGATCTCCTCGGCGGAGCCGAACTCCACCGGGCGGCCGGCGTACATGACCATGATCTTATCGGCCATATCGGCCACCACGCCGAGGTCGTGCGTGATCATGATGATGGCGTTGCCGTTCTTCTGCTGCATCTCCTGCATGAGCTCGATGATCTGCGCCTGGATGGTCACGTCGAGGGCCGTCGTGGGCTCGTCGGCGATGAGGATATCCGGGTCGCAGGCGAGCGCCATGGCGATCATGACGCGCTGGCGCATGCCACCGGAGAACTGATGCGGGTACTCGTTCACGCGCTTCTCGGGCTCGGGGATGCCCACGAGGTCGAGGAGCTCGGTGGCGCGCTTCAGCGCCTCCTGCTTGGAGTAACCGCGGTGCAGGCGCAGGCCCTCGCCCACCTGACGGCCGATCTTGTAGACCGGGTTGAGCGAGGTCATGGGGTCCTGGAAGATCATGGCGATGTCGTTGCCGCGGATGTGCTGCATCTCCTCCTCGGACATCTCCAACAGGGAGTGCCCGCGGTAGCGGATGTCGCCGTCCTCGATCTTGCCCGGGGGCATCTCGATCAGGCCCATGATCGTCATGTGGGTCACGGACTTGCCGGAGCCCGACTCGCCGACGACGCCGAGCGTCTCACCGCGGTCGAGCGTGTAGGTCACGCCGTCGACCGCGTGGACGATGCCGTCCTGCGTGTGGAAGTACATCTTGAGGTTGTCGACCTCGAGCAGGTGGCTCCCCTCGGGGATGGGCTGCTCCTTCAGGTCGACGTGGTTCTTATCGCGCTTAGCCATTATGCATCCTTCATCTTGACGTCGAGAGCGTCGCGCAGGCCATCACCCAGAAGCGTGAAGGCGAGCACCGTGGAGAGGATCGCGAGACCCGGCAGGATCATCAGCCAGGGCTCGGTCTGCAGGTACTGCTGACCGGACTGGATGAGGGTGCCCCACGAGGGGTCGGGCGGAACGACGCCCATACCGAGGAACGACAGGGCGCTCTCGGTAAGGATGGCGCCGCCGATGTTCATGGTCGCGTACACCACGATGGAGGCGACGGAGTTGGGGAAGATGTGACGGGCGACGATGCGGACGTCGGAGGCGCCCATGGCGCGCGCCGCATCGACGTAGTCGTTCTCCTTGACCGAGAGGATCGCCGAGCGGAAGACGCGGGCGATGCTCGGCCAGCCGAGGATGCCGATGGCGATGAACACGTTCTGGATGCCGTTGCCGATGACCGCGATCATCGCGACGACGAACAGCGTGTACGGGAACGCCAGGAAGATGTCGGCGAGGCGCATGATGATGGTGTCCCAGATACCGCCGTAGTACGCGGCGATGGCGCCCATCACGAGGCCGATGATGGTGGAGATGCCCGTGGCGACGACGCCGACGGTAAGCGAGATGCGCGCGCCGTAGATGACGCGGGAGAGCACGTCGCGGCCGAGCGTGTCGGTGCCGAAGGGATGCTCGAGCGAGGGCGGGAGACGGGACTCGGCGGCCATGTTGGCGCCAGTGGCGTTGGGGTCGCCGAGCGTCTGCGGGACCCACAGGTCGGCCGTGGCCGCCACCAGGATGATGAAGAGAATCCAGATGGCCGCGACGACGGCGAGCTTGTTCTTCTTCAAGCGACCGAAGGCATCGCCCCAGAGGGTGCGGGAAGCGCCCTCGTCTGCATTTGCGCGCGCGTCGACCGTGGTCTCCGCGACGGCCTGATGCGCCTGATGATCAAGCGGCGAAGGATAAATCATGTGCGTTGCCCCCTAGCCCTCGTTCTTGGAGCTGCCGAGGCGGATGCGCGGATCCAGGAAGGCGTAGCTCACGTCGACGATAAGGTTGATGATCATGACCACGAGCACGATCACCGTGACCGAGCCCATGACGATGGGCCAGTCGCGCTGGGTGATGGCGATGTAGGTCTCACGACCGATGCCGGGCCAGGAGAAGACCGTCTCGGTCAGGATGGCGCCGGCGAGCATCGCACCGAAGTCCATGCCCACGTACGTGACGACGGGGATAAGGGCGTTCTTGAGAGCGTGCTTGCGGATGATGGCTCCCTTGGAGAGGCCCTTGGCCCGTGCCGTGCGGATGTAATCCTGGTTCATGACGTCAAGCAGCTGCGAGCGCATGATGCGCGCGGTGTAGGCAGTCGACACCGCCGCGAGCGTGCAGGCGGGCAGGATGTAGTACATCCACTCGGGGTAACGGGCGAGGGGGCCCGCCACACCGGAGATGGGGAGCTGCAGCGCGCCGCCGGTGAGGCCGGGCAGCCACACGCCGAAGAAGAGCTGCAGCAGCATGCCGAACCAGAAGGCGGGCATGGCGACCAGAAGCGAGGTGACGAGCGTCACCAAGATGTCCCAGAACGAGTAGCGCTTGATGGCCGAGATGATGCCCGCGCCGATGCCGACCACCGCCTCGATGACGATGGCCACCAAGGCCAGCTGCACCGTGTAGGGATACTTCTGCAAGATGATGCTCGAGACCTCGGTGCCGCGCTGATAGGACGTACCCAAATCGCCCTGGAGCAGGTCGGTGAGATACGTGACGTAGCGCTTCCACATGGGCGTCTCGATGGTGTCGCCGTTCTCGTCGTAGATGATCTTGCCGTCGGCATCGGTCTCGATGAGGCCGTGGGCGGCGCGGATGTTCATCTCCGTCTGCGGATCGAGCTTCCTCTCGCCGGCGATCAGCTTGATCGGGTCGCCGGGCACGACGTTCTGCATGATAAAGAGAATCAGCGTGACGCCGAGGAAGACAGGGATGAACTGTAGGATTCGCTTGACGATATACTGGATCACAGCGATACCCTCCCCTTGTCTGGCTTACAGAAACATGGCACTTTAGGGCCGTAAAGTCTGAGTATACCGGATATGCAAGACTCACAACAAAATTGGTTGAAATTATGCAGAGCCTGCACGTAAGGCCCTGTTGGCCCTAGCGTCCGATACACAAACGAAAGGGCGCCGGATATCGGCGCCCTTCCCTGGCAGTTTGCTCTCTCAGCAGGAGCTAACCATCAAATCCGCAACCTTTTAGGCAAGCTCGGCCGTCTCGAAGTGCGGGATGGTCTGCGCGTCGTAGTTGAAGCTCGCGAGACGCTCGGAGCCCACGTAGTTGTGCGCGTAGAACATGATGGGGATAACCGGCAGGTCCTCGCCGATCTGAGCGCAGATCGTGCGGTACGCGGCCTTGCGCTCCTCCTCATCCTGGATCTGACGGGCAGCGAGCAGCGCGGCGTCGACATCCGGGTTGTTGTACGGGCCGTAGTTGTTGTCCGCGGTGCTGAAGAAGTTCGGATACAGGAAGTTGTCCATGGTCGGATAGTCGGCCGTCCAACCGAGGCGGGCGAGCGAGAACTCGCCGGCGGACAGGTTGTTGAGGTAGGTGGCCCACTCGGTGGTGTCCTGCGTGCAGGTGATGCCCACGGCCTCGAGATCGGCCTGGATGGAGGACATGATGTCCTCGTGGCCGCCGTCGCCGTTGTAGTTGAGGGTCACCTGGACGTCGCCCTCGGCGTAGCCGGCATCGGTGAGGATCTGCTTGGCCTGATCGGGGTCGTAAGCGCAGTAGGTCCACACGTTCTGCTCGTTATCGTCGATGGACAGCGGCATGATGGAGTTAGCCGGCTCACGATAGCCCTCATAGAGGGTGTCGACGATCTTCTGACGGTCGATGGCGAGCGAGATGGCGTGACGGACCGCGGGGTCGGCGAGCGTCGGGTCGTTGAGGTTCACGACGAGGTAGTAGGTCGAGAGCTCGGTGCCGGTCAGGGCCTGCTTGCCCGGGGTGACGGTGAAGCCGTCCTCGGAGAGACCGTACTGGTCGACGTTGTCCTGAATCTGGCCGGTCGGAATCATCGCGAAGTCGATGTTGCCCGCCTGGAACTCACGGTAGGCGGTGTCCGGATCGGCCTGGATGGACATGTACACGCCGTCGATCTTAGGCGCCTCGCCGTAGTAATCGGCGAACTTGTCCAGCAGGATGTACTGGTTGTGCTGCCAGGCATCGGCCATCTGGAAGGGGCCGTTGCCGATGGGCTGCTCGAGGAACGACGCGGGGTCGTCGAGAGCGGCCTGGGGCACAGGCACGAGGCCCGGGTGGCAGCAGACGGCCACGAAGTCGGCCATCGGCGCGGTAAGGGTGACCTGGAAGGTGAGGTCGTCGACGGCGACGAGGCCGGAGATCTCGTCAGCGTCGCCCGCGGCCATCTCGGCGTAGCCGGCGACCGGCGCGAGGTGGTAGCCGATCTCGGACGGGGCGGCCATGGTGGAGTCGGCGAGACGCTCCCAGCCACGCTTGAAGGAAGCGGCGTCCACGGGGTCGCCGTTGTGGAAGGTCATGCCCTCACGCAGGGTGAAGGTGTAGGTGAGACCGTCCTCGGAGATGGTCGGGAGCTCGGTGGCGCACACCGGCACGGGCTCGTTGACGCTCCAGTCCCACGTCACCAGGCCGTCGAAGCACGCGCGCACGACCGCAGTGCCCTGGTTCTCCTGCGCGTTGTACGGGTCGATGTACGCCGGCTCGGAGAGGTAGTACGTCATGTAGTTCTCGCCGACCGTGGGGGCAGCCGCGGAAGCGGAGCCGGTCGAACCGGTGCCGCCGCCGTTGTTGGTGCAGCCCGCGAGCGCAGCCAGGGCGCTCGCCGCAAGGGCGCTGCCCACGAACTGGCGACGATTCATGTTGATGCCTGCCATGCATTCCTCCTTCGGATGTGGACGCGCCTTTGCGCATCCTTTACACCGTCTTCACCCAAGTTACGCAAACATAGGCATGCGTTATGGGCTCGTAATACATAACGTTACCCGATTTTGCAGGTAGCGGCACCAAGTATTTGGCCTTTCCGCTGGACATTCTCTGCCAGAGTGGAGTGTCTGGGGCCGTGAGCTGGTTTCTTTTGCCTGCAGGCAACTCCTTTTGACCCCTATTGTTTCGAAGTTGTTACCGCCGCTATGAGAAAGGGGCCTCCGTCCGACAGGTCTGTCTGGACGGAGGCCCCTCTCAGCGTGCGAGAACCATGGCTTAGATGCCCACGATGCCCTGCGGGAAGAAGAACATGCAGAGCACGATGCACAGCGCGAAGACGATCGCCACGATAACGGTCAGGCGGTCGAGGTTCTTCTCCATCACGCCGGTCGCCGCGCTCGCGTTGTAGAGCGAGCTCGCGATCATGTCGGACACGCCGGTGCCCTTGCCGGAGTGCATGAGGACGAGCCCGATGAGCGCGATCGTGGAGAGCGCCCACACGATGAAGATGATGATCTGGAACGGACCCATGGGTCACCTCTCGTTGACACTGGAGCTGGCGTCTCGTGACTCTCAGCCCCTTACATACATATCGTTCAGTACTTTACCGCACGGGAGCTCCTCTGGGCAAGTTGGGGGCAAAAACGACGCAAATCGCCAACCTTTCACCACCCCGCGCCACCGCGTCATTTGAGTGCGCCATTTGGGTGCTTCATTTGGGGACGGGGTCGAGATACCGCATTGGTCCGTCTGGGGACGGGGTCGGTCGTTTGGGAACGGGGTCGAAGCGATGCGCCGCCCTCCCTCAGCGCTCAGCGCGCATCGAGCGACTGATGCTCGCGCTCAATGCGCGTTGCGCGTCCCCGCGCAGCGCTCCCCCGTCACCCAACAACATCTCCCCCGCACGCGTTCGCGCCATCCCCCTTTTCAGCCGCCACCTCCACCGAGGGGCTCGACACCTCGCCCGGGCCGCCGTCTGTCAACCGCCTGCGTCG
>DVMF01000013.1 GCA_018715125.1 Candidatus Coprousia avicola | reverse complement strand
GGTGGAGAGGCGGTGCGCCACCACAAAGCTCGTCCGCCCCGCCATAAGCCGGTCGAACGCCTCCTGCACCTGCAGCTCGGTGCGCGTGTCGATGGAGCTCGTCGCCTCGTCGAGAATGAGGATCGCCGGATCGGTGAGCATGATGCGCGCGATTGAGAGGAGCTGCCTTTGGCCCTGCGAGAACGCTCCGCCGTCCTCGCCGATGACGGTGTCGTATCCGTGGGGCAGCGCACGGATAAACGAGTCGGCGTGCGCACGCTCGGCCGCGGCGATGACCTTGTCGCGCGAGGCATCCGGCCTGCCGTAAGCGATGTTCTCGGCCACCGTCCCCTCAAACAGCCAGGTGTCCTGCAGCACCATGCCAAAGGCGGCGCGGAGGCTCCGCCGGGTGAGGGTGCGGATATCGTGTCCGTCGAGCAGGATCTGCCCGGCATCGACGTCGTAGAAGCGCAAGAGCAGGTTGATGAGCGTCGTCTTGCCGCAGCCCGTGGGGCCCACGAGCGCGATGCGCGCACCCGGAGCCGCGTGCACGCAGATGTCGCGCAGCAGCGGGCGCGCGGGCACGTAGGAGAAATCTACATGCGCGAGCGTCACGTCGCCGCGCGGACGGGCGAGCTCGACGGCATCGGGGGCGTCGGGCTCCTCCTCCGCCGCATCCACGAGCGCAAAGACGCGGCGGGCGGAGGCAAACGCGGTCTGAATCTGCGTGATGACGCTTGTGACCTCGTTAAACGGCTTGGTGTACTGGTTGGCGTAACTCAAAAACGTCTGCACGCCGCCCACGGTGAGGGGCGCGGGCCACCCGGTGATGACGCATGCGCACCCGATGACGCCCACCACGGCGTAGATGATGTTATTGATGAAGCGCGTGCCGGGGTTGGAGAGCGAGCTTAAGAACTGCGCGCGCTCGCCGGCGGTGTACAGCTCGTTGTTGAGCCGATCGAACCGTTCTTCGGCGCGGGGCGCAAAGCCAAAGGCGACCACAAGGCGCTGTTGGCCGACGTACTCCTCCACATGGCCGCCGAGCTCGCCTTGGACGCGCTGCTGGGCGGCGAAGCTCTTGTTGGAAAGCTTGGCGATAAGGCCGGCTGCCACAATGGAGAGCGGCGTCACGAGCACCACGACGACGGCCATGGGGACAGAAACCGAGAGCATGAAGACGAGCGTGCCCACAATGGTGACGACGCCCGTAAAGAGGTTGGTGAGACCCTGGAGCAGGCCGTCGCCCACCTGGTCGACATCGTTGACCACGCGCGAGATGAGGTCGCCGTGCGGATGGCCGTCGATGAATGAAAGCGGCATGCGGCCAATCTTCTCGCTCGTCTGGACGCGCATGTCGCGCACCGTGCGGTACGACAGGCGGTTGATGCCGTAGCCCTGCAGCCACTGCGTTGCCGCCGCGGCCGCCACCACGGCGGCAAGCTGGACGGCAAGCGCAAGCAGCGCGGCAAAGTCGACGCGGCCGGGACCGATGATAAGGTCGATGGCGCGTCCGATTTGAATGGGGACGAGAAGCTGCAGGACAACCGACACGGCGGCGGCTGCAAACGACAGGATGAGCAGCGCCGCATGCGGGCGCACATAGGCAGCGAGGCGCCGGACGACGGTGGCGGTGGAGAGGGGCGGCACCCCGTCGGGGCCGCCGGGCGTGAGCGCATCGGCGCCGCCGGCGATGCTTGAGGTCACGGTTGCCACCGAACCCGTGGAGGCATACGGATTAGGCACGGTCGGTCACCTCCCTAACGAGAAACGGGGAGCGGGGCGCCGCATCAACCGCCTCGGTAGGGGCGGGCGCGGAGGCGGCGCGCGCATCGGGCGCGAGAGACGCCTCTGTCTCCCGCTTGAACTGCGAGTAGAAAATCTCCTGGTACACGCTGCAAGAACGCATGAGCTCGTCGTGCGAGCCAAGCCCCACGACCGCCCCGCGGCGCATCACGCAGATGAGGTCCGCCTCGCGCACCGAGGAGATGCGCTGGCTTACGATGACCGTCGTGAGGGATGCGTCGCCGTCTCGGGCGCCGGCAGTGTCGCCCGTCCCGCCGACGCGCGCCCGCGCACGCAGGGCATGGCGCAGCGCCGCATCGGTCTTGAAGTCGAGGGCGGAGGCGGAGTCGTCCAAAATGAGCACCGCCGGATCTCCCACGAGCGCCCGCGCAATGGTGAGGCGCTGCCGCTGGCCGCCGGAGAAATTCTTGCCCGCCGCCTCGACGGGCGCATCGAGCCCTTGGGGGTTGGCGCGTACGAAATCGGCCGCCTGAGCCATCTCGAGCGCCCGCCACAGCGCATCGTCGCTTGCCTGGGGGTCGCGCCACCGCAGGTTGGAGCGGATGGTGCCGGAGACAAGACTCGCCTGCTGTGGGACGATGCCGATGATCCGACGGAGCTCTGCGAGCGGCCAGGCGCGCACATCGCGACCGAATAGCTCGACCGTACCCTCAGTCGCATCGTAGAGACGCGGGATGAGGCTCACGAGCGTCGACTTGCCCGAGCCCGTGCCGCCGATGATGCCGAGCGTCTGGCCGGGCATGAGCACCGCGTCCACGCCCGCGACGGCGGGGCGCAGCGCCCCCGGGTAGGTAAAGGAGGCGCCGACCATGCGGAGGGCGGGCGCATCCGGCGCGACACGGGCCGGAGCCGGGGCACGGGGCGCGTCCTCAGGATCGACGATCGAGGGCGCGCAGTCGAGCACCTCGTTAATGCGGGTCGCCGAGGCGGCCGCCTTGGTAAACACCACAACAAGGTTTGCCACATAGACGATGGAGAGCAGTGTCTGCGTCATGTAGTTCACAAACGCCATGACCTCGCCCTGCGTGAGCTCGCCCCCGTCGACCAAGTGGCCGCCCTGCCACAGGATGGCGCAGATGGCGAGGTTCAGCACGAGAAACGTGACCGGGTTCAGAAGCGATGAGAGCTTTCCCACCGCGATGGCGACCGCCGCCTGGTCGTCCGCGGCACGGCGGAAACGCTTGCGCTCGTGTTCCTCGCGCGCAAACGCCCGAATGACGCGCGCACCCGAGAGCCCCTCGCGCGTGAGGAGCGCGAGGCGATCGAGTTTTGCCTGCAGCTCGGCGAAGTACGGGATGCACCGCGCCATCACCCACCAGAACACACCGGCAATGAGGGGCGTGGACACCAGGAAGATAAGCCCAAGCCGCCAGTCGATCATGAGCGCGGCGAGCATGGAACCCGCCGCAAGCAGCGGCCAGCGGATGAGCTGGCGGATGGCGAGCGCCACGGCAAGCTGGACCTGGTTGACATCGTTTGTGATGCGCGTCACAAGCGACGGGGTGCCAAACCGGTCGATCTCGGCGTACGAGAGCGTGTTGATGTGCTGATAGAGGGCGCGCCGGATATCCGTTCCGATGCCTTGGGATGCGCGGCTCGCCATCTTTTGACAGACAAGGGCGAAGGCGATGCCCACCAGCGCAAACAGGGCGAGCACGGCGCCGTAGAACAGCACGGTGGACAGGCTGCGCTGGCCGACGCCCTCATCGATCATGCGCGCGACCACGAGCGGCGTGAGCACATCGAATACCACCTCGATGAGCTTGCAGAGCGGTCCCAGGATGAGATTTAGGCGAAACCGCCCAAAAAAGCGACGGGCGAGCTGGAGCATACAACCTCACACACGGGCGCTGCGGCTATGCCTGACGAGCGGCCGCGCCCTCTGCCGCCCAAACGTCACTATGATACGGCATGTAACGGCGCGACGCGTTTTTAGCGCGATGGCACGCTCTGTTTTCACGACCCGTTGAAAGGGCGGGGCCCGCGCACGGCGCACCCTCTGCGTCCCGACAGCCCACGCGCCGCCACGACGAGCATCGCATGCTGCGACGCATCAACAAAAAAACGCCCTGTGCTCTCGATGGGAACGGGTGCCCGGCAGAGGCTCCTTATGGCTGCTTCCTCCCGGACCTGACCAGGTTCGGAACATATCGTCACCCGAACCCATCGAACGCACAGGGCTTAGGATACTTATACTACCCGCTTACGCGCGCCACGTCGAGGGGTGCGCGATTTCTCCTTCTGATGGGGCCGGGCCGGACGCAGGGCCGGCACCGCAAGCGCGGGCGCCTGCGCACGGGCAGCCTCCCCGGCGGGGCGTCACCTGCCCAATAGATAGGCGCGCATGGCCTCCTCGCCCGCCGCAACGAGGTTCGCACGGGTCTCGGTGGGCTCGAGCGCCTCGGAAAGCGCCATCGGCCGGCGCAAGATGGGAATGACGAGGTCGACGCCCGCATCGTATACAGCGGTGAGGTCGTCGGCGCGTGCGCCGGCGACCGCGACGACGCGCGCACGCGGGTTGACCCGTTTGGCGCGCCGCGCCACGCCCACGGGAACCTTACCGGCGGCCGTCTGCTCGTCGAGCGCGCCCTCGCCTGTGATAATGAGATCCGCCGCACGCGCCGCGCCATCGAATCCAGCCAGGTCGAGCACCGCATCGATGCCGGGCACAAGCGTGCCGCCCAGCGCGAGAACCGCCGCGCCCAAGCCGCCCGCCGCGCCGGCGCCCGGAACGCCCGCAAGCGAGCGGGGCCGCGCCCCGGGGGCGCCCACGGCAAGATCCGTGCCGTCGAGGGCGTCGCGCGCCCGCGTCAGCAAGCCGGCATAGCCCGTCATCCAGCGCTCGGCCTCCTCGAGGCGCGCACCCTCCCGGGGCATCCCCTTCTGCGGGCCAAATACGCGCAGCGCACCGCGGCGCCCCAGAAGAGGACTCCGCACGTCGGTCAGCGCGATAAGCTCGACGCCTGCGATAAGGCGCCGAGCCGGGACGAGGTCGATATGAGCCACGTGCTCAAGCCCTGCCAGACCCGGGGCAAGCGGCGCGCCGTCCTTTTGCACCAGTTCCGCTCCGAGGGCCTGCAAGAAGCCCGCTCCGCCATCGTTGGTGGCGCTGCCACCCAAGCCGAGGTACACCGTGCGGGCCCCTTCCGCCACGGCCGCACGCACGAGCTCGCCCACGCCGTACGTGGTCGCCGCAAACGCCGACGCCTCGGATGCGTCGGATAGGGCAAGACCTGCCGCGCGGGCCATCTCTATGACCGCGATGGGCCGGCCGGCGGCATCGTGCGCGCGCACATAAGCCGCTGCCACCGCATCGCCCAAGGGGCCCGCGACCGAGCGCTCGATCACCTCTCCCCCGCACGCAGCATGCACGGCCTCAAGCGTGCCCTCGCCGCCGTCTGCCACCGGCAGGCTGGTCAGCCGGGCATCCGGCGCCGCTTTGCGCAGTCCCTCGGCAAGCCACGCCTCTGCCTCAACGCTCGTTGCGGAGCCCTTAAAGGAGTCGACCGCGAGAAGCACGCGCGGCGCCGCGCGATGGGTCGCCGCACATGCGGATGCACCGGGCTCGGGCGCGGGGCCGCAAGCGGTCCCCTCGTCCACGGGGCGCGCACCACGCGCCCGGCGCTCGGCAAAAAACGAGCGCAAAAGCTCGGCGCACGAATCGGCCAGCACACCCGCCGTCACGGGAAAGGCATGGTTCAGGCGCGTGTCGTTGTTGAGGTGGTAGAGCGTTCCCGCAGCCCCGCCCTTGGGATCGGCCGCGCCATACACGCAGCGGTCGATGCGCGCATTGACCATAAGGCCCGCGCACATGCAGCACGGCTCAAGCGTCACGTAGACGGTGCAGCCGGTAAGGCGCCAGCGGCCGAGCACGCGCGCCGCCTCGGTCATCGCGCGAAACTCGGCGTGCGCCGAAGGGTCGGCATCGGCCTCGCGCCGATTATGAGCGCGCGCAATCACCGCGCCCCCGCACACCACGACCGCACCGATGGGCACCTCGCCCTCGGCTGCCGCAGCGCGCGCCTCGGCCAGGGCCTCGCGCATATAGCGCTCGTCCTCTGCCGTGCACGCGTCGCCGCCCATAGTTACGTCCCCGGTGTGCTCGCTCAACGCACGCTCCTTTTCGCCATCTTCGCCTATTCGATGCTATCATGGTGAGCCACGGAGAGATGGCAGAGCGGTTGAATGCGGCGGTCTTGAAAACCGTTAGGCGCGTGAGCGTCTCGGGGGTTCGAATCCCCCTCTCTCCGCCAGTCGCGACTTACACGAACCCCCATCCGGCGCGTCCGGGCGGGGGTTCGTGCTATCTTGGCCATCATCTCCCCTACCGCCGTCGATTATGAACTCGACATGGAACCGCTCGCCCTCGCGGTCGAGCACCACGCGCCGCACGAACAGCGCGATGACCTCAAGCGGGTCCCTCTTGCCGACCACCTCGTGGACCCAGAACTCAACGTGGTCGCGGTCGAACACAGGCGTGCCCTTCTCAAGCTCCGCAAGCTCGTCGGCGACCGCCTCGCGCTCCGCCACCAGCTCGTCCAGCTTCGCGGCAACCGCGTCTGTCGCGCCCGTCTTCGCGGCAAGGTCCACCATGCGCGCCTGCTCGCGCTCGTTGTCCGCGAGACGCTTGCGCAGCGCGTCCATGGCGTCGAGGTCGTCGGACAGCGCGGCCTCCTGCTCCTCCAGCACGAGATCGGCGATGATGCCCGCCACGTGATCGGATTCGAGGAACGCGCGCACCTCCTCGGCGACCGCGCGCTCCAACTTCTCCTGCGGCACGATGTGCCCCGTGGCGGGGCATCGGTAGTACGTGTACTTCCGGCCGCTCTTGCCGTGCCCACTGCTGCTCTGGTAGCGGTTTCCGTCCACGTCGAACAGCTTTCCGGAAAGCAGGTACTCCACGGTGCCCCTCCTCTTCCTCGTACGCAGCGCGAGCCTGCGCTGCACGCGGTCGAACAGCTCGCGGTCCACGATGGCGGGCACGCCGTCCTCGACCCGCGTGCCGCCGTACTCGT
>DVMF01000012.1 GCA_018715125.1 Candidatus Coprousia avicola | reverse complement strand
AGCTCCACCGCTGGCTCAAGTGGTTCCGGTCGGGCCGCATCTCGGAATCGCTCGGCTGGCGCACCCCGGACGAGAACCGCAGGCTCCTGGGCTACGCGGTGTAGGATGTACAGGAAATCGTCCGCGGTCCCCTAAGCCGGCTAGGTATACACAAACGGGGGATTTGCGTATACCAAAGCGCGCTGGGCGTACGCAAGCGTGTCCGTTGCGTACGCCTTGATTCCGGGGCATCGAGTACATGGCCCAGACGTGTGGCGTGCACGAGGGGATATGCGGGGCCAACAGAAAAAGCCCCCACCCCGGGGACGACCTGAGGTCCCAGGGATGGGGGCGGATAAAGATCGGTCCCTATAGCGCGTGCCGAGAGGCGGCCCCGCACCAGGGCGGGCGCGCTGGGGTGGGTGGGCACGTCGGGAGGGGGCGAGCTCCCTACAGCTCGCGGTTCTCGTACAGTTTGAGCGAGATGGCAGCCGAGATGCCGAGGGCGGCCGCCGCGAGGGCGGCGCAGAGCGCGCAACCGGCGGCCATGCCCATCGGAGTCTCGAGTGCCTCGAGCGCGCGGGAGAGGAGCTCCATCCCGGGGATGCCGCCGTCGAGCATGCCGCTGTTGCCGAGGATGACGACGGGGACGACAAACAGGAGCACGATGACCGTGGGCAGAATCTGCGTGGCGCGCGTCTGGCCCAGACGGAAGTAGAGCGGGGTGACCACGCTTGCCACGACCGAGCCGATGAGCAGGCAGAAGACCGTGGTGAACAGCATGGGGGCAAGAAGGTCGGGGCTAAAGGCGAAGGCCGCGCCCACCTCGCCGCCAATATGCAGCGCGCTCACGGCAACCATCGCGATGAGCGCCGCGGCAATGCCCACCGCCGTGCCCATGAGCCCCATGGTCACGATGGCGGCGTAGCGGCCGAGTACCACATCGCGGCGCGAAAGCGGGAGCGTAAGGCGAAAGAGTTCCCAATGGTTGAGCTGGTCGTAGGCGGCGAGACCCATCGACGCCATCATAAAGAACATGCAGGTGAGGGTCGCGGGCATAGCGAGTGGCGTCTGCATGCCCACCCCGATGCAGAGGCTCACCAGAAGACCGAGCCCCATCAGCTGGCGGCCGTAATCGCGAAAGATGGTCATTTCGATCAGATAGGCGCGCTTCATTTATCGCACACCACCCTTCAGGATGAGGGACATGTAGTCGTCGATGGTCATGCGGTCGACGGGAATCTGGGGGAAGTTCTCCGCAAAGGCGAAGCGGTCGGGCACGAGCAGGTCGATACCGTAGTCGTGGCGGAGGTACCTGAGGGCGCCCTCCGGGATGATGCCGGAGTCGGCGATGCGCTCCAGATCGGCCACGCGGCAGCGCGCGATGCCCATCTCGTCGGTGATGACGTCGCGAGGCAGGTCGAAGACGATGCGTCCGGCGTCGATGCATACGATGCGGTCTGCGATGCGCTCGAGGTCGGAGGTGATGTGGCTCGACATGAGGATGGCATGCCCTGGCTCGGCAACAAAGGAGCGCAGCTCGTCTAATATCTCGTCGCGCGCCATGGGGTCGAGACCGGCCGTCGCCTCGTCCAATATGAGGAGCCGGGCCTGATGGCTGAGGGCGCAGGCGAGGCTGAGCTTCATGCCCATGCCGCGCGAGAGCCCCTTCACGGTCTTGGTGGCGTCGAGGCCAAGCGCAGCCGTGAGGCGTTGAAACCGGCGGGCGTCCCATGTGCGGTAGGCGCGGGCGTAGATGCGCCCCACGTCGGCGATCTTCAGGTGCTCGGGGAGCGACACCGTGTCAAAGACGACGCCGATCTCCTCTTTCCGTGCGGCCCCCGCCGAGCGGGAGAGGTCTTTGCTGGGACAGCCGAGTACGCGCGCCTCGCCCCCGTCGATGGGAAAGAGGCCCAAGAGCGCCTTGATGGTGGTGGATTTGCCGGCGCCGTTCTGGCCGATAAAGCCCACTACTTCGCCCTCGGCAACGGTGAGGTCGACGCCCTCGAGCGAGAATCCGTCGTAGTGCTTGGTGAGGCCGTGCGCCTCGATGAGGGGCACGGTGGTGGTTTGGGTAGGCGATACCATGGCTTCCATGGTCGACGTCCTTTCTGCGGGGCGGGCGCTTCTTTGGCGTCCTTACGCGATGGTTACTCCAGTACCAGGGCGAGCATCTCGGTGAGCTCCTCGTCGGTGAGGCCGAGGGTGCGACCGCGTTCGACGGCGTGCGCCATGAGCGCCTCCACCTCGCGCATCTGCTCCTCGCGGATGAGTTCGGCGTTGCCTCCGGCAACGAAGCTCCCCTTGCCCGGCACCGTTTCGATAAGACCTGCCGCCTCGAGGTCCGCGTAGGCGCGCTTGGTGGTGATCGCGCTCACGCGCAGGCTGTTGGCGAGCGCGCGGATGCTGGGCAACTGCTCGCCCTCGGCGAGCGAGCCCGTGAGGATGGCGGACGTGATCTGCTCCGTAATCTGCTCGTAGATGGGCTTGCCGCTCGAGGTCGAGATGATGATGTCCAAGTCGTGATCCTTCCTCTTCGCCTTCGCGAGCGTCCCCGCGAAGGGGTGCCGCCGCGGGCGTCCCCGTAGGGCGGCTCGGAGGGGTGCGGACGTCTTCGCCCCTCTCCGTCGGGCATATTGTGTATACCCGATAAGTACAGTATATACACGCATATACACAGTGCAAGCTTTTTTTGGTGTCGATTCTTATGGGTTGATTCTTATGTGACATGACGCCATTTCCGCCTTGCGCTGCGCACCGTACGTTTAACGGATACACGGGCGGGTGCATCTCCGGGTTCATTGCCGGGCCTTCTGCCCGGCGCCCCGAGCTTCCCGGTGGGTTTTGCTGACGGGCGCCTGCGCCCGTACACTGCCGCGTACATTGCGAGGCCTTTTGCCGGGTCCCCGGTGCAATATCGCGCGCAATGCACCCGGAAATGCGCTGCGGGGGCGGAAATCGGGCCGCGGGTACATTGCGAGGGGAAATGTACGCCCCACTACCTGCGGTTCTGTCGACCGTACATTACCGCGTACATTGACGGGTTCTTTGCCGCGAGAAATGTCCCGGGGCCCGGGCAAAACGCGCGGCAATGTACGACGGGAATGCACCGGCTGTGTCGGGTGCCGGAAAAACGGCTGTGCAGGCTTAGCCCACGGTCTCACCGTGTGCCGAGAAAGGAGACGCGGAGGGAGGGGCTCAGCCTATGAGGGACCGCAGGGCATCGGCCGTGCTGTCCTGCGCTGCAAGGTGGAGCGTGAGGCCGATGGGGCTGACCTCGAGCGTAACCACCGAAGAGTCTTGGTAGGTGGTTGCAGAGAGCACCCGGACTTCGTCGAGATTCTCGGCGCTCTGGCCCGCCTTTTGCGTCTCGGGCTGCCAGAGCTCAAAGGTGTATTCGGCGGGCTCGGTGGGGGTTTCGGCAAACCCGTTCACGCCGGACAGGGGTGAGAAGGCGTGCTCGATAGCGGCCTGGTCCGTTACCTCACCGAGGACTTCGCCCGTTGTCGCGTCCTTTACCACGAGGCGGGAGATCTTTCCCCATGCGACGTTTGAGAACGTGTCGGCAAGGTCCTGCGCCCGCGCGGCAAGATCTTCAGCCTGAGCTGCCGTGTCGGCCGGGTCGGGCAATCCGAAGCACCCGGTGAGGGGGAGGGCGAGAGCGCCCGCGAGCAATGCGCTCAGAATCCGCTTGGTGTTCATGGGCATCCTTTCCGCTGCACGGCACGGTGATCTTCGTCCATGATAGCCGAGGGCTGAGAGGGGCTCGTGTGCAATGCGGGCTCCTTTGCCGCCAAAGATGTTTGACAAGGGGTGCAGGGGGAGCGTTGCCAAGTGTGCTTGGCAGACCTATCATGGGGTATGACAACAAAACTTGGCAAAAGGGCACGAAGGCGAGGGCTGCGGGGATGGACAGGGAAGAGATACTTGCTCAGAGCCGTCGGGACAACCGGCTCCACGACGAGCGTGAATGCCGCATAGCGGATCAAGCCAGCGTGTGGGGCGCCATCGGAATGGCGTCGGTGCTTATCGCGGTGTTTGTCATCCGCCTCGCCGTGACGGGTGATGACCCGTATGACCTGCTCGCTATGGGGTTCGGGTACCTTGCCGCGGCGCAGGCCTATAAGTGGCACACCACAAAGGCTGTCTCCGCCCTGCTGATGGCGGCGCTGTGCCTCGCTATCTCTTTGGGATGGCTGTGGTTCTACGCCCTTGAGGGCTGAGGGCGTATGAAGGAGTCGCTGGTGCTACGCAACCGCCTCAAGGAGGCCAGGGCGGAGCGGGGGCTTTCACAGGCGCAGCTCGCCGAGCTGGTGGGTGTGTCCCGCAACACCATCAGCTCCATCGAGACGGGCCAGTTCAGCCCTACGGCGAAGCTCGCCCTCGTTATCTGCATCGCCCTCGACAAGAAGTTCGAGGACCTGTTCTACTTCTAGGCAGATGTCGGGCGCGGGGCCCTCCCCGACATCCGGGCGCCGGGTGAGAACGCTGGCCACATATCCTCGCATAGCGCAAAACCGCTGGTACATTCGCCTGTAAACTACATTATACGGCGCATTTCCCCATACTCGGCTACGTTGGGGGTGCGGTGGGGGATGCGAGAGATGGAGCGTGCCGCATGGACATCGGCAACCAGATTAGAGAGCGCCGACAGAAGCTCGGGCTCTCACAAGACGAGCTGGCGCGCCGGCTCTACGTGAGCCGCGTGACGGTGAGCCACTGGGAGACGAGCAAGACCCTACCCGATGTCCAGAGCATGCTCCTGCTCGCGAACCTCTTTGGCACCACGATCGACGAGTTGGTGAAAGGGGACGTGGGCGAGATGCGCGAGATGGTGGAGAAAGACGAACAGAGGACGAAGTACCTTGCGGTTGCGCTTGCCACGGTCGAGGTGGTCGTGGTCACGGCTCTCGCCGTGACGGCGGTCGCGGGGCGCGACTACCTGGAGCCGGTGCTGCGCCTGTTGCTCGCGGTTCTGGCGCTGTCGTTTTCTGTGGTCATGCTGATCGCCCGACGGGGCGCGGGTGACGCCAAGGCGCAAAGCGCCGCGGAGCTTCTCGGTGCGGCTTCGGGCGATTCTGCCGAGGCTGCGCGCGAGAGCGGTGCTGCCCATGGCATGCGTCTCGCGCTGCAAGTCTTTACCGGCCTCGCCGTGGGTATGGGCGTGTTGGTGATAGGTGACGTTCTGCTCGACGGGAGGGGGCTCATCACCTTGACGGTGGGGTTCGCTGCGGCGGCGGCACTTATCGGGTCATTTATGTTCGGGCTTTTAGCCCGGCCGGTCTGGACCTGCGCGGTTTTGCCGGCGCTCTGGATCGTGGGCGCCGTCGCTCTTGCCGCCGCGACGGGCGGCTTCGTCTCGCTCCGAGACTGGTTCGCGGTGGCGGGCGGCGCGGTCGTGCTGCTCCTGTTTTGGGTGGTGGGCAGAAAGCGGCGGGCGTAGGCTCCAAACATGCTGGCGCGGGCGTATGCCTGCGCCAGCATGCGAGGGGGCGGGATTGCGTCAGGGCAATCGGTGCGATCGTGGCGTCAGAGCGGGATGGTGAGGGTGACGATGGCCCCGCCGGACGGCCGGTTGGCAAGCGAGATGCCCCCGCCATGGGCGTGCGCCGCCTCCGCAGCGGTGTAGAGCCCCAGGCCGTAATGCCGCTCACCGTCGCGTACGGCGCGGGAGGCGTCATCGGTGAAGAGGCGCTCGCAACCGTGGTCGAGCGCGGCGGGTGAAAACCCCGCCCCATCGTCGGCGACGGAGATGGAGAGCGATCCGTCGACCATCGTGCAGGTGATCTCAACGCGCGAACGCGCATGCTCGACAGCGTTGGAGACGAGGTTCGCCGCAGCGCGCGCAAGCGAGGTCGCATCGAGCGGCACCTCGCTCACGCTGGCGGTGGCTGGGTCGATCGCGCCTGCGAGCTCTATGCCGTGAGCCCGGGCGACGGACTCGGCTTCTGCAGTGATTTTCTGGTACAGGGCCGCCGGCCGGACGGGCATCTTGCGCGCCGTTTCACCTCCGCGCGAGGCCTCGATGAGCACGTGCACGTACCCATCGAGCTGCTCTGCGCCGCAGGCGATGTCATGCGCCGCCGCCGCGAGCTCCGCGCGTGCGTTTTCGTCCAGCCCCTCGCCGTCGGCGAGCTCCTCGGCAACAAAGTCCGCATTGGCGTGCAAAACGGTGAGCGGTGTCTTGAGGTCATGGGCGAGCGCCGCCACCTGCTCCCGCTGCGCCCGCTCCGCGGACCACCGGGCGTCGAGCGATGCGGCGAGCGAGACGCGCATGGCATCCATCGCGTCGAGCACGGCGTTGATCTCGCGCACGTTGGTGCGGCGTACGGTGAATGCGAGGTCCTCATGGGCGATGCGCTCCGCCGCCTTCGTCAGGGGCTCCATTTTGCGCGCAATCACGCGGCTTGCGCGGTGGGCTACGGCGCCGAGCGCGAGCGCGCTGCCCAGGACGGCACCGAAGAGCATAAGGTTCTGCGGGTTGGGCAGCGCGCCGGAAAGATCGCGAGAGACCCACTGCGGCAGGTATTCCGAAACGAGTGCGCAGGCACCGCCATCTTGCAGGGGAAAGGCGGCATAGGTGAGGCCCGCGCCGCCACCCTCTATCGCCACCGTGCCCAAACTTTCGGCGAGCGCGGCGCGCGCCATCTCATCTGCCCGGGCGAGGCGCTCGGCCGCAAGGTCGGTCATGAGCGTTTTCCCGTGGGCATCGATAATGAGGTACTGGTATGCCGTGGGGATGTCCTGCGGCCCGCGGACGCCTTCAGCAGCTAGGTCCGCCGCAACCGTGCGGACGTTTGCCGGGCCCCAGCTCGCCTCAAAGACCCAGCCCATGTTGATGGCGGCCGAGATGCCCATGAACGCGATGACCCATGCGACGGCGACGCCGGCGAAGGCGTAGATGAAGTAGCGCCCGATCACAAACGCGAGCGGCATGCCGGCACCTGTGCCGCGCGTCTCCCCGCCCGATGCTATAGCTGCCATTTGTATCCCATTCCCCAGACGGTTGCGATAGGGTCGGCGCCCGCCTCGGCAAGCTTCTTGCGGGCACGACTGACCTGCATGGATATGGCGGCGTCATCGGCGTCGCTCTCCCATCCGCGCACCGCCTCGCGCAGCTGGGCGCGGCTCATGACCTGCCCGGGATGGCGGGCGAGGTGCTCGCAGATGCCGTACTCGGTGGGTGTGAGCGGTACGCTCGCGCCGTTCACGGTAAGCTCGCGCGCCCCGAGGTCGAGGCGCACCGCGCCAAAGGCGAGCGCATGGGCATGGGGCCGCGCCTCGCGGCGCAGGTGGGCGGCAACCTTGGCGCGCAGCTCGGCAGCACCAAAGGGCTTGCGGATGTAGTCGTCGGCACCCATGCTCAAGCCGGTGACGGCGTCCTCCTCGGCAACCTTGGCGGTGAGAAAGAGAATGGGCCCGTCGAATGCGGGGCGGATCCGCCGCACCAGCTCGAAGCCGTCGAGCGCGGGCATCATGACGTCGCAAAGCACGAGGTCGACGTGCGCGAGATTCATGCCGGGAACGGTCGTCGGGTCATCGATGCAGGCAACGCGGTGGCCGTCGCGTCCGAGGACCCGTGCCAGCGCGTCGAGAATCGCGCGTTCATCGTCTATCGCCAGAATTACCGCCACCGCCGACTCCTTCTTCCTGGGGGGATTATACCGGTAAGGTCCCTTGCGGCGCACATGCCCCGCGCGCGGCGAGGGGTACGTCCTCTGCGGCGCAAGGGGAATAGCGCACGCCCGAGCCGCCGCGAGCCTCGATGCGGAGCCAACCGGAGCCGTTCGATTCGCCGCCAAAGAAAATGAGCTGAAGCTCGTGCGTGACGCCGTTCGCCTCTGCTGCGTTGACCAGGTACACGTAGTTCGTCCCCGCGCCCGTCGCGTCGGCATATGAGCTCACGTGGCTGCCGGGTTCAGGGGCGGGTGCGAACACGGTCATCTCAGGAAGGGGGAGTAGCCGGTCGGCAAGCGAGCGCAGTGCCGCGCCCCATCCGGCATCGAGCAGCATGCGGCCGCCCGCTAGCAGCGCCGCGGCGATGAGCACGAGCGCGATTGCGCCGAGGACCCGTCTGCTACGCATCCGACCGCCCTCCCTCAAAGGTGCGGAACCACACAATGAGGAGACCGACGGTCAGCGCGGAGAGGGCGGCGCCGGCAAGCGCGGTTGCGACGAGGGGTGCGGCAGCGCGGGCGGCGTCGATGAAGACCTCCGCCCCGAGCGAGCCCAAGCGTGCCGGCCACGAGAAGGGAATCCAGGCGAGCGGACTCGGCGCCAGGCCGGTGAGCTCGCCGGTCATGAGGCCGTGCGCAAGGCCGCCGACCGAGAAGAACGCGACGAGCGTCCCTGCGGCGCCGACGCCGATGACGGCGTTGCGCCCCAAGCGCAGCGAGAGGGCGAGCCCGATCGCATACAGGGGGAGGCTGCCGAGGACGGCGCCCGCCCAGGAGGCTATAAGCGGCAGGGGGCCGAGGGGCAGGCGGCCCGCGGCAGCGAGCATGGCGCCAAAGACGCCGAATGCCAGGGCGAGGGCGCCCGCGCCCAGCGTTGTCAAGGCGACCCATGCAGCCGCGATCGCCCTGCCGCGCGAGGGGACTGCCGTCAGGTGGGCGAGGCCGCCCGCCGCGCGCTCCTCGTCTATGGTGAGCCCGCAGACGATGCCGGACATAAGCGGCATGAGGGCGCCGAGGAACTGCGCGTAGGCGTCTGCGCTCAGTGCCGGGTCCCAGCGGGCGACGCAGAAGTACTCCCCGCAGGCGAAACCGCCTGCAAGGCCGCAGGCGAGATGTACGACCAGGAGCGGGGAGCGCGCCAGACGCAGGCGCTCGGAGCGAAGCGCGCGAGGGAAGGTCATGCGCGGCCGTGCCCCCTGAGCTGTCATGGCGCCCCTATCGTTTCGAGACACGGACCTCACCTCTCCTCGGAGCGTGCGAACCATGCGGCGCCGGCGGCGGTGAGCGCGGCGAACGAGAGCGCGCAGACCACGAGGCCGGCTATGGTGAGTGCGCCGCTCGATGCGAGGGCGCCGCCGAGCGCCATGTCGGCCGCAAGCGGCTCGCCGCTCGGGAGCACGGGGATGAAGCTGGTGGGTATGACCATCGAGGCGGATGGGGGGAACAGCTGCGGCAGCGGAACGATCGACCACGCAAACCCGCCCACGAGCTGCACGGCGAGCGGGCAGAAGATGCCTGCGAGCATGCCTGCGCGCACGGTGAGCCACAGGCCCGCCGGAATCATCCACGCGGTGGTGAGCGCGTTGACGAGCGCGCAGCACAGCATGGTGAGCGTGCCGGCGGGCGTCATGCCCTGCGTCGTGAATGCGGACCCCGCGAGATAGATGCCAAACACCACGGCGTTGGCGAGGGCAGAGAGCGCAAGGCACCAGAGCGCCTTCGCCCACCACGCGCGCCCGAGCGGCGCCCCGAGGCCGCGCACCCCGCGCATCTGCATTTGCGCGTCTGCCTGCGCCACGCAGGCGACGACGAGCGAGAGCGTTACCGGCAAGAAAAGCGCATACCAATAATTCCATGCGCTAAAGGACTGGTTGCCGAGGTAGGGCATCGCGCCCAGAAGCGGCATAGGGAGCGCCATGAGGACGGCGAGGCGCACGGGCGCCGCATGACGTGATTTCATCGCCTCGGCGGCAAGGGCGCGCCCCACACCGGTGCGTTTCGTGTTCCCGCATGTCGATGGCGCGGGAGCGCACGCGAAGGTTCGGTTCATGCCGCCACCTCCCTCTGGGCGGCTCGACCCTCGCGGCAGACCGCCATGAAGAGCTCTTCGAGGTCTTCGCCCGGACGCAGCCGGTCCTCATAGGCGAGCCGCCCCTGGTAGATGATGCCGATGGAATCTGCCATCTGCTGCACCTCAGAGAGGATATGGCTGGAGACGAGCACGGTGGTGCCCGCGGCGGCGAAGTCGCGAATCTGAGCGCGCAGCTCCTCGATGCCGAGGGGGTCGAGGCCGTTGGTGGGCTCGTCGAGCACGAGCAGGCGCGGCCGGGCAAGAAGCGCGAGCGCAAGCCCAAGGCGCTGCTTCATGCCCATCGAGAAGCGCCCGGCGCGCTTACGCCCCGTGCCGGTGAGGTCGACCGCGGCGAGCACCTCGTCGATCCGGCTTTCGGGGAGCCCCAAGAGCGCGGTGCGCACGCGCAGGTTCTCGCGCGCGGTGAGATTGGGGTAGAGTGGCGCTTCCTCAATCAGGCTGCCGACCGCGTAAAGGTCCTCGCGACGCCAAGCGTGGCCGGCAAAGAGGATCTCGCCCTCGGTGGGGCGCAGCATGCCGCAGATCATCTTGAGCGTGGTCGATTTGCCGGCACCGTTGGGGCCGAGGAGTCCGTAAACCTCTCCCTCGGTGAGGTGGATGGCAACGTCGCTCACGGCTGTCTGCGCGTGCGCGCCGCGGCCGAAGCGCTTGGTGAGTCCGCGGGTCTCGAGTATGAAGCCCATGGATGTGCCCTTTCTCGTCGGGGCGTGCGGAGCGGGTCGCCCCTCCGCGCGCCGTCTTTTGGTGACGCGTACCATGGTGCGGGTGATTTCTAACGAAGCCGTAACGGTTGCCACTTGGAATCAAATCGACCGCTCATCTTGGCGCGCGCGGCCGTTAATAGGGGTAAAGGGAGGTGATTGCGTGGGCGAAAGGAACGAAAGGATCGGCGAGGCAGAGCGTTTTGTGGGCGAGCATTACGCGGACGTGATGCGCTACTGCGTGAGGCATGCGCCGGCAGGGCTCGCCGAAGACGCCGTTCAGGAGACGTTCCTGCGCTTCGTCCGCGCCCGGTCGCGCTATCGGGAGCAGGGTCGCGCCCGCGCCTATCTCATCACGATCGCGCGCAACGTCTGCACCGATATGGTGCGGGACCGCGCGATGTCGTGGGCTGATCTTCCCGAGGGGCTCGCGGATGGAGGGGGACCGGAGGATGTCGACGCCGGACGCGACCTCGCCGCAGCGCTTGCTCGGCTACCCCGCGCCCAGCGTGAGGTGCTGGAGCTGAGGTACGGCCAGGAGCTCACGATGGGCGAGGTGGGGCGGGTGCTCGGGATGAGCCGCTTCGCCGCGGCGCGCGCCGTGACCGCGGCGCTCGAGGCGCTGCGCGCCGATTTGGGAGTCCGAGAAATGGGACAGGGAGGTTCTAGATGAAGGTATGCGAGAGGCGCGAGATCGAAGACGCCTTGAGAGACCATTACCGCGGGGCGCTCGACGTCGCCGATGCCGAGGCGCCCCGTGCGCTCGTGGAGGCGGTTGCGGCCGAGATGGCGCGTCCTGCGCGGCCGCCCGCATCTGAGGTCGTTGCCGAGCAGGCGCGGCGTATCGGTGCCGGCGCGTGGGCGCTTCACGTGGGGCTCGTCCTTCTGGCGGTGCCGTGCGCCCTCTCCGGCGTGGGCACCGGCGTTGCCTCGGCGGTTCTGGGCGCGGTGCTTGCGCTCTCTACGCTGGTGAGCATCACGCGCTCCCGTTCCTGCGGCATGGCGGAGCTGGAGGCCGCTTGCCCGGTGAACGCGCAGGCGGCGGCGTGCGCGCGGGCGCTCGTCCTTTGCTGCGCCGATGCGCTGGCCATCGGGTTGCTGGCGGTTATCGCCGGTGCGGGCTCTGCGCCCTGGGCCGTGTTTCCGCAGGGGCTCGCGCCTTACCTGGCGGCTTTCGGTGCGGGGCTTCTCGTTGCGCGGCGGGCTGCCAGCGCGGACGCGACCGTGGGCGCCGTTGCGGCGGCGGTTGCGGTCTGTGCCGCCTGCGTGGTGGCACAGACCGTCTATCCGGCGGTATTCGGCCCCGCGGCGGCGGTTGCGTGGTGGGCGGCATCTGCCGCCGCGTTCTTCTTCGCGGTGGTCGAGGTGCGCGCGTGGCTTCGGGCGGCGGCGTCCGGCTTTGCCGATGTGCCGACGCCGGCTGCGGCGTGCTAACAGGCTTATGACTCAAAGGAGGGTTATCAACATGGAGCTGACGCTCGATCGGGTGACCAAGCGGTTTGGTCCAAAAATCGCGGTTGACCGCGTGAGCACGGTGCTCACACCCGGTGTGTACGGTCTGCTGGGGGCGAACGGTGCCGGAAAGACCACGCTCATGCGGATGATATGCGGTGTGCTGCGGCCCACTTCCGGCGAGGTGCGCTGCGACGGCGTGCCCATCTCGCGCAGGGGCGACGGCTACCGGGCGCTCCTCGGTTATCTGCCGCAGGACTTCGGCTACTATCCGGAGTTTACGGCGCTCGACTTTATGGAGTACATGGGCGCGCTCAAGGGCCTCTCGCGCCGCGACGCCCGCGACCGTTCCCTTGCGCTGCTCGAACGAGTGGGCCTCAAAGGGGAGGAGCGCCGTCGCATCCGCACGTTTTCGGGGGGCATGCGCCAGCGCCTGGGCATCGCGCAGGCCATGCTCAACGACCCCGAGGTGCTTGTGCTGGACGAACCCACCGCAGGGCTCGACCCCAAGGAGCGCGTCCGCTTCCGCAATCTCATCTCGGGATTCTCGCAGGACAAGATCGTCTTGCTCTCCACGCACATCGTTTCCGACGTGGAGCATATCGCCGACGAGATCCTCATGATGCGCGCGGGCTCCGTGGTGCTCGCGGGAGCGCCCGGAGAGCTCGTCGCCGAGGCACAGGGCAAGGTGTGGGAAGCGGTCGTTCCCGCCGTTCGGGCGGAGGCGCTTGAGAGCGGGCTGTGCGCTAGCAACGTGCGTTATCTCGATGGCGGCAGCGCTCTGGTGCGGTATGTCGCCGATGCGCCCGAGGTCGAAGGCTCCCGGCCGGTTGCCCCCACCCTCGAGGACCTCTATCTCTACGTGTTCCGCAGCGAATCACCCGCCGCTCGCTTTGAGGGAAGGGCCGGCTCGCATTTCAAGGAGGCTCGCCATGGCTAGGCTCATGTGGTTCGAACTCAAGAAGATGCTCACGCGCCGGGTTGCGCTCGCAGCCAACATCGGCGTTGCTGTGTTCCTCATCGGCATCATGACGCTCAACGTGGTGCAGAACCGGCAGTCGAATAGCGATGGACAGATCGTCTCCGGTATGGAGGCCATCGCGCAGGCGCGCTCTGAGGACGAGGCGCACGCCGGCCCGATCACCGCCGAGCGCGCCGCCGCCGACATCGCCGCCTATCAAGAGCGGGTCTTCTCGCGGATCGACCGCGATGCGGTTCTTACGATGACGGGATCGGCGGTGTACGACCTCATGTTCCAGAACTTCAGCGACGAGGA
Source organism: Candidatus Coprousia avicola (assembly GCA_018715125.1). Taxonomy (GTDB): domain Bacteria; phylum Actinomycetota; class Coriobacteriia; order Coriobacteriales; family Coriobacteriaceae; genus Coprousia; species Coprousia avicola. The sequence goes on along the minus strand of DVMF01000012.1, from coordinate 7,262 downwards.
GGTCTACGAGCTCTACAACCCGTACTGGAGCATGCTGCTCAGACCGTGGCGCGCGACGGGGGAGGAGCCCACCCAGACGGCCGCGCGCGTGACGCCCGAGATGGCGGCGGGGTGGTACGGTGCCGTCTCCGCGCTGACCCAGGACGCCCTCGACGACGGTCAGGCCGGCATGTGGGAGTACACGGACGCCGAGCGCGCCTACTGGACTGAGAAGCAGGCGGGTGTCGCCGAACCGATCGCGTACGGTTACGTGGGCGGCTGGGGCAATATCATCGACTGCGCGGCGTTTCTCGTCTTCGCGATCCTGGCGGTGTGCGTGACGCTTGCGCCCACGTTCTCCTTCGAGTACCAGTCCGGCGCGGACGCGGTGGTGCTCGCCACGAGGCGCGGCCGCTCCACGCTCGTTACGGCGAAGGTCGTCGCCGCGCTCGCCTATGCAACGGTGTATTTCCTGCTCTGCGCTTCCGTCATCGTAGGGTTCTCGCTCGTGTTCTACGGTGCCGACGGGTTTGGCCTCTCTATACAGAGCATCGCGCTTTCCTCACCGTATCCGCTTACGGCAGGGCAGGCGGCGCTCATAACGGTTGGCCTTATGTATGCGGCGTGCCTGGGCTTTGTGTGTCTTACCCTCGCCATGTCCTCGCGCACGCCCTCAACTCTTGCGGTGTTCCTGACGGACGTTGTGCTCGTGCTGCTCACGGGGCTTGTCCCGTCGGGCGGGATCGGGGTGCTCGAGCGCGCGCTCGCGCTCTTCCCGCTCAACTTCGCGAATTTCAACATGCTCTTCGCGGCGTTCGAGTCCTATCCGTTGGGGCCGGTGGTGTTCGACCTCATCGGCATGGTGGTCGCGGTCTACGCTGTTCTCGTAGTTGCAGCGACCCCTGTCGCCGCAATCTCCTTCCGCCGTCGTCAGGTGGCGTGATCGCTTGGATGGTTGCAGTTTGCGTAGAGGCAGGCGCTGCCCGTGGCGTGCGGGGGCGAGAATTCCGGAACCGCGCAGCTCAAGGCCGTCTGCCTCGACCTTATTTGCAGCTTGGAGGAGTTAGGTCGGTTTCGTCACCCGTTCCCACCATCGCCAAGCGTTAACAGGAACTTCCAGGCCGGGATGACCTCAATCGAGATCCCCTGCTGCTCGATGTTCTCCTCCTCTTCTTTGGTGACGATGACCAGCCGATTGATGGCGGTATCCGCTCTCGCCAGGCGGATGAGATTGCTGATCTCGCGCTCGCGCGCCTCCCCCGCGATTGAGTAGGCGACCAGTATCGCTAGCTTCGCTTCGGGCAGGTAGAAATCAACGTCGACGCCTGTTTTCGAAGATTTGGCATAGTGGAGATCCGTTCCGAAGCGATCGTACAGGGCAACGGCGATTTCGTTTTCCAGGAGGGCTGTCTCGCGGTCGACGATGAACAGGTTGAGCAGCCCGTTGTCAGAAAAGTAGTATTTGGGGCTTCCCTCGCGCTCGACGAATTTCGCTGTGGCATTGGTAATGTTGAAGAGGAGGTATGCCTCCTGCGCATATCCGAGATATGCGATCAACGTGTCTTTAGAAATCGAGAAGCCGATGCTCTTCAACGTGTTGTGAAGTGTCGAAAAGGAAACCTCAGTACGGACCGTTTCGGCGACCTTCTTCATGAGCACGCGGAGCGCGTCAACATTCCGCACGTTGTATCTGGCCGCTATATCGCCCAGAAGCACCTTTTGATACACGTTTTCAACGTATTCGCGCGGGGAGGCATAGCGCAGCGATTCGGGGAATCCACCAAGCTGGTAGAACGTGTCGAAGTGTCGGACGATGCGGCCGATCTCGCGCGTTGTATAGAGTGCGGCGGGGGAGTGCGCCTGCTGCTTCGCATCAAGGAATTCATCGAAGCGGAAGGGGGTCACGTGCAGGGGGAAGAAGCGGCTTCCCAACGTTGAGGAAATCTGCCGGCTGAGCATCGTGGCGTTGCTGCCTGTGATGTATACGCGTTCTCCAGCGTCGGCAAGCCTGCGGACGAATTTCTCCCAATGCTCGACGTTCTGAATTTCATCGAAGAAGAAATAGCCGCGCTCGTCGCTCAGCTCATTTTGAACGAGCGGAATGTCTTGAAAATCGTTTACGGAGAAATCGGCGAGGCGTTCGTCCTCGAAGTTGATATAGATGATGCGTTCCCAGGTTACGCCCTGTTCGACAAGGTCCTGCACTACGCGGTAGAGCAGCGTCGATTTCCCCGCACGGCGCAAGCCTGTGATGACGTAGTTTGCTTCGGGGTCGAGCTCGTATCTACGTGGAATGATGCGCGTGTTGCGGATGACCTCATGCTGGTCGAAGATGATGCGCTTCAGTGTGGCGTGGTTCATGAGGCGCGATCCTCTCTGTCGAGTATATTCGACAGAATTGTATAACTATTGTCGAATATATTCGACATAGTTTGAGGATGACCATGCAGTGGATGGAAAAATCGCTTTGAGCGGCGCCGGACGAGTTGCTAGGACCGCTGTCGTTAGGAGTCTTTTCCGGCTCAACTATGTCGTAGAGCACGGCGCGCGGTTCCCGTTTTTCGTACGGCGGAGAGGTCGCCTGGTAGGGCGCCATGTGGCATCGACCGGAATGTCCACATCGCCGACGGTCACGCTCGTGATGTCGCGGACGCTGACGATGCGGTCGTACGTCGCCCAAAGGTGACAGGGGGAGGTGAAAGTTTTTCAGGTCTTCTCTTGTAAACGAACAAATGTTCTCTTATACTGAGCATCCCATAGCAAGCGAGGGGGCGGTCACATGGCGTATGACTTCAAGCGCGCGTTTCGCGATCTGTACCAGCCTAAGGCTAAGCCGGCGCTTGTCGATGTGCCCGCGATGACGTTTGCCGCCGTGGCAGGCTCGGGCGACCCCAATGAGGAAGGTGGTCGCTATCAACGCGCGCTGGGCCTGCTCTACGCGTTCTCGTATACCGTCAAGATGTCTAAAAAGGGTACATGGCAGCCGGAGGGGTACTTCGATTATGTGGTGCCGCCGCTTGAAGGGCTCTGGTGGGCGGGCGCGGGCGCCTTCGATGGCACCTCAATTGCGGACAAGGGTGCCCTCTCGTGGGTTTCCCTTATACGGCAGCCGGATTTTGTAACGCCGGAGGTGCTCGACCGCGTGCGTGCAGACGCTGCGAAGAAGAAGCCGGAGCTCGCCGAGGCGCTTGATGCCGGAGAGCTGCGCCTCGTGCGCTTTGCCGAGGGCCCGTGTGTCCAGATGCTGCATGTGGGGCCCTACGATACGGAGCCGGAGACGATCGCCGCGCTCTCGGCCTTTGTAGCAAGCGAGGGACTTGCCGTCGATATCGCTGAGGGCGGGGAGTCGCCCGCGGGGCACGCGGCGACGGTTCCCTTCGATCCCGGGGCGATGCTCGATGCGCTCGATCGGGATGGCGCGGTACCCGAGGTGCGCCTCCATCACGAGCTGTATCTGGGCGACCCGCGCAAGACGACGCCGGAGCGGCTGCGAACCGTCATCCGCCATCCGGTGAAGATGGTCTGACGATACCGAGGAGGGGACCTAATGGCGTGCCAATGCTTTGACGAGGTACTGCTCGCGCACCCCGGCGCTTCGAAAGCGCTCCATGAGACATGGGGTTGGATGGTGTACTGGGTGGGCGGCAAGCAATTCGCCTGCGAGTTCACGGCATCCCCGCGTGCCAAGGCGCCGTATGCGGGCCGTCATCTGCTCTCGCTCAAATGCGATCCCGACCGCATTCTAGCGCTGCGCGCGCAGTACCCCGATGCGGTGCTGCCCGGCTATTACTCCGATGGGCGCACCTGGATTTCGGTCGACCTCGACGCCGGTCTGCCCGAGGACCTCGTCGCCAGCCTCTGCCACATGAGCTATCAGCTCGTCGTTGCGACGCTGCCTCTTCGCGTGCGTCGTGAGCTTGCTGGTTAGGGGGGTGTGATGATGGATTCGCGCATCGTCTACATCGATGCCGATGCCTGTCCCGTCACGCGCGAGGCTCTGCGGTGCGCCCGCGCCGCGCGCGTCCCCGTGGTGATTGCGGGCAATACCACCCAGAATCTCGAGCGGCACATCCGCTCAGACGACCCGCGCGATGCCGGCCACGCGCGCGGGCGCGATGCGACGCACGCCGGCTTTTGGGTGGAGGTGCTCGATGTGTCCGTGGGGGCCGACAGCGCCGACTTCGCCATCGTCGAGCGCCTGCAGCCGGGCGACGTCGTGATAACCCAGGATATCGGCCTTGCGAGCATGGTGCTCGGACGCGGCGGCTCCGCCATCGGCGTGCGCGGCAGGGTGTATTCAAAGGCGACCATCGACATGGACCTGTTCATTCGCCATGAGGAGAAGAAGGTGCGCCGCGCCGGGGGCCGCACGCGCGGCCCCGCCGCGTTTACCGCTGAGGACCGCGAGCGCTTCGTGTGCAATCTCACCAAGCTGCTAGCCGAGGTGGGATGATGATGCGGGGCATCTCCCGTGCAACGCCCGGCGGCGAGGCGATGCGCTCCCCGGCGTTACGGCGAGGCAAAGCGCCGCGAAGATAGCCCGGCGCTCCCTCCGTATCTTTGAAAGGTTTCTGTGATGTCCCTTGCCAAGGTGCGCTTAGCCTCTAATATGAACAGCGTTCAGTTTGAAGACGGGGCATCGACGAAGGGGTGGGCGCGTGAACACGGTCGTAACCTCACGGGAGGACATTCTCGAAGCGAGCCGTGAGCTTATTCGCCGGAAAGGTATCTCGGCGCTCAGCATTCGCTCCGTCGCCGCAGCCTGTGACGTATCAGTGGGGTCTATCTACAACTATTTCGACTCCAAGGCGGACCTTATCTCCGCTGCGGTGGAGAGCGTCTGGCACGAAATCTTCCATCGTCAGGGCGACTCCACGGCTTTTGGGGACACGCTCGCATGCATCGCGTGGATGTACGACCGCATGGAAGATGGCTCTAAGCGCTACCCTGGTTTCTTTACCCTGCACGCCCTCGGCTTCATGCAAGAGGGCAAAGCGGGCGGAAAGCAGCAGATGGCGAGAGTGTGGCGGCATATCGTAGACGAGCTCTGCGTCGTGCTGCGCAGCGATGCCGGCGTCCGTCCCGGCGCGTTTACCGACCACCTCACGGTCGAGCGGCTTGCCGACACCATCCTCTCGCTTATGGTTTCCGCCATGATGCGCGGGGAGTACGACCCCGATGCCGTTCTGGAGATTGTGCACAGAGTCCTGTACTAACCATGCATGCGATGCTCCTGCCGAGATGCCGCGAGTGAGGCATCTCGAGCCGGGGCTTGCCGATTGAAAGGGAGAATAACCATGACCGTGCAACGCAATACGCTCCTGTTGATCGCCTGCGTCGTTTGGAGCGCCGCCGGATTCAACATACTGCGTATCGGCCTTGCGGCGTACCCCGCTCACCTCACCGTCGTGAACATCCTGCTATCCGCGGTGGTCTTCGGCGCCTTCCAGCTCTTTGTGTTCGGCCGGTTGGTACACAAGCACACCGATCGCATCAGCTCCTATCTTGAGGAGCGCCAGTTCTTTCTCAAGTTCTTCGACGCCAAGGCATTCCTCATCATGGCGGTGATGATGACGGGTGGCATCGCGCTAAGGGCGAGCGGTATCGCGCCCGAGCGCTTCATCGCCGTCTTTTACACCGGTCTGGGCGCGTCACTCTTGTTGGCGGGCCTGCTGTTTGGCTGCAACTTCGGCAAGGCGAAACTGGCCGATGCGCGGGGCGGCGCAGCGTAGGCAGGGAGAGGTATGGGGACGGGCTTATGAGCAGAGGGCGAAAGGCCGGTTAGCTCTCTTGCGAATCGCTCTAGAGTGAACCTATATGGGTATAGTTCATAACAATCGCTACCTATTTGATGGAGATTGCTATGAGTGTGCAACTTGCTACGCGTGTTGACGACTATGAGGCCGAGCGCTTTCGCGAAACCGCTCGCCTGCTGGGCACGACTCCATCCGATGCAATGAGGATGTTCATCGCGGCATTTAACGCGCACGGTGGCTTTCCGTTTGAAGTTCGCCTCTCAGAGCCGAAGGTCGAGGCGTTTGCCAGCGAGCAAGAGGCAGCTGGGTTTTCCGATCGTCTTGCCATGAGGATGATGAACGATGCGTGGTGAGATTTGGTCGATGCGAGACGATCTGTATGCCAGCAAGGCTAGGCCTGTTGTCATCATCCAGAGCGACGAGGTGTCCGGATTCGATTCCGTCGTCCTCTGTCTGCTCACCACGTACGATAGCTCAGGTATTCCTACGCGGGTTCGCGTTGAGCCGACCATGCGGAATGGGTTAGAAAAGACGAGCTATGTAATGACGGAAAAGATCGCCTCGGTGAGCCGCGCCATGTTGGGCAAGAGGATCGGCGTGCTTGAAGAAGAAGCCATGCATGAGGTATCTGAAAGATTACGGGTGGTGTTGGGCCTGTAGGCACATGGATGTCGCGCGCAACGTGCAGATGCGCGGGTGTGTGACGCTGTCAGCATGGATGAGTGATGCCTGCTTGCTGGAATGGGCGGTAGATTGCTTGTACGTGGTCACAGGAAAGTGGGGTCAACAGCGCTCTCCGGACGCAGACTCAGCGTTTCGCGCAGCGTGTCAAGTGCGCATCGGCTGAGGCGGTAATGCATCCAGCGTCCGTCCTTGCGGGGGATGACGAGGCCCTCCTCGCAGAGGAGGCGCATGTGATGCGAGAGCGTTGGCTGGCCGATGCCAAGATGCGGGAGCAGCTTGCATGCGCAGAGCTCCTCGTGCTGCGCGAGGAGCTGCATAACGTGCAGGCGCGTGGGGTCCGCAAGCGCTTTGAGGCGGCGCGCCGCCCTGCGACGCACGAGCTCGGGGCTGCCCTCGATGGCACCGGCCTCGATGCGCTCCCGCAAATCAAGCATGCGCTCGATGATGGTGTCGATCGTGGCGAGAAACGCCGCGTCGCCCTTGCCGGTGGGATCCTCGAGCCCCCAATCCTCTCGGTGCCGTGCCGGCAGCGCGGGGCAGGCGACGCCGCAGCCCATGGTGACGACGAAGTCGACGGTCGGAAGTTCGGCGAGTGTCTTGGGATGCTGCTGCGAGGCATCGATGCCGTAGCGGTCGCGCAGGATGCGCAGGGCGTCGTCGTTGACGCTCGCGACAGGGTTCGTTCCGGCTGAGCACGGTGTAAAGGCGTCCTTTGCCCACGTTCTCGCTACGGCTTCGGCGATTTGGCTGCGGCACGCATTATGCGTGCAGATAAAGGCGACAACGGGTGTGCTCCGCTCCATGAGCTCACGTTCCTTATGTATCGATGACTATCAATCTAAT